>NZ_JAMPNS010000003.1:0-340982 GCF_028479465.1 Providencia sp. PROV208 | reverse complement strand
GGAAGAAAATTTGCGTATTTCTCAGCAGCTTCTCATCACCCCTTGAAAGGTCGTATTCACCGATATCGCATCATAACCACGACGCCCTATTTAGTGTGACACTCCAGAGAAATTTAGAATATGGTGCTTGTGCTGAACGGGGAGATGAAAAATGCTAAGCTTCGTTAATACCGATTTATTTGGATGGCACAGCCTAGATTGGCTTGATTGATTCGCTCGAAATGATGTTTGGGACAGTCAGCATCACAATGAAACACTGCCTATTAGCACCGCTTTCCTTTCACACAACAAAAAGTATCCGATCACAACCTAAGTGTTCATATAGCTCCCATATTTCACGTAGCCCGGAAGTGCGAGTATAGAATATTGAGGGAGAGTTTTAAGGAGGTTGGAAAATGAAGGCAGATGACAGTATTTTATGCTGATGAAAAATTCTAGACTTTCTCTACTTACCAAAGATAAGTATCTTTAAAATCAATGTGATATAAATAAATTACTATTCAACGCCAAAATTTATCTATGATGATTTGATGCTAATGAGTATCAAGAATAGAAATTTAATAGTGGGTATTTTTCCCAAATTTTTTTAAACCATGGTGTAAATTTTTCAGGATGAATACGGATTTCTTTGTCTAGAACGTCTAGGCTAACCCATCGAATAGCGCTGACCTCATCAGGATTTGGTATGACTAGTGCATCATAGTAACCTACAAATAAATGGTCATACTCATGTTCAATTAACCCGCCATAGACATCTGCTTTATAAATAAACTCACCAACATGTTTTAATTCGGTTGAGAAACTGAGTTCATCATTTAAGCGACGCAACGCCGCATCGTGGGTCTCTTCTTGTGGTCTTGGATGACTACAGCAGGAATTCGCCCATTGCCCTGCAGAATGGTATTTATGGAGAGCGCGTTGTTGAATGAGTAATTCGTTCTTATGGTTAAAAATAAAGATAGAGAATGCACGGTGTAAGCAGCCACGCTGATGAGCCAGCAATTTTGGCATTGTCCCAATTGGCGTATCTTGTTGATTAACTAAAATAAGCAGTTCTTCTATCATTTGGTTCATCTATCTAAGTAAGGGGCATAAGCAAGTGTATTATAACTGGAAAGAAAGGACTTGTAGATTAGAGCTATCGAGATTTGAGCGGATTAGCCATAAATAGTAGAGAGGACATTCATAGCTAAGTGAATGGCTCATTTAGCTATGAATGAAGTGAATATATTGAAAAATATATTATTTTTGTTGAAGAACCCAAACAGCGGCTTCAACTCTAGATTTTAGATTTAACTTTTTAAGTAAATGTTTTACATGTACTTTTACAGTACTTTCTGCGATATCTAAATTACGGGCGATCATTTTATTTGAGAGTCCCTGTGCAATAAGTTCTAAAATATCGGATTCTCTTGGTGTTAATGCAATGGCATCACTTTCGTTTTGAGACTGGTTTTCTCTTAATGATTCAGCAAGAACGGAAGTCAGTGTTGGGCTAACGACCATTTTTCCACTCGCAGCTTCTTTGAGGGCAATGATAAGCTCTTCTGGTTCCATATCTTTCAGTAAATAGCCATCAGCGCCTCTTTTTAGGGCACTGATTAGGTCATCGCTGTAATTGGAGACTGTAAAAAGAATAATTCGACCTGAAAGTTCGCGCTTTCTCAATTCATCGAGTGTCTCAAAACCATTCATACCTGGCATATTGAGATCTAGCAGGATCAGGTCAGGATCTTGCTCTTCTGCAATTTGAATTCCTGTTTTGCCATCTCCAGCTTCTCCAATAACTTGCAGTGAAGGCTCTAAGCTAATCAGCTGTTTTACGCCATTTCTGAGCATTGGGTGATCATCAATAAGAAGGATTGTTGATTTTTCAGTCATTATATTTTTAGTCTCCATGAATGATTTGATCCGGTGTTTTAAATGTCAGATAAAGGGAATGTGACTTTCACTTCTGTTCCCCCTTCGGCTCGTTGAGTAATGTAACACTCGCCATTTAGGCTGAGTGCCCTTTCTCTCATAATAATTAAGCCATAATGGTTAAGTTTATTTGGGTTATCGTCGATACCACTGCCATTATCATCGATCGTAATGGTGACAGTACCTCTATTTTGGCTTAATGAAACTTTAGCCCACGTTGCATTCGCATGCTTTAAAATATTACTTAGGGCCTCTCGAATTATTTGTATGATGTGGATAGATTGATGGGGTGAGATACTTTTTGCTGGGATCTCATAGTTAAGCTGGATGTTGAATCCTATTCGCCCGCTGAATTCTCCTAAGGTGCTTTTTAATGAAGGTAATAAGCCCGATTCAGTAAGCTTCAAGCGGAATGTTGTCAGCAATTCACGCAGCTGACTGTATGCGGTATTAATTTCTGTGCGCATTTCATTGAGTAAATGCAGTGTAGTTTCAGGTAGCGGCTCTGGTTGCATTTGGAGATAGCTTATTTGCATTTTTAAGCATGAGAGGGATTGTGCAATTGAGTCATGGAGCTCTCTAGCAATAGCCGCTCGTTCATCCATGATCAACAATTGTTGCTGTTGCTCTATCTGTTGTTCCATGGTGAGCATGCCAGAAATTTGTTTAGCGAGCATTAGAACTAGTTTATTTTTTTCGTCAGAAAAAAGTTGATTTTGTTTAATTTCACCGATAATCACACCATATCGATGCATATTATCTGACAGATCCCACTGCAATGTTTGGGAGTCTTCCGCCAGATTATCCTTGGATAAATGCGATTTAGTTGAAGCCAGTTTTTCGTCGTTGATGTCTAAATTGGCAGAAGCATACGAAATTTCATGAAAATACTGCTCGTTGCTATCTTCATATAATTTGAGGCGTAAATTTTCTAACTGCGTAATATTCTTTAGCTCAGTGAGGACTTTTTGTAACCTCAAATAGAGTGTTTCCGATGAATGTAATATTTGATTTGATTGATAGAGATATGACAAAACACGATTCTTAGCGAGAAGATCGGCAGTTTTTTCTGCGACACGTTCTTCAAGTTGATGGTAGCTTTGGGCTAATTCATCAGACATATGATTCAGGGTTTCACCAAGGGCATTAAGTTCATCTTGTCTATTGTTTTTCATGGGAAAACGCTGTGTGAAGTCTTTACGCCCAATCGCATTAACCATGGAGAGAAGCTTCATCCATGGGTAGTAAATTTTTCGTCTTAAATGCCAGATTGTCCCCATGAGTAGCAGGAAAACTAAACTAATAAAAATAAGTTGGGTCATGGCAACATAAGCGATTTTCTTCTCAGTAATATCATCAATATTGTGGACCAATTCATTGAGCATATTAACGAAAGTAATGACTTCATAGCGTGCATCATCCGGTGATGACGCGCGAGTGAGGGCGGGTCTTAACGTATTGAGCCAAAACGCATGGATTTTATCAAATTCAGGAGTAAGGTTTTCAATTTTAACGACTTGAGTTAGTTCAGGGCTGAGTAAGTCTTTTTCTAAGGCATCAAGATAATTTTGGTTATGTTCATTGATAGGTGTTAAAGAGAGTAAGCGATAACTTTGCATACGCAAGGAACCGGATGTATTAATAGCATGGGCATTGCCTTGTGCACTGATGATCATGCGATTGGAAATCGTCATACCGATGATCCCCAAAACCGCGATAAGCAGCATTAACCCGATAACTTGGTTGATAATCGAAAATCGTCGATAAAGTGTCGGCATTTTCTCTTTTTCCTGAAACAAAATAGACTGACTATTACCATAATGTATTTAAGGATATTAGTCAGTTTTTAGCGTTAATTTGTTTGTTTAAAACGAGCAACAAAGTTTATAACAAAAACAATAAGTAAACCGATTACTAGACCAAAGATTAAATTGAGGATAGAGGGTGCTAAAAATTGAAGTGTATTCCCGATGATGTGAATACCGCCTATCTTTCCTGCTATGTTTTCTATCCATGAGTGTAAATAGGTAATCCCGTGCGTGAGTATGCCGCCGCCAACCATAAACATAGCAGCAGTACCGACAACAGATAATGTTTTCATTAAATAGGGTGTTACATAGATTAATCCGTTACCGAGTTTACGGAGCAGAAAGGCAGTTTTTTTCTGTAGAAAGAATCCCAAGTCATCGAGTTTAACAATACCAGCAACTAACCCATAAACCCCGATAGTCATGACAATGGCAATAATCGATAACACGACAAGTTGGTTCAGGATTGTTGTTGAAGAGACAATACCTAGGGTAATTGCGATAATTTCTGCGGATAAAACAAAGTCTGTACGGATTGCGCCTTTAATTTTTTGTTTTTCAAATGCCGCTATTTCATGTTCTAAAAGCTGAGCTTTGTGTACGGTTTCTGCCGGTGAAGTCTCATGTTTTTGAAGAAACTTATGAGCAAGTTTTTCAGCACCTTCAAAACAGAGATAAGCGCCTCCAAGCATTAATAATGGAGTCACTGCCCACGGTATAAAAGCGCTGATCAATAATGCGAGTGGAACCAATATGAGTTTATTGATAAAAGAGCCTTTTGCGACCGCCCAGACGACTGGAAGCTCTCTGTCAGCTCGAACCCCGGTGACTTGTTGTGCATTTAAGGCGAGATCATCACCTAAAACACCGGATGTTTTTTTCGCTGCCATTTTTGTCATTACTGACACATCATCTAAAACGGCGGCAATATCATCTAATAAGGTAAGTAAGCTACTTCCAGCCACAGGAGGATCCTTTTGTTATTGTGAGGTATCATTAATGTTCCTTAGGTAAAGGAAGTAAAAATTAGTTCACAGCTATTTGATAATTTGAGTAATAATAAGGATAAGTGAAGTCATTTCTATCATAATAGTATTGATTTAATTATGAAATTTCTCATGAAACACAAAAATATATTTTGTTATCATCATTTCCAATGAGTGTAAGGTTAACCCATGTCTTTTCAACCAGTATTAAGTATTGTTGTCGCGGTTTATAACGGCGAAAAGTTTTTACCCCATTTTTTTGACAGCTTAATTGCCCAAAAGTTAGAGAATTGGGAATTGATCATTGTGAATGATGGTTCGAAAGATGATAGCGAGTCAGTGATTCGCCAATACGAAGATAAGTTTGAAAATATCAAGGTGCTCGCTCAGGAAAATCAAGGTGTTTCAGTCGCACGTAATACAGGAATGGCAGTAGCAACAGGGCAATATATCACTTTCCCAGATATTGATGATGAGATTGATGCGAGGATGTATGGTCGCCTACTGGAGATTGCACTTGCCGGTGACTTAGACGTTGCGACCTGCAATGGTACTTACGTGTACACCAATGGGGATGCGCCAAAGGCTATTTTTCCACCAAATAAAGTTCCTTCTACTGGTGTGATCTCGGGCTCTCAATGGTTACAAATTGGTTTGAGTTCCCGTAAATTTCTCCATGTAACTTGGTTGAATCTGTATCGCTTGTCATTAATTCGAGAACACAATTTTACCTTTGAACCTAGATTGCACCATCAAGATATTCCTTGGACTACCGAGATGCTGCTCGTTGCTAAACGAGTGCAGTTTATCAATGAACAATATTATGAATATCTGATTCATAACCAATCCGTTTCTCACTCTTTAACCGGAGATGAGCGCTCCGTACGTAAGATCAATACCTACCTGAAGATCTTGGATATGCTGATGGATATCTATAAACGTCATCCTGAGGAAGTGAAGCAAGCACCTGCTTGTTTATGGCAGGTGGGGAAAGAAGGTTTAGGCGTTGTTTTAGCGCTATTAGCGATTAAATCACCTGAAACGCAGAAGCAGATGGTTCAACTGTTTTTTGATAAAGGTTACTGGGATATTGTTTGGAAGCATGCCACAACACTGAAATTAAAATGGCGTTTGATCCGTCGTTACAGCAAATTGAAGGCCATTATCAATAAATAGTTCTCTAGCAGCCTTTCGGGGCTGCTCTCTTTTATTTCTCTTGTACTTTCCTCGATCCTTCAACTTATTAAATAATTGATAAAATACTATTAATATCTATAGTATATATTGTGATTTAATTAACATATTAATAACAAAAAAATTGAGCTTCCTCTCAGAATATGGTCTTTATAGGGTCATAGTTCGCCAAATATACAGGGTGATAAATTATTAATAAGTTAATGAGTGAGGGCTGAATGGATCATTATCTGCATAAATTACCTGACCTTATTGACTCAGTTGCCACCAATCAATTTTATCCAAACTTATTATCATGGTTGTCTTCGTTTGTGGTTTTTGATAATGCAATTATCTATGCCTTTGAAAAAGATGGTGCTCCACGTTTTCTATCGAAAGTTGAAAAGCGTAATAGTGATAGCGTTAATCGCATTTATCAGCGTGGGGCTTATTTGATGGATCCTTTCTATCAAGAACTACAAAAAGGCGGCAGTTCGAAGGTATTAACATTGAAAGATGTTGCCCCTAAAGGTTTTTATCATACGGATTATTATCTTAATTTTTATCGTAAGACGGGTTGGTGTGATGAGGCAGGTTTACTGTTGGAATTATCCGCTGATAAGCAATTAGGCATTTTCTTTGGGAATGAAGACCAACCGTTTCTTGCTGATGAGAAGAAACAAGGTTCATTAAAGGAAGCCTTTGATATTATTAGAAGTATTGCTCGATTACATAAGGAAGTTGTGCCCAATTCAGTATCCAGTCATTATCGTAATACGGACTTACAGACTTGCTTTGGTTTGACGCCGAGAGAGTGTGAAGTTGTGGCGTTAATTTTGGAAGGTAAAGGCTCCCCTCAAATCGCTGAATCGCTGTTTATCAGCTTAGGCACTGTCAAAAATCACCGCAAAAATATCTATCAAAAATTAGACATCAACTCGCAGGTTGAATTATTTAATTTGTTAATGACCCCAATAAAACAGTAAATTCCGTGGCTTAAAATGATTTTCGTTACCTGTTTAGTATTTAGACTGAATAATGAAAATATGTATTATTTTTCAATGAATTAAAAATAATTATTCACTTTAAAAACACGTGAAATTCTATTTTTATCATAAAGTATTATATTTTTTATTAATATAATAATAAATATATATCATTTTGAATTTAAATAGAAAAGTTTTTAATTGATTTAATCTTGTTTATAAGTAAATATTGTATCTGCGTCACAAATGTTGGTTTTATGTTTCAAATGTCCCTAAAGGGCTATGTAAATGTTAATGTTAGGTTAAGATAATCAAGGTTATTCCCAGATACTAGATAGGGTATCAATTATGAATAACCAAGTAGAATCATTAACTTATTACTCAGCAACCAAAAAATATGACCTACGTTTTCCGACATTGAAAGAAGACATTGATGTTGATGTGGTGATCATCGGTGGTGGGTTCTCTGGTATTAACACGGCATTAGAGCTGTGTGAAAAAGGCATAACTAACATTGCTATTTTGGAAGGACGCCATCTTGGTTATGGCGGTACAGGGCGCAATGGTGGGCAAGTCATGGCAGGAATTGGTCATGACCTTGATGCAATTAAAAAACATGTTGGCTCTGAAGGCTTAGAAACGATTTTTAAGCTAAGCAACATGGGGGCAGGGATCATGCGCGACCGTATTGCTAAATACAATATCGATGCGGATTTTTGTCATGGCTATGCCTATTTAGGTAGCAATAAGCGCCAAGAGAAAACGCTGCGCAGCTGGCTGGCTGATTTTAAAGCTGTCGCACCCGATGAAGAAATTGAATTTTATACAGGATCTGATTTAAAGCAGATCATCGGTTCTGATGCTTACACATGTGGAATCAAACACATGGGAGGCGGTCATGTTCATTCACTTAACCTGTTATTGGGTGAAGCGAAAGCGGTGAGCGAATATGGCGCAAAAATTTTTGAAAACAGCCAAGTTTTGAATGTTGAGTACGGCGATACGGTAACGGTTCGTACCGCGATGGGCTCCGTGAAAGCGAAAAAAATGCTGTGGGCATGTGATGGTTTTTTGAATGGTCTCGAGCCGACGCTATACCCAAAAACCATTAATACCTATGCGTATCAGTTAATGACTGAAGAATTATCTGATGAGCTGATTGAACGTATTAGCCCAATTCGTGGGGCATACAGTGATATTCGCCCGGTTATCGATTACTACCGTGTGACTAACGAGAATCGCCTGTTATTTGGTAGCTCAACGTACTTTTTAGAATACATTCCATCCGACTTGAAAGCGTGGAACCGTAAGCTGATGTTGAACGTTTTCCCATACTTGAAAGATGTGAAAATTGAACTGGCATGGGGTGGACCAATGGCATGTAGTGCTAATCTCTTTCCACAGATTGGGACTATTCCAGGGCATAAAAACGTGTTCTATGTACAAGGTTATTCAGGCTTTGGTGTTACACCGAGCCAGATCGTGTGTAAGGTTCTGGCTGAAGGCATGGTAGAAGGCTCAAGCCGTTATGACCTGATGAGCTCTATTCCTCATGCTGACATTATGGGCAAGGACAGTATGCGTAACGCCATCGTTTCTCTTGCTAAATGTTGGCATCAGGTATCTGGATACTGGCAAGGTCGCCGCTAGGTTTCTTAAATTTAATTTCCATTTTTGATTTCATTATATAAGAGAAGGTAAGAGAGATGATCAGCCCATTACTGTTAAATAAAGCACTTCCTGAATTACTGAACATTGGTAGCGTGAGCAATTTAGGTTCTGTGGTTGTTGAAGGCGATCCACAAGCTAGCGTGTCAATGATCCACGGTGAGCCAACCGATAATCTGACTTGTGGAATTTTTGCTTGCACAACTGGGAAATTTAAAATGGTTTACCCATTTGATGAGATGGCAACTGTCCATGAAGGTTCTGTGAAATTAACAGATGTGAAAACGGGTGTAACAGTGGAATACCATAAAGGGGATTCTTGGTTTGCTGCAAAAGGAACCGAAGTACTTTGGGAAATCAGTGCACCACGTTTTGTAAAACACTATTTAGCCTGCGTAAATGCATAATTGAATCAATTCACGAGGTGGAGAAAACGATGAGTGAGTTAACCCTATTACCAGAAGTTAGAGAATTCTTGAAACGTCAGCATGGTCATTTTATCAATGGATTGCCTGTTTCTGGCAAGGGAGAGGCTTATTTCGATGTCGTGAATCCAGCTACCGAGCAAGTGATTGCCAAAGTTAAAGAAGGGACGCGCGAAGAAGTTGATATTGCCATGAATGCGGCCTATGCCGCATTCAAAGGCTCATGGGCAAATACTACACCGATGGAACGAGGCAATTGTTTGAATCGTTTAGCGGATTTGCTCGAAAAACACTTAGAAGAATTAGCACAATTAGAAACCTTAAGTTCCGGCAAAACGATTCAGTTATCGCGTTTTCTGGAAGTGGGTTCAGCGGCACAGTTCTTACGTTACTTTGCGGGATGGGCGACGAAGATCAGTGGTGAAACTCTGAATGTCTCATTACCGTCTTTTAATGGTGAAAAATATTCGGCATTTACCCAGCGTGAGCCTGTCGGGGTCGTTGCGGGGATTATCCCATGGAACTTTTCCATTATGATTTCCATTTGGAAATTAGCGGCGGCATTGACATGTGGCTGCACGATTGTGCTGAAGCCAAGTGAATTTACGCCTTTGACGATGTTACGGGTAGCGGAGTTAGCGAAAGAGGCTGGGATCCCTGATGGGGTTATTAATATAGTGAACGGCGGTGGGCGCGAAGTAGGGCCCGCTTTAATTAGCCATGAGTTGTGCTCAAAAGTGACTTTCACCGGTTCAGTACCAACAGGGTTAGCGGTTGGACGCTCAGCGATGGAAGGTAAGTTAACACGAGTGACATTAGAGCTCGGCGGTAAAAATGGCGCCGCATTCTTAGCAGATTTATCCGTTGATAAAATTGTTAGTGGCATTATCGAAGCGGGTTATTTAAATCAAGGGCAAATCTGTGCAGCGGCAGAACGTTTTTATGTTCCATCGACATTGATGGATGCTGTACTGGAAGAGCTAAAAGCCCGTTTATCAGCTATGAAGATTGGTTCTCCATTAGATGAAGACACCCAAATGGGACCGTTAGCCAATAAAGCTCACTACAATAAAATTTTAAGCCTGTTTGAAAAGGCGCGCCAAGATGGCAGTGAAATTATCTATGGTGGGCAGCCAATTGCAGGTGCAGGGTACTTTGTCCCTCCAACAATTATTCGTGCAAAGAGTCCTGATGATGTCTTAATGAAGGAAGAGACATTCGGTCCTATCGGTACTTTCTTAGCTTATGATGATGAAGAAGAGCTGATTAAAATGATGAATAGCACGCCGTTTGGCTTAGCAGCAAGTGTGTGGACGAATGATCTCAGTAAAGCAATGCGTATGGTTTCGCAAATTGAAGCGGGGACTGTTTGGGTGAATATGCATACTTTCCTCGATCCTGCTGTACCTTTTGGTGGGATTAAATCTTCAGGTATCGGTCGTGAATTTGGAAGTGCCTTTATTGAGCATTACACAGAATTAAAGTCCGTCATGGTGCGTTATTAGAGCGTTAGTGTTTTTTTCTGTAAAGCAACAGTTTTCCCGGTCTCTGTACCGGGATTTTTTATAGAATTTTATCTTGGCGGATGATAAACCCGGATGAGACTAACTCAGTCCGGTTATTCACATTGGCTTTGGTAAAAATGTTGCGAAGGTGGGTTTTCACGGTGGAAAGGGAAACACCCAATAGTAGCGCAATTCTTTTATTACTTGCTCCTTCACGTACTAAGTGAATAATTTCTTGCTCTTTTGGGGTGTAGGAGACCAGAGAGTCCGGTTTCACATCAAACGTCATTAATTCTGCGATGGGCAATATAGCATTGAGCCTGACCACTTCCTGTGGCGTAAATGGGGTATCCCTCAATACAGAAATACCCGCCACAATTTTATTTTTTCGACGAATAAAGATTTCTGCCATGTCTGCAATGTGGTTCGGCTGCATAAAATCATGGAAGAAAGTTTTATCTTGCTGGCGCATCTCTACGGGCATTTTGACTAAGCGCAGATCTT
Organism: Providencia sp. PROV208; assembly: GCF_028479465.1. Taxonomy (NCBI): domain Bacteria; kingdom Pseudomonadati; phylum Pseudomonadota; class Gammaproteobacteria; order Enterobacterales; family Morganellaceae; genus Providencia; species Providencia sp. PROV208. The sequence continues at coordinate 330,007 of NZ_JAMPNS010000003.1, read as the reverse complement.
CACCGCGAAAATGGTCGGGGTGCAAGGGGTCATGTTGGGAAAATGCAGAGAGGTACTGTTCATGCATACGCGTAGAAATGCCGTATAACACATGACTTTCTGGTTGCCACTGTTCATTGACTAAATAATATACTGCCGCAGAAATTGGGATGATATGGGCAATAGTATTGAGACAGCAGTCGATTAAGCTCTGTTGACTCTCACTAAATAACGGTTGTTCCATCATCGCTCCTCATTCAAATTCTCTACTGACTATCATGCAATTTAATTGGATTAACATAAAACAAACATGTTAATAACGTGAGCTTGATTACACTATTCAAAACTTGTTTTTAACTGCTCAAAGGGGATTTTCTGCCCTTGGGTATCTTTTGCGACTTATTTATTAATATATTAATGAGGTGCTTTTTGTCTAATCATTGATATTTAAATGATTATTATATTATTTATATTGTAAAACGGTACTTTTCGTTTCAGTTGATTGTTGTTCCCCTCTCTCTGGGTATCGTTCTAAAGGACGATGGCGACATGTTTATGTTTATTTCTATAGTGAGTAAGCAGTCACTTTATTTTTACAAAAAATTCACAATCTTGACTGTGAGCAGAGAGAGGGAAGCAAAAATGAATTTATCCTCAAAATTAACATCACATATTGAGAAAGGTAAGGTTGGCTTTCCAACTACGCTCGCCAGTTCGGTCGGCGTGATTATGGCAAGCCCAGTGATCCTCACGGTAACCAGTGGATTTGGAATCGGGGGCGATACCTTTGCCTTAGCGGTTTTATTGAGCTTTATCATGATGCAGGCTCAATTAACCACATTCTCTGAAGCCGCGGCAATTTTACCCACTTCGGGTTCAGTCTACGATTATATCTCTTGTGGCATGGGGCGCTTTTGGGCGATTACCGGTGCGCTGTCAGCTTATCTGATTGTCCACGTTTTTGCGGGGACCGCGGAAACGATTCTGTCTGGCATCATGGCATTGGTGAACTTTGAAAGCCTCAACACCGTGTTAGAAACCAATAACTCGTCTTGGATGGTAGGAGTAGGGCTAGTCGTTGCATTCGGCTTACTGAATGCATTTGGTATCGAAGCTTTTGGTAAGGTTGAAGTGGTACTGACTTTCGCGATGTGGAGTACATTGGTGATTTTCAGTATTTGCGGCTTGATGATGCCATTCCATGTATCCGCGGAGGGCTGGTTTGGTCAAGGTCTGAATATTTCTGACCCTACCGTTGTGCTCAGTTTCATTGGTATGGCGATGTTTATGTTTGTTGGTTGCGAGCTAGTGACACCAATGGCGCCAGAAATTAAAAATTCTGCCAAGGTTATTCCTCGTGCAATGACGATTGGTTTATGCGGTGTTGCATTTTGTATGTTCCTCTTTGGCGCGGCACTGACGAATCAAGTCGAAAACGTGATTGTCGATCCACAAAATGGTGTGAGTCTATTAGAAACGCCGATGGCCATTCCTGCGTTTGCTGGGCAAATCATGGGTGACTTCGGTAAATATTGGATTGGTATTGCGTTATTGCTGGCGGGTGGTGCGACTATCAATACATTAATGGCGGCCGTTCCTCGTATTCTGTATGGCATGGCGTTAGATGGTGCATTACCAAAGGCATTCGCTTATTTACACCCTCGCTTTAAAACGCCAGTGTTCGGTATTTTAGTGGCGGTGATGATCCCTTGCTTACACGCATTTGCTATTCAAGGGGATTTAGACAGAATTATCCCGTTGGTGCTGGCGGCTGTGTGTTCGTGGGGAACTGCGTACTTATTAGTGACGATTTCTGTGGTGCTATTGCGTATTCGTCGCCCTGATTTACACCGTGCTTATCGCTCGCCATTCTTTCCAATCCCTCAAATTATTTCAAGTGTGGGGATAATCCTAGCGATTGTTTACATCACGCCTCCGGGTATGAATAAAGCAGATGTGTATATTCCATTTGCCATTATGTTGGGATTAACAGCGAGTTATGCATTAGGTTGGACCGTGTTAGTGCAGAAAGTAAATCCATTTAAACCCGTTCCGGTTGAACAGGTATTGTCTAACTCATTTGAAGATGACAATTCAGAGGAGGTGGAAATTGAGCCTTTACGTAACCTTGCCTAAATTATCGTGGTGGAAAAAGTTAACCCAAAAACGCCTCCCGACAGGGTATCAAGCGGGGTTAACGTTAAATAGGATAGAGAAAGATATCGCCCCTTATGTTTGTGAATGGGGGGCACCTGGAGTGCTCCTCATCCAATTGCCTCAAGGCATTAAAGTGGAAGTGACTGAGCGTGTAAAAACCTTGTTTATGGCGTTTATTGTGCATAGCCGTTTTGCAGTTTCAGGTAAATGTGATAGTGCGCTGGTGGCACAGATTGATGTGAAAACCGCAGGGTCTGCACGAAAAAAACAGGTGCGTTTTACCAGCCAGCAAGCCGATGGGCAGCCCTTTATTGAAAGTTTGGAGCAGTACCCAGTGATCCGCCAAACTTTCGAAGAGCTAGACTTCACTCATTGTCATATTGCTGTCAAAAATGGGGTTTGGCGGTGTGAAATTGAGCCTTATACTGCATCGGAAATGGTTAGTCGGATCCCAGCAGCTCGGCGTTATTTACGTTTGACTAACCAGCAGCGCCATCGCTTATTAAGCTCATTACAGCTGATTTCCCAACTCATCACTCAACACGTTTCACATCGATAACGCCCAAATTGGGCGTTTCGCATTTATGACAAACATCTTGATATCGACATAAAACCGTCATTCAACTGTCATCTAGCTGCTCTAGCATGCTGGTCAACTATTCGAAGCATACTTATTTACTCTTCTTATTGATTGGCAAGGATAAAACTTATGACAGGTCATTTTATGAAATCTATGTTAGCCGTCGCCGTAAGTACGTTAATTTTAGGGACTGCAATTCCTGCCCATGCAGCAGATAAAAATGAGGCAGTTTCAGAAAGCCGCGCTGCAAAAGGGGATATCACGAAATTTGGTGGAGCTCGTCGTTTATCAGCTGAACAGACGGATATCATGAAAGCTGCACTGCATAATGGTCAAGCAAAGAACGTCATTTTATTTATCGGCGATGGTATGGGTGATTCTGAAATTACCGTTGCGCGTAACTATGCGGAAGGGGCGGGTGGTTTTTTTAAAGGCATTGATGCGTTGCCAATTACAGGGCAATACACCCACTATGCATTAGATAAGAAAACACAAAAGCCAGACTATGTCACTGATTCTGCTGCCTCTGCAACGGCATGGTCTTCCGGTGTGAAAACCTATAACGGTGCTTTAGGGATTGATGTGTTTGGTAATGACCATGACACATTAATTGAAATCGCTAAACGTAATGGCAAAGCAACAGGGAACGTGACAACGTCTGAAATTCAAGATGCGACACCAGCGGCTCAGTTTGCCCACGTAACGGGGCGTAAATGTTACGGCCCAGAAGAAACCAGCGAAAAATGTGCAACGAATGCATTAGAAAATGGCGGTCGTGGTTCTATCTCTGAACAGTTAATGATTACCCGCGCCGATGTCACATTAGGTGGTGGTGCGAAAAGCTTTAAGCAGGAAGCTAAAGCGGGTGATTACAAAGGGAAAACCTTGGAGCAACAAGCGGCAGAGCGTGGATTCACTATCGTCCGTGATGCTAAATCACTCGATGCAATCAAAGAAGCGAACCAAGATAAACCTGTATTAGGTCTGTTCCATGATGGCAATATGACGGTTGCGTGGGAAGGTCCAAAAGCGACATATCACGGTAACTTAAATAATGCCGCACTGGAGTGTAAACCAAACGCTAAGTTAGATCCGAATGCGCCGACATTGGCTCAAATGACAGAAAAAGCAATTAATTTACTGGAAACAAACCCGAATGGTTTCTTCCTGCAAGTTGAAAGTGCTTCTATTGATAAGCAGGATCATAAAGCAAATCCATGTGGTCAAATTGGCGAAACAGTTGCTTTAGACCAAGCTGTTCAAGTGGGTTTAGATTTTGCTAAGAAACATGGCGATACGCTTATTATCGTGACGGCTGACCACGCACATTCAAGCCAGATTATTCCTGATGGCACGAAATCATCCGGTTTAACTCAAGCGCTGATCACAAAAGACGGTACCGTGATGACCGTGAACTACGGTAACTCTGAAGAAGACGATTCACAGGAGCATACAGGTGCTCAACTACGTGTTGCAGCTTATGGTCCACATGCTGCGAACGTGATGGGTCTGACTGACCAAACCGATTTGTTCTTTACCATGCGTGATGCAATGGGATTGAAGCAATAAACCAACCCTTGTAGTTAAAAATTCTCTGCGGCAGGATGCTACAGAGAATTTTTTTTGTTTATAAAGCCCCATAAACCTCGACTCAATTTCTCCTTCATATCTGCATTTCTTTTTTATTACACAGCTTGTATGCTCTCTATCTATTCGATTTATCTCGAATTTATATAAGAACTAAGAGAACAATAATAATGAGAAAAGTACGTGAACTCACGCGGGATGAAATCCCAAATCTGTGGTCGATTGATCGAACTGAATTGATTGAACATCTTTATCTTCACCAGCGGGGTAAATTAGTGTTATCTGCCCAGCGATTTGATATGAAAGGTTGGCCTGAAGGTGAAACGGATGCTTATACACCGCATTTACTTGCTAGCTATGATAACGGGGCTGTTTTCTTTGGGGTGTTTGATGAGGATAGCCTGATCGCCGCAGCCAGTTTAGATAACGTATGGCGCGGGGAAACACTAGATTTGCTACAACTCTCTTTCCTCCATGTTAGCCATCGCTATCGTGGTGAAGGACTGGGTGGAAAGCTTTTTAAACTTTGCCAACAACGAGCATTAGAAAAAGGCGCTGCTGGACTATATGTTTCGGCGACTCCGTCAGAAAATACAGTGCATTTTTATCAATATATGGGCTGTGAACTGCTCGAAAAGCCAGATCCTGAACTGTTTGCGCTAGAGCCTGAAGATATTCACTTTGTTTGTATTTTTGAGTGATGTTTTTACCGTAGGGGAAATATTTTCCTCACAAAAATTTGATTGATTTTTATAGAAACGTAGATATGATTGATAATCATTATCATCTTTAACGAAATTATAGACTAACTATGAGTTAGCTAAAGACTCGTTAGCTATAAATGGGAGGCGTTATGGGAACTAGCGTATCAAAAGCAACAGGGTTGCGGCGTATTGGCGCTGGTTTGTGGGGCGCCTTCGCGGTGGTGTTACTGAGTATTATGTATTTGCTGAGCAATATGGGGTTTGATCCACTGAAAGTGGCAATGATCACCTTGATGATTGCGACGGCAGGCATGCTGTTTAATCGGGGTTCACGGCGTTTACTCATTATTCCAGCAGTAATGTCTTTAGGCTGTTTCTTGCTGATTTTTCTTATGCGAAGCTAAGATTATCTAAGCGATATCTAGGTTAGGAATATTGCGTGAATGTCCATCGAGGATTGAATATCTGAAGGTTGAATTCTTGAAGATTAAGGTTACGAATCATTAACAGTGGTGCGAAAGGGGGGACTTGAACCCCCACGTCCATAGGACACTAACACCTGAAGCTAGCGCGTCTACCAATTCCGCCACCCTCGCAAATACTGTCAAAATTCTTTCTATTGATACTTGCCTATATCATGCTCGACACATAGATAACTATCTGATACGGATAGCGAAGAGCAGTCAACGCATAAATAATTGAAATTATAAAGAGTAAGTGGTGCGAAAGGGGGGACTTGAACCCCCACGTCCATAGGACACTAACACCTGAAGCTAGCGCGTCTACCAATTCCGCCACCCTCGCAATACTAACTCTTTTGCATAATTGCTCATGCATCAATAGTACGGTGCGGATTTTAGGCTAATTTCGACAGACGTCAATAAATTTTTATCAGCGGTATATTGTTTGATGAAAAAACGGTCAACTTGATATGTTGACCGTTAGAAAAGAAAATTCACACGGATAACGTGCTGGTCGCTTTAGCGCTTAATTGCTTCGTAAACTTTAAATTTCCCTGTCTTAGCCAGTACAACATGACCACCGAATGCTTTATCGAGTAGATCAGGGTAAGGTAAAAATGCATTGGCGACGATGCGTAAACGACCACCTTTTTTCAGGTACTTAGGTGCTTGGAAAATCAATGTCTCTACCGCGTTATAGCTGGTGTTGATCCCATCATGGAACGGTGGATTAGAAATGATCCAATCAAATTTATCATCAAGGTCGGAATAGACATCACTTGGGATTATTTTTCCGGTAAGGTTGTTAGCCGCTAGAGTTGCCGTTGCAGAATTAATGGCTGATGCACTGACATCACTTAAGGTTAAGGTGACCGCTGGGTTTTGAGTACCAACCACCGCAGCAAGTACGCCGTTACCACAAGCCAGATCAAGCACATTACCGCTCATTGGCTCGGTCAATGTGGAAAGCAGCAAATCACTGCCGATATCTAACTCGTTATGGCTGAATACACCTGGAAGCGCATGAATTTTCACGTTATCAACTTGGTAATTGCGCCACCAACGCTTGATATCAAATTCAGTTGGCTGTTCTAATTCGCCATAATAGAGACCACAGCGACGTGCGGAGTCAATTTTTTGCAGTGTCGCAATCCCTTCCATAATCGCTTCGGCACTTTTGACGCCGCTACGATTTTCACCGACGATAAAAATTTGGCTACCTACAGCTAAATGTGTGCATAAATCATCGAGTTGGAAAGCGGCTTCTTGTTTGTTCTTGGACCAAAAGTAAATTAAGGTGTCGCAAGGTTTAACGAATTCCGCGGTTGCTGTTGAAGCAAACAGAACATTTTCACCCAATGCCGGCTGTAAGTTTTTCCAGCGATGGTACTGGTTAGTGAGAACGCGCACGCTGGCGGCTTCTAAAATTGTGCCCAGTTCATCCTGAATATCGCCTGCCAAAAGAACATGACGATCGATAAAGTGCTCTAAATGGCGTTGAATAACTTCGCTGGCGGGTGTCAGTAATGACATATTCTGTCTATCTCCTAAAATGAATATAACCACGCGGACTACCTTACCAGAAAAAAGATAAATAGCATTGCTCTGTTGGCGCTATTAATCCCCTTTGATAAGATGTGGTTGTTAACTAACGACTGGATAAAGCAATGACACGACGTGACAGACTTTTAGAACAAATGGGGATCACTCAATGGATGGTGAGAAATCCGACTGTGTTACGTGGTGAACGTGGTGTTCGCATTCCTGAGTCGACTAAGCTTATTATTATTACTGATGAGAACCTTGATTTAAACAGTCAGCTGTTAAAAGATATTTTTCTCGCAATGAAGATCAACGATGTTGATATTGTCTGTATTAATTCTCAGCAGCTAAAACTCATTCCAACACCAATAACTATACCTTGTTGGGTGATAGGGGATGGTATTCATCCCGAAGGTTCAAAAGTTACATTTATTTCTCCTGTTTTGTCTGAGCTGATAGCAAGCAGTAATGCTAAACAGGCACTATGGAAACAAATTTATCAATATGATGAAAATTTCAACACTCAAACAATCTGATCTCGCTACCGCCTTCTTAATTGAAAAGTTAAGTCATGATTTTCCATGGACTGAGCGAGTTTTTTATGGGAATCAAGGTGAAAAGTACCATAATCTAAAAATATCAGTTAATAATCAAATTGTTGGGTATGCAATAACACAATATGTATTAGATGAAGCTACGCTGTTCAATATTGCCATCCATCCTGATTTTCAAGGCCATGGCTACGGTCGTTTGTTATTAGAAAGATTAATTAACGACCTTGTTAGTCGAGGGATTTCGACGCTGTGGTTGGAAGTGAGAGAATCGAACGCGTCTGCGATTCATCTGTATGACAAACTGGGCTTTCAGCAAGCGACAGTGCGTAAAGATTATTATCCGACGAAAAATGGGCGGGAAGATGCGTTAGTACTAGCATTAACCTTGTTCAGTGAGGATATGTTTAGTCAAAAAGCGTAATACATTTTTCTAAAGAAAAACCATGGTAAGACTTGCGTGTTATCGTGGTTTTTTGTATTTAATCGCTTCCAACATAATGATATTCATCGTAAAAAATATTCGGTAAATGGGTAGTGAGGTACTTTTCAAGATTTTCAATGAAAACCCTAAGACTAGCACTATTACGTAAACTACGTGAATAGACAGCAAAAACGTCAGCGCCTTGATGCCATTGTGGTAGAACGCGCACTAATTTTCCTGACTGAAGTTCAGGGAGAACACTCCAAAGTGAACGTAATAAAATCCCTTCACCACTGAGGCACCATTGTTTGGCGACTTCTCCGTTATTGACCATTAATTTACTATTCGGTGTGATGGTCATGCTTTCTTGTTGGTGCTCTAATTTCCAGATTGCGGGAGCTTGATTGCGCTCTTTGATGGCAATACACGAGTGTTTTTGTTCAAGTTCTTGAGGTAAAGATGGTTGCCCATATTTTTGGATATAGGCGGGAGAGGCACAAAGTACTCGGTTATTGCGGGCTAACCGACGTGCAATGAATTGATCTGAAATGGTACCGCCAATGCAGATATCAAGATCGATATTCTCACTGATGATATCGATTGAGCGATCCGTTAGCGTCAGATCAATACCTAAAATCGGGTAATCGGCACGTAATGCCAGAATAAAGGGATTCAGGTAGGTGCTACCAAAGCCTGTACTGCAACTGATGCGCAGTTCTCCGCGGATCTCATCGCGACAAGCTTGTAATTCTCCCTGCATTCGCTCTAATTCTTCCAGTAACAACTCACTGCTACGCAGAACAATTTTCCCTTCTGGCGTCAATTGAATGGCGCGAGCATTACGGAAAAACAGTGTTTGCCCTAAGTTTTCTTCCAGTAATTTAATGCGTTTCGATATATAGGCTGGAGATACCAATAGTAGCTCAGCCGCTTGGGAGAAGCTCATCAATCGGGCGACGGTGACAAATACACGGATATCTTCAAGCAACGGTAGCTTGTTCATAGTTTGTAAACCTAGGGATTACAGTTCATGCCTATACTTTATCACAGCAAGCCATAAACTGGAGAACATGCGTAGATAATAATAAGGGCGTTGAAAATGGCACAATTTAATATAGCAGTCATTCCGGGTGATGGAATTGGAACGGAAGTGATCCCTGAAGGATTACGTGTTTTAGAGGCAGCAGCACAAAAGCACGGTGTAAAGCTTAACTTTGCACACTTTGATTGGTCGTGTGAAACCTATCACCGTACTGGTCGTATGATGCCGGAAGATGGTCTAGAACAACTGAAAAAATTTGATGCCATTTTCTTAGGTGCCGTTGGGTTCCCAGGGGTTCCTGACCATATTTCCTTATGGGGTTTGTTGCTGCCAATTCGCCGTGCGTTTAATCAATATGTGAATTTGCGTCCGGTACGTTTATTTGAAGGGATTAAATGCCCGCTGGTGGATAAAAAACCGGGTGATATTGATTTTTATGTCGTGCGCGAAAACGTAGAGGGCGAATATTCTGCCATTGGCGGAATTCAGTATGAAGGGACGGAAGATGAAATGGTGTCCCAGCAAAGTATTTTTACCCGCAAAGGGACTGACCGAATTTTAAAATATGCTTTCGAACTTGCCCGTTCTCGCGATAAAAAACATTTAAGTTCAGCCACGAAATCCAATGGATTATTTCACTCAATGCCGTATTGGGATAGCCGTGTGGCTGAAATGGCGAAGCAGTACCCTGATGTAAAAGTTGACCAATTCCACATTGATATTTTTGCGGCTAACTTAGTGAGAATGCCGGAATTTTATGATGTGATTGTGGGATCAAACTTATTTGGAGATATTTTGTCAGATCTTGGGCCCGCCTGTACGGGGACGATTGCGATTGCACCGTCCGCGAATATCAATCCTGAAAAACAGTTCCCATCGATGTTTGAACCTGTGCATGGTTCTGCACCGGATATTGCTGGGAAAAATATTGCTAACCCAATTGGCACTATCTGGGCGGCAGCGATGATGATGCAGCATCTTGGTTGCCAAGAAATGCACGATACGATTATGTCAGCGGTTGAAACGGCTATTCGTGAGCGCCGTCATTTGACTCGCGATATGGGCGGAAATGCCAGCACACAAGAATTAGGGCTGGAAATTGCTCAGTTAGTGACAGTGTCGGTGTAAGTTTATTGGGCTCCATCCTGTGGGTGGAGCGCCTAACATTTCAGGCTCTGATTGTTTATAACCCCAAGATCTGCGAAAATAACCGCCAATTACGATTAACAATACGGATTTGCTGCGCTAGAGCCACCTCGAGCCTCTTCCTGATGCCCATACAAATCTGGATATAGACGAAAAGAACGGTTAAATGACAGATCAGAATTTTCTCCATGAAGTTAGCACCCGTAGAACGTTTGCTATCATTTCTCACCCCGATGCCGGTAAAACCACGATCACTGAAAAAGTATTACTTTTTGGACACGCAATTCAACGTGCGGGAACGGTAAAAGGTCGCGGTTCTAACCAGCATGCCAAATCAGACTGGATGGAAATGGAAAAGCAGCGTGGTATCTCAATCACCACCTCTGTGATGCAATTTCCCTATAATGATTGCTTAGTGAACCTGTTAGACACCCCAGGACACGAAGACTTCTCGGAAGATACTTATCGTACATTAACTGCCGTTGACTGCTGCTTAATGGTTATCGACTCCGGTAAAGGGGTTGAGGATCGTACTCGTAAGCTGATGGAAGTTACCCGCCTGCGCGATACGCCAATTCTGACCTTTATGAACAAATTGGACCGTGATATTCGCGACCCAATGGAGCTGTTAGATGAAGTGGAAAATGAGCTGAAAATTGCTTGTTGCCCAATCACATGGCCAATTGGCTGCGGTAAGTTATTCAAAGGTGTTTACCACTTACTGCGTGACGAAACCATTTTGTATCAAACAGGTCAAGGTCATACAATTCAAGAAGTCCGCATCGTTAAAGGGTTAAATAACCCTGAGTTAGATGCGGAAGTGGGCGATGAGTTAGCGTCTCAATTACGTGAAGAGCTGGAGCTAGTTCAAGGGGCTTCCCATGAATTTGACCACGATGCCTTTATCGCGGGTGAGTTAACCCCCGTCTTCTTTGGGACTGCATTAGGTAACTTTGGCGTCGACCATATGCTTGATGGCCTTGTTGAATGGGCACCGGCACCGCAAGCACGTAAAACGGATGTGCGTGAAGTGGAAGCCACTGAAGAGAAATTTACAGGTTTCGTTTTCAAAATTCAGGCGAATATGGATCCAAAACACCGTGACCGTGTTGCCTTTATGCGTATCGTCTCGGGAACCTATGAAAAAGGCATGAAACTGCGTCAAGTTCGTACTAAGAAAGACGTAGTGATTTCAGATGCTCTAACCTTTATGGCGGGTGACCGTTCTCAAGTCGAGAATGCGTATGCAGGGGATATTATTGGCTTGCATAACCATGGAACTATCCAGATTGGTGATACCTTCACGCAAGGCGAAGAGCTGAAATTTACAGGGATCCCGAACTTTGCACCTGAATTATTCCGTCGTATTCGTCTGCGTGATCCTCTGAAGCAGAAGCAGTTACTGAAAGGCTTGGTTCAGTTATCAGAAGAGGGTGCCGTGCAGGTATTCCGCCCATTAACGAATAATGACCTGATTGTGGGTGCGGTCGGGGTACTGCAATTTGACGTCGTCGTTTCTCGCTTAAAAAGTGAATATAACGTTGAAGCGATTTATGAAGCCGTTAACGTGTCTACCGCACGTTGGGTTGAGTGCGATGATGTGAAAAAATTCGAAGAATTTAAGCGCAAAAATGAGCAAAATTTAGCGTTAGATGGTGGTGACAATTTATCTTATATTGCACCAACAATGGTTAACTTGAACTTAACCAGCGAACGTTATCCTGAAGTGAAATTCCGTAAGACACGCGAACATTAATCATTCTTTATTCTTCACGTGATAATTTTGAAATGGCCAACTTAGTTGGTCATTTTTGTTATATATCTGATTAATTATCAATTTATTCAATTAAGTAGCTACTGGAACGAGTATTTTTTCGTGAAGGGCATGCTGCTATGATGACTGTGGGTGCTTGGATCATTTTGGTTCAAGCAGACAACAGGTTGTGAGGACTAAAAAGACGAAAGCCCCGAGTTCTATTTAACAGTAACTCGAGGCAGTCTCCAACCAGCAACTGGATTCTGTCTCCTTTTTGTACAGGAGTCAAGAGGAATGACCAAGTTCGCTCTGATAGGGCTAATGACCGTGTGTATCACGGTATTGTGTCTTTCACTACAACTGCGGGATCGGTTATGTACGGTCAATGTAGTGAGTGGAAATACAAAGGTTCAAGCTACTCTGTTATGTATTGAGTAGTCTGGTGGGGGAGTTATCCCCCACATTTCTCTTCTGTTGTTCGTTGGTGGTACAGGCACCCTATTTTTCTATTCTTACTACAGCCTACAGCTAGAGAATGATTTGTCGCTTTCTGATTTGAATAATCGAATTAAGAATATTTTTCTGGGAATAAAATTTTTCCTTTAGTAATCCTCTGATAGATGAGTTATTTGACTTTATTTTTACCTATTTTTTACTTAGGCTATGACATTGTTAGTTTATTAATCATACCAAGAGGAAGGTTCCAATGAAAAAGATCGCCGTTTTACGCTCTTTAGGTGTCATTGGGTTGAGCTGGGCACTTTTTGCTTGTAGCTCATCATCGGATAGCGCCTTGAAAAAACAAGCTTCGGAAACTTGGGACAGCGCAGCTAAAACTGTTGAAATGGCAGGAAAAGATACAGGAAATGCCATTTCTAGTGGCGTGAAAAGCACCGACACTTATATGGATGATTCATCTATTACTGCGGATATTAAAAGTAAGCTCTTAAGTACGAGTGGAATCCCAAGCAATAGCGTCTCAGTGAAAACGATTCAAGGTGTGGTTTACCTCTCAGGTTTCCTTAAATCTAGCGAACAAATAAATCAAGTTGTACAAATCGCCTCGACAGCAAAAGGTGTAAAATCAGTACAAAATGGTTTAGTTCTGGCAGATAAGTAATTTCTTTTAAATGGGCTTTCAATTGAAAGCTCATTTTGCTATTTGCTCTCCCAGAGAAAAGCGGTTTAATGAAAACCAATGTCATTTGATTGATAGTGGGATTGATGAACGAGTCGTCAATGTCAATATAGATAAAGGGTTACTATGGGAAAGCATGTTCCAGTCACTTTAGGCACGATTGAGCCACTCGCATTTTCTGACGAAATTAACGGAGGAAAAACCGCACTTATTTGTGAAGGAGGCGGTCAGCGTGGTATTTTCACTGCGGGTGTATTGGATGAGTTTTTGATAGAAAACTTTAACCCTTTTGATTTGATGATTGGAACCTCTGCAGGCGCTCAAAATCTATCGGCTTATATCTGTGGGCAAGCAGGTTATGCTCGCCGAGTCATTACGCGCTATACCACCAACCTTGATTTTTTTAACCCACTGCGATTCATTCGTGGCGGGAATTTAATCGACCTTGATTGGTTGATTGAAACGACGGCGAAAGAGTTCCCTCTTAATATGGATGCAGGGCTTGAATTGTTAAAGTCTGGGCGTGAATTCTATATGGGAGCAAGCCGTAGTGATGATTTTTCTGCTGAATTTTTACAACCGGATGCGGATTCGTGGTTAGACATCATTCGCGCTTCCAGTGCAATTCCTGGGTTTTATCGGACAGGCGTTGAATTTAGTGGTGTGCGATATCATGATGGTGGAATCAGCGCAGCTATCCCTGTTGAAGAAGCTTATCGGCGTGGTGCTGACACCATTGTTGTAGTTCGTACAGTGCCTTCTCAGATGTATTTTACACCTGAGTGGGTTAAGCGTATGACGCGTTGGTTAGAAGGGGATAATTCGGCGTTACAGCGAATGGCTGCGATGTTAAAAGTTCACTTAAAAAGCTATCGTAAAACCCAAGAGTTTATTGAAAACCCACCTGATGGCGTACAAATTTTTGAAATTTACCCGCCCACACCGCTGAAAAGTAGTGCGTTGGGTAGTAAAATTAGTGCCTTAAATCAAGACTATCATGTAGGTCGTCGTTGTGGACGCTATTTTATTGCTGCATTGGCTCAACAATTTGCCAGTAATGATACGAGTTTTAATCGATTTTCTAAGCGTAGACATTCGTTAGAATTGGCCCATATAGAAGATCAGGAAGAATCCTTACTAGTCGAAAAGGTGGCTGATGTTGTTGGCGCTAACGTTTTGCAAGGTAGCCAAGTGCATGATGGATAATCCTCGTTTTATCGATACCCACTGTCATTTTGATTTTCCTCCATTTAGCGATGCATTGTCAGACAGCTTAGAGAAAGCCGCAGAAGGAGGGATAACAGATATCATTATCCCAACGGTGAGTGCAGATAATTTTCAGCGAGTTTGGAGTCTCTCTCTTGATTATCCCCAGTTGTATGCCGCAATGGGGTTTCATCCCTTGTATTTAAGTCAGTTTCAAGAAGTGCATTTTGAAATGCTGGTAGATTTTTTGGCGCGTAAAAGTAAAAAATGTATCGCTATTGGGGAGATTGGACTCGACCTCTATATGCAAGATCCACAATTTGAGCGCCAACAAATACTGCTTCAGCGTCAACTGAAGTTAGCTAAACAGTTTGACTTACCGATTATCCTGCATTCGAGAAAATCCCATGATCAACTAGCTGCCATGTTACGTCGCCATGATGTTCCTGCTCGTGGTGTGGTGCATGGCTTTGCGGGTAGTCTCTCTCAGGCTGAAAACTTTGTGAAATTGGGATATTACATCGGTGTTGGCGGAACAATCACTTATGAGCGGGCCAATAAAACACGCCAAGTGATGGCACAACTTCCGCTAAGTTGTTTAGTGTTTGAGACTGATGCGCCGGATATGCCTGTATCCGGTTTTCAAGGTGAACCTAATCGACCTGAGCGTATTCAGTGGGTATTTCAGTCTTTATGTGAGCTGCGACACGAATCTGCCGATGAGATAGCACAACAACTTTACAACAATAGTCGGACGTTATTTAATCTAAATCAGACCGAAATGCGCTAATTGATAATTATTTCTTATGTATTTCCATGAGTTACTCAAGTAAAACCATTCAGTTTTTTACCTAATAGACTATCGTATTCGTGCCTTTCCAGACTAAACTGACTGCCTATTGTGATGTTTATCACAATATTTGAATTTATGTTGCTTATTGCACTTTGGATTTGTGATGAATATTGCGGGTTATTAATGATGACTGGTTATAATCATCGAACTAAGACTCGCGGAGCCTTACGAGTTTATTTATACATTAACCTAGAATTAAGTGAACAGGGATACTTCCATGCAACTCATTTTGAGTATTGTTGGGATGGCGGTGCTTATTGCGATAGCCGTTCTTTTCTCCAGCAATCGTCGAGCCATTAGACTTCGTACAGTCGGCGGTGCTTTTTTAATCCAAGTCGCCATTGGTGCATTTGTTCTTTATGTCCCTGCGGGGCGCAGTGTTTTAGAAGGTATGTCTAACGGCGTATCTAAAGTTATCGGTTATGGCCAAGATGGGATGAGCTTTATCTTTGGCGGACTGGTTTCTGACAAAATGTTTGAGTTATTTGGCGGTGGCGGTTTTATCTTTGCTTTCCGTGTATTGCCTATCATCGTGTTCTTCTCATCATTGATTGCAGTCCTGTATTATCTTGGCATCATGCAACTGGTCATCAAAATTCTAGGTGGTGGTCTGCAAAAAGTTCTGGGAACCTCAAGAACCGAGTCTTTATCTGCAACAGCGAATATTTTCGTTGGTCAAACAGAAGCCCCTCTGGTTGTTCGTCCTTATATTTCGACCATGACGACCTCTGAACTATTTGCCATCATGTGTGGTGGTTTAGCCTCTGTAGCGGGCTCTGTCTTAGCTGGTTATGCGCAAATGGGCGTTCCAATGGAGTACCTGATTGCAGCATCCTTCATGGCGGCGCCGGGTGGTTTGCTATTTGCTAAATTAATGGTGCCAGAAACAGAAGTGGCTAGAGATAATGTGGATGCCAAAGATTTAGTCGCTGAGGAAGATCGCCCAACGAATATCATTGATGCCGCAGCATCTGGTGCAGCATCCGGTATGCAGCTGGCTCTGAACGTGGGGGCTATGTTACTCGCGTTTATCGCATTAATCGCTCTGATCAACGGTATTTTAGGTGGCGTCGGTGGTTGGTTTAACTATCCACAATTATCCCTAGAATTATTATTGGGCTGGGTATTTGCGCCAATCGCATACCTTATTGGTGTGCCATGGAGCGAAGCGACCATTGCAGGCTCATTTATTGGTCAAAAAGTCGTTGTAAACGAATTCGTGGCTTTCATGAACTTCGGTGAATATATGAAAGCAGATGCGGATGTGATTGCAGCGGGTAAACAAGTTCTGTCTGATCACTCTAAAGCGATTATTTCTTTCGCACTGTGTGGTTTTGCAAACTTGTCTTCTGTGGCAATTTTGCTGGGTGGCTTAGGTGGAATGGCTCCAAATCGCCGTAGTGATGTAGCTCGTTTAGGTATGAAAGCCGTTATGGCCGGTACGCTCTCTAACTTAATGAGCGCAACCATCGCAGGCTTCTTCTTAACCTTGGCAGCAATGACCGCAATGTAATCCCTCTATTTTGCAGCGGAAGGGCAATTTGTCTTTCCGCTGTCATTTTATTCTGAGATATTCTTTTTCTGTTTTGTATCGTAACTCTTACTTTTTCAACTATCCTTAACGTAATCAATTTATGACGAAGCGGCGGCAGTCAGTATAATGACGGTGAAACAGTGAGTGATTACCTGCTATACTGTGATATTGTTCACGGATATATATTTAATAATGTAACGTTCAGTCGATAAATGTGATTTGTAGCGCATAAAATATCCCAGTTACGTGGTCAAATAGGTATTAGTAAGTTGCCACGGAACTGATAGTTCTTAGAGTCAACTGACTCTAGGGCACCGTGCGGTGAGATGGATCTCAGCTGCTGAGTTTGGAAAACCTAACTAGCATCTTTATGGAACAAGCCCGCTCGCCAACAAAGAACGTATCGTTCTGAAAGAATTAACATCGTTGGAGAGTTATATGACTGATTTAAAAGCAGCAGCGCAACGCGCACTGACCCTGATGGACTTAACCACATTGAATGATGACGACACTGATGCGAAAGTTATCGCACTATGTCATCAGGCAAAAAGCCCTGCAGGCCACACCGCTGCTATCTGTATTTATCCTCGTTTTATTCCTATTGCACGTAAAACATTACGTGAACAAGGAACACCCGATATCCGTATTGCAACTGTCACCAACTTCCCACATGGTAATGATGATATTGAAATTGCATTAGCAGAAACGAAAGCGGCTATCGCTTACGGTGCTGATGAAGTTGATGTTGTTTTCCCTTATCGTGCATTGATGGCAGGGAATGAAAAAATCGGTTTCGATTTAGTGAAAGCATGTAAAGATGCATGTGCAGAAGCAAATGTATTACTGAAAGTAATCATTGAAACAGGCGAATTAAAAGACGCAGATTTAATTCGTAAGGCATCTGAAATTTCAATCAATGCAGGTGCTGATTTTATTAAGACATCGACAGGTAAAGTACCTGTGAATGCCACTTTAGAAAGCGCTGAAATCATGATGCAAGTCATCCATGATATGGGCGTCGCGAAAAGTGTTGGTTTCAAACCTGCTGGCGGTGTTCGTACCGCTGAAGAAGCAGCACAATATTTAGCCTTAGCAAGCAAAATCTTAGGCGACAATTGGGCGGATGCTCGCCATTTCCGTTTTGGGGCATCTAGCTTATTAGCGAACTTATTAAATACGCTAGGATTTGACGTTAAAAAGTCTACTAGCAGCTATTAATAATCGCAGTCATCAGTGATATCAGACTATTGCCCAATCGATTCTGGGCAATAGCAGTGACTGTTTAGCCGAAGAATTCGATGTAAATTAAGGAGCCTATTGTGTTTCTCGCTCAAGAAATTATTCGTAAAAAACGTGATGGCAAATCATTAAGTGAAGAGGAAATTCGTTTCTTCATCAATGGTGTGCGTGATAACACTGTTTCTGAAGGTCAAATTGCTGCCTTAGCAATGACTATCTATTTCAATGACATGACAACGCCTGAACGTGTCGCACTGACGCTCGCAATGCGTGACTCAGGTTCCGTATTAAATTGGAAATCACTGAATCTGAATGGTCCATTAGTGGATAAACACTCCACGGGTGGCGTTGGTGATGTCACTTCATTGATGTTAGGTCCAATGGTCGCGGCTTGCGGTGGTTATGTACCAATGATTTCTGGTCGTGGTTTGGGTCATACGGGTGGAACATTAGATAAGCTTGAAGCCATTCCAGGATTTGATATTTTCCCTGACGATGAACGTTTCCGAGATATTATTAAGCATGTTGGTGTGGCGATTATTGGACAAACTAATTCGTTAGCACCTGCGGATAAACGCTTTTATGCGACCCGTGATATCACAGCTACTGTTGACTCTATCCCACTGATCACTGCCTCTATTTTAGGTAAGAAGTTAGCCGAAGGTTTAGATGCTTTAGTGATGGACGTTAAGGTGGGTTCTGGCGCATTTATGCCAACGTATGAAAAATCAGAGCAACTGGCTGAATCCATTGTTCAAGTGGCGAATGGCGCGGGCTGTAATACCACGGCACTACTAACCGATATGAACGAAGTTCTCGCATCTAGCGCAGGTAACGCTGTCGAAGTCCGTGAAGCCGTCCAGTTCCTGACGGGTGAATACCGTAACCCACGTTTATTTGAAGTTACGATGGCGTTATGTGTTGAAATGTTGGTATCGGGTAAATTGGCAGCTAATCGTGAAGAGGCCCGCCAGAAATTACAAGCGGTACTGGACAACGGTCAAGCCGCTGAAGTATTTGGTCGTATGGTTGCGGCACAAAAAGGTCCAAAAGATTTTGTTGAGAACTACAACAAATATCTGCCAACAGCAGTGCTTAGCAAAGCTGTTTATGCACCACAAGCCGGCATTATCACACAAATGGACACACGAGCACTGGGTATGTCTGTGGTAACGTTAGGTGGTGGTCGTCGTAAAGCAACTGACCCAATCGATTATAGCGTTGGTTTAAGTGAAATCGCAGCATTAGGTAGCAAAGTTGATACCCAAACTCCACTTGCGATTATTCATGCCAATAGCGAAAAATCATGGGAAGATGCGGCGAAAGAAGTTCGTGCTGCTATGATTATTGGGGATAAAGCCCCTGAAGCGACGCCTATGGTCTATCGTCAAATTAGTGAATAAACCGATATCCGCATTTTTCATCGAAAGGTTCGGGTTAGATTGAAGCGATGAACAGATAAGCTGTATCGCAGGAGAATAAATATGAAACGCACATTTATTATGGTATTGGATTCCTTTGGGATCGGTGCTGCGGGTGATGCCCACAAATTCGGTGACGAAGGTTCAAACACACTTGGTCATATCGCAGAAGCTTGTGCTCGCGGTGAAGCTGATAAAGGTCGTAAAGGTCCATTACACCTGCCTAACTTAACAAAATTAGGTTTAGGTAAAGCAGGAGAAGAATCGAGCGGAAAATTCCCTGTGGGTCTGGATCCTAATGCGGAAATCATCGGCGCTTATGGTTATGCAAGCGAGCTTTCTTCAGGTAAAGATACGCCATCAGGTCACTGGGAAATCGCAGGTGTTCCTGTTCTGTTTGACTGGGGCTATTTCGAAAAACATGAAAACAGCTTCCCTCAGGAGCTGTTGGATACACTGGTCGAAAAAGCCAATTTACCGGGTTATTTAGGTAACTGTCACTCATCGGGTACAGTGATCCTTGATGAACTGGGTGAAGAGCACATGAAAACGGGTAAACCGATTTTCTACACCTCTGCGGACTCTGTATTCCAAATCGCGTGCCATGAAGAGACTTATGGTTTAGATAAGCTGTATGAACTGTGCGAAATTGCCCGTGAAGAGTTAACCAAAGGTGGTTACAACATCGGTCGTGTTATTGCGCGTCCATTTGTCGGTGACAAAGCGGGTCATTTTGAGCGTACAGGTAACCGTCATGATTTAGCGGTTGAGCCACCAGCGCCAACTGTTCTGCAAAAATTAGTCGAAGAGAAACAAGGTGAAGTCGTTTCTATCGGTAAAATTGCAGATATTTATGCACACGTCGGTATTACTAAGAAAATCAAAGCAACGGGTATTAACGCGTTATTTGATGCCACTTTAGAAGAGATGAAAATTGCGGGTGATGACACGATTGTTTTCACTAACTTCGTTGATTTTGACTCAGCTTATGGTCACCGTCGTGATGTTGCAGGTTATGCCGCAGCGTTGGAATTATTTGACAGCCGTCTGCCTGAAATGCTGAAACTGGTTAAAGAAGACGACATTCTGATCTTAACTGCAGACCATGGTTGTGACCCAACATGGCCAGGTACTGACCATACTCGTGAGCATATCCCTGTTCTGGTGTATGGACCGAAAGTTAAACCGGGTTCTTTAGGTCACCGTGAAACGTTCTCGGATATTGGTCAGACAGTCGCAAAATATTTTGATTTATCACCAATGGATTACGGTAAGCCTATGTTCTAAGGTCAGTTTCTTTACTGAAACGACCGTAAGGTGATTTAAAAATAAGGCAGGCAACTGCCTTATTTATTGTGAACAATTTTAATGATTAAAAGGGAATACGAATGGCTACTCCACATATTAATGCAGAAATGGGTGATTTCGCTGACGTCGTACTGATGCCGGGTGACCCACTGCGCGCGAAGTACATTGCAGAAACTTTCCTTCAAGACGTCCGTCAGGTTAATAACGTACGTGGTATGTTAGGTTTCACAGGAACTTATAAAGGTCGTAAGATCTCAGTTATGGGTCATGGTATGGGTATTCCTTCATGCTCTATCTATGCGAAAGAGCTGATCACTGATTTTGGTGTTAAAACACTGATCCGTGTAGGTTCATGTGGTGCGGTGATGGATGACGTGAAACTGCGTGATGTGGTTATCGGTATGGGCGCATGCACAGACTCTAAAGTCAACCGCCAGCGTTTTAAAGACCATGACTTTGCTGCAATTGCAGACTATGACTTAGTTCATAACGCAGTTGAAGCAGCAAAAGCGCGTAACGTGAATGTGCGTGTAGGTAACCTGTTCTCTGCGGATTTGTTCTATTCTCCAGATCCAGACATGTTTAAAGTGATGGAAAAATACGGCATTCTGGGTGTAGAAATGGAAGCCGCGGGTATTTATGGTGTTGCTGCTGAGTTTGGTGCTCGTGCACTGACAATCTGCACCGTTTCTGACCATATCAAAACGGGCGAGCAAACTACCTCTGAAGAGCGTCAAACTACGTTCAATGAAATGATTGAAATCGCATTAGATTCAGTTCTGTTAGGCGATAAGTA
The DNA here is from genome assembly GCF_028479465.1 of Providencia sp. PROV208. Lineage (NCBI taxonomy): Bacteria > Pseudomonadati > Pseudomonadota > Gammaproteobacteria > Enterobacterales > Morganellaceae > Providencia > Providencia sp. PROV208. The sequence continues at coordinate 308,583 of NZ_JAMPNS010000003.1, read as the reverse complement.
ATCGCTGATTAGAACGCCAATCTGAAGACAAAAATGCCACTTTCGAGTGGCATTTTTTTATCTAATTTTTAGCTTAAAAGCTCACTTTATTATTTATTCACTAAATAAAAATACTACAGTTAATGATAAAAATGGTGATGAGGCTATACCAGCACTGCATTATCCTAATAGGTCGATAGCATGGTCGGGTTCATCTATCATTATATAGGCTGGATATTTTTATTGTGAATCTACCTATTCAGTTCATGGTTTAGAGATACTGAATAGGTAATTGATATAAGGAAGGAATAGACTTACTTTATTCGGCTCATCATAATGGCATCCACATATTCACCATCACGAAAAGCATAATCACGCATCACGCCTTCTTGCTTGAAACCAAACTTTTCATACAGACCCAAGCCACTTCCATTCGCAGCAAAGACTTCCAATTCAATACGATGGACATTCAACCAGTTATCACAGTAGTCCACCATCACTTGCATTAATTGTGAGCCAATTCCTTTGCCTTGATAGGCTTCACTGACCGTAATACCAAAGCTTGCTACATGCCGACGTCGCACTTGTGAGGGTTGATGCACAACCAGTAACCCTACTACGGTTTCATTGATTGTTGCCACAAACTGGGTGACGAGGGGGTCATTCGCACCTAGCCGTGCTTCCCATGTTTTTGTCGTTGGATAAGGGAGTTGTAAAGTATTGGCATAGGCGGAGTAATCCGCATGCATTTGCGTGATTGCAGGAACATCATCTAATGTGGCTCTGCGGATGGTTACGTCACTCATATATAGCTCCTCATTTTTATACCCCATAGTAATCACATTAATGAAATAGCCTGTCAATAGTGGATATTCCTTTATTAAAAATAATAATATATGAGCAACGGTAAATGATATTTTTATTTATTGCTGATTTTCTATTATCTAGATTCTGATAAGTATGAATAAAAGGGAGAGCTATGTTTAGTTCTATAGACAGTAGTCAATATCATAGTAATAAATTAATGAAAGCAATAATTAGACATAAACATAATCAAAAAATTACGGATAAAACCATAAGTAAAATAAAAAAATACACCAATAAAGTGAAAAATACGAGTTCACCAATAAATTTTAAAATTCAAATCACGGCGGCTAAGAGTCAGTTAATTGATGCCCCTAAGAATGAAGAAAAAATCATAAAAATCCTTGATGAAGTTTCTAAAGTATCCAATTTACCCGATGCTAAAGTGGTATCATCAACAAGAAATACGATATTAAAAAATAATCAAATATTATTGGTTAAACAAAATTTAAAAAATTTCTGGGATAATCTCTCTGGGGGGAGAGACAATCGAGTTATTCTTCCAAGGCGTACTGTTGAAGATATTTTTGATCTGAAATGTCATTATGTCTCTAAAAAAACACTAAGAAGAATGAATGAAAAAATAGGTATGCTGATTGAAGATAAACCACAGCATGAAGCAATAAAAGAAATAGAGAATCTACAAGATAAATTAATAGAAAAAAATATTAAGCCTAAAAATCATTTTAAATTAATGAAATCAATGAATAAATTGAAAGAAGAAATAAGTTTGAAGGGAAATGATACTACTGTAATTCAATCGCCAGAAATTAGAGAGGATGAACCCTCACATTTATTACAGGCGGAAATATCGAATAGAATGAAAAATAATGAATTAATTTTTGATTCAAATGAATTGATAGAGTGTTCGCCTGAGTTTAATGATTTGAAAAATGCGGTTAAAGAGCATTTTAAGAATGTCAATGTTGCTGAAGGGATAATTAAAAAAATAACAAGTCATCTGAAGGTGTTAGAAATTGTAGAACCTAGAGAAATAATTAAGGATAAATTATTTTATATAGAAAAGTTGATAGGATTAGATGAGAAATTTTTTGATAAAAAAACAATGGTTCATTATCTAAAAGAACGACTCTCCTTTTCCGTTGAGAATCTTAAAACGTTGTTTAAGGTGTTTACTGAAGAAAGAGCAAAATATTTATTAATACAAAAACAAGCTTTAGTGTATCAGCTGTAAACTAGGAATAAAAAAGGTATTCCACAGACCCAATGCTATCGGGTCTGTGGTTTTTATATCACTAAGGCGTCATCATAAACACTTTCTGATTCTGTCCTAAATATTGTTGAGTCAGTCGGTTGATGTCTTGAATATTGAGCTTATTAATGATCTTCTGCTCTTGGGCAATTTTTTGGAATTGTCCATCATCCGCTGCGACTTGAGCTAAAGCTTCAGTCCAATAACTGGAGCTATCCGTGACTTGGGCATTTTCTGTCAGCCAAATATTTTTGGCTTCGGCTAATTCTTTTTCTGTTACACCTGATTGGCGGAGCTGTGCAACGGTATTCCGTGCAAGTGTAACCATCTCAGACGCGCGCTCAGGCGCGGTAGTAAAATTCAATCGCCCAGAATAGTAGGGCTGTGGTTTTTTCGCTAACATTTGTGAAAAACTCAGCGCATAGATACCACTGGCTTTTTCTCGTAGCTCGCTACGCAGACGCTGGCTAACAATGGTATCAATGAGCTGCAAAGCGAGTTGATCTTGCTGGGACCATTGTGCTGGTGCTGCAAATTGAATACTCACCATACTCTTATCGCTACTACTGATTGGATACTGTTGTTCGAAGCTGGTCATCTTCGGCATAATCCCTTGGTTACGCCAAACTAATTTGCCATCGTGAGCAGGTAAAGACGCCATCCATTGCTCCAATATGGGTTTTAATTCACGCGCATTCATCGCGCCAGTGATCACTAATGTCATGTCTGATGTCGAAGTGAGTAACTGACGGTTAGCCTGCTGAAGTTGCTGGGCAGTAAAGGTTTTCCAAGCACCTTCAGGGGAGATAACCAATAGCTCACCATGTTGGTAACTTTGTTGATTAATATGGTCAAGGAAAGTGCGCTCAACGGGCATTTTCGACAAGTTCAGCGCAAAAGCTTGTTTGTGTTGTTCCAGCTTTTCACCACTAAATTGCGGCGCGGTGAGTTTTAAATTCAGTAATTGTAATGCTGTTTCGAGGTTATCTACGGGGGTTTTACCACGATAACCATGGCTAAGTAGCTCGCTATATGGGCGCACGCTAATCTGATTTTGTTTTGCCAATAACGCTAAATCTCGAGCACTGTAATTTCCATAACCACTGCTTTCTGGTAGCTTCATCGCCCAATCAGTTAACCCTGCGGTTTGTGGCGTTTCAAGTGAACGTCCACCGGGCAGTTGCAAGTTAAATTGAATATCATCTTTCAGGTTTTTATCCGTTTTAACAATCACCTTAATGCCGTTGCTGAGTATCCATTGTTCAGTTTTAGCGATAGGCAATGAAGATTGTTCAGTGATAGACCCTTTTGCTACAACAGGTAATTTCAGGCTAATCGCTTGAGAGCGCAGCGTGAACGGGCCTGGTTGTGTTTGGCGAATACGCTGCCATTGTTCACTGAAGGTCTGCTTATTGACCGCAGTTTCATCCGTATCTGGACCAATCAGCGCTAAGCGAGGTGATGCGGTTTGTAATAAGTTTGCCACATGGCGTTGCAGATCTTGCGGTTTGATGCCTTTCGTTAATTGGTAGCTATTATCCAGTTGTTGGCGTTTGTTCCACATCGGCATCTCATATTCAAGGGCCGTGGTGAGTTGACCTGCAAGATACTCATTGCTGTAACGCTGCTCGGAACCCGCTTGTTGGCTCAGTTTTGCCAACATGGCTTGTTTTGCGGTATTTAATTCTTGCTCAGTCACTGGTTCAGTCGCAAGGCGCTGTAATTCAGTAAATAGCACTTCGGTTGCACCGGTATAATCATTTCCTTTTGGATGGATGATCATTAACTGCTGAAGACGTTGGTTATCCAGCATGGAGCCTTGCTCATTAATACTAATGGACGGCAGAATGCCATTATCAACCATGACTGAGAAACGTTGGTTTAAGATGGCTAGCCATAAATTATCCATCAGATCGTCAGTTTGACCTTGGCGTGTATTCAGCGGTGCAGAGACATTTTTTTGTAATGCAAACTGTACGTATCGTGCTCCCTGTTCCTTATCGAAAACTCCTTGAACTAACATGTTCTTGGAATCAGCAAAGCGCTTCCATTCAGGTGCATCTTGGGAAATTTTGTCTGGCTTAGGTAATGCGAATAAGGTTTTTACATCCTCGCGCACGGCTGAAGAGTTGAAATCACCAATAACCAGTAAACTCATACGTTGAGGTTGGTACCACGTTTTATAGTAAGCTTTGGCTTGCTCAATGGGAGCTTGGCGAACCACATCAAGGGAGCCAATGGGATTGCGCTCCACATAACGGCTGCCGTGATAGCGTAGTTTCTCGAGGCTGTCATTAATACGATAGCCCATGCCTTGGCGTAAACGCCATTCTTCAATAATGACAGGGCGCTCTTTTTCAAATGCGTCGGCATCGAAAGTCATATTGGCTGCCCAATCCGCCATGACTTGCAACCCTGTACGGGTTTGAGCTGGCGTTGCGTTAGGGAGGGAAAGCTTATACAGCGTGCTATTCAGGCTCGTTATGGCATTGACATGGCTACCCAGTTTTAGCCCTTGTTGTTCAAGTTGCTTAAACCCTGTCGTGCCCGGAAAATGTTGCGTTCCTTTAAATGCCATGTGCTCCGTAAAGTGGGCTAAACCTAATTGCTGTTCTGTTTCTTGTAATGAACCCGCATTGACTAACAAACGCAGCTCAACACCCGGTTGATTACGCTGTAGCAGGTAAACTTGTAGCCCATTATCGAGCTGGTAATGCTGTAAATCTTGACGCACTGGCAGTAATTTCTGCTCATCAGATTGTAGAGATGCACTGCTAACACAGCCGCCTAAAAGGGCTGCCACGAAGGCTGCTAATGTGATTTTACGAAGCATATTCAGGGGTTCCTGTCATGAATGGCGTATTCCGCGTGGTTTCAGATAGACGCAGATGCTTATCCGCTAATTGGTCAACAAAGCTTTGATGGCTGACTAACACAATGCTGCTTGTCGGGAGTTGAGCTTTTAGCATTTGCAGTAATGCTAGGGCACTTGGTTCATCAAGGGCGGATGTCATTTCATCCAATAGCATTAATTTAGGTTGGTTAAGCAGCAGTCGTGCAAACATAATTCGCTGCTGTTCACCGCCAGAAAGCCGGTTATTCCAATCAGTTTCTAGTGCGAGTTGTCGATGGAGTTTCTCTAGCCCAACGAGAGTGAGGGCGTGTTTTAGCTCCGTAGGGGTAAATTTGCTGGCATCTTGCGGATAACTCAATAAGTTATCTAAACGGCTAATTGGCAAATAGAGACGCTGTGGAACCCACATCAGATGCTCCGTGCGACTGATTTTGCCATCAAAGAATGGCCAGTGACCGCTTAAAGTACGTAATAAGGTGGATTTACCAATCCCCGAACGACCGGAAATCAGCAGCAATTCTCCTGAGTTCACCTGCAAATTAACGTGATTCAGCAGTGAGCGGTGATCTGCCGTAAATACATGTAATTCAGCGGTTAATGGCGCATTGTTTTCTTCAAGTGTCGCCTCTGGAGTTTTATCGTTTTCGAGTAACACGACGAAGTTATACAGACGAGCGACGGTCGCTTGCCACGCTGCAATTTCTTTATAGGCAAAAATAAACCAGCCCAGAGACGTCGCTACGCTGGTGAAGGCTTGGCGTAGCTGCATTAATCCACCCAACATAATTTCGCCCGCTAAAAATTTAGGTAAAGCTAACAACACTGGGGCGAGGGCGGTCACTTGCTGATAGCCCACGGTATAGAATGATAAGTTTCGTTCACAGCGGATCAACTGGTTCCAGTTACGGATGATTTCGCTAAAGCGAGTCATCAGCTCTTTACGATCTTGTAATTCACCGCGCTGCCCTGCAATGGCATCGCCATGCTGGCGGCAGTTAATCAGCGAGCTACGGTAGTCCGCTTCACGGCGCTGTTTATCCATATGGAGGCGGCGTAATGGGTAACCAATCAATTGGGTTAGTGCGATACCGATGATGGTGTAAATAATACATGCCCAAAACATATAGCCGGGAACGGTCCAATCACTGCCTGCAAAGCTGAAAGAGAGGCTCCCTGAGAGGGTCCATAAAATGGCAGCAAAAGAGATTAACGTCAGCATAGAGTGCAAAAACGTCACAAGCAGATTCAATGTCGACTCGATCAGCAAGCGAATATCTTCCGCAATTCGTTGGTCTGGGTTATCCGGCTCTTGGGACGTTAATCTCAGCATGTAATGCTTACTATTTTGGGATAACCAGCGACCGAGCACTTGCTCAGTCATGCCTTTACGCCAGCGAATAATCAGCATTTGCTTGAGGTAATTTCCCATGACGACCACAAAGATCAGTCCACTGACTAGAATCACAAAATATTGCAGTAGTCCATAAAGTGCTTGCCCATCCAGCTTTTGCAGCGCGTTATAAAAGTCGCCATTCCACATGTTCATTTTGACATTGAACCACACGGAAGAGAGGGTAAGCCCTAATGAGGCAAATAGCAGCACCCAGCACAAAAGGGCAGCTCGCTGCCCCCAAAAAGGTTTTACTAAATAAAGAAATTGTTTAATGGTCTTCATGACTCGATTTCTTGGTTATGGTGTTTAACATTGCTCACAGTAATCACTTAGAGGTCATAATTCACTTGTAGCCAGAATTGACGACCTGGATCATAAGATTTAATGGCTCGGTCATTGAACATAAAGCGATCTGCAATATTTTTGTTATTCAATACGTTATTGACTTCAACAGAGAAACCAAAGCCGTAAGCAAAGTCAGGTTTCCAGCCTAGGCGGGTATCCCATGTGTATTTGCTCGCGAAGTTTTGCTTGGTGTATTTGCGTAATTGACCGTTTTCTGGATCGGAATAGTAAGCGTTGTCATAACGAACTGCTTGGTCACGAGAACCCCACCATTGCAGGCGGTTGTACCATGTGACGTCATACTCATCCCATACACTGGTGAGTTCAAGGTTAAGCTTAATCGGGGAGTTAAAGCTGGTAGAGGGTAATTTTGAGGCATCAATGACTTTTCCGTCATACCACACTTTATTGAGATTGACTTTGTTGCCGGGGTCGAAAGCGTTATAGCCAGCATCTTTTGGCGTATTGCTTTCACTTTGTTGCCAAGTGAATGAGGCATTCATGACGTGAGAGGCTTCAGCCCATTCCCATGGTTGGCTATTTTTAACGGACAGTGTAACGGTATCGTGAGAACTGCGTCCGCCATTATCGTACATACGGATGCTACGTTTATCTTCATCGCGGCTATTGTATTTGGTGCGGGTGCGAACTTCATCATAGCCTTCACGGTGAACATACTGTAAGCGCCAAGTCGTCGATAAGATTTCTTGTTGCAGTGCGAGCGTTAATTCATCGTTGTAAGGTGTTTTAAGAGAATCGATACCTTCGTAGTCGCGAGCATCATTCCAGTCATTTTTATTAGGATCGACATCGCACGAGACGGTACAGTTTTGCATGCCCGCATTCTGCGCCCCATATAGAGCGTAAGTTAGCATTGAGCGACCATAATAACGGTTCGCACCTGCAATGAGCAGGGTTTGATTATCGCCAAACAGGTCATACGTTCCGGAAAGTCGTGGGGCAACATTGGTTCGATTGACAAAATCATCTCTATCTAAACGTAAGCCAGGACGTAGCGTTAATTGACCATATTGCAGATTATCATCGAGGAAGATGGCGTAATTGGTGTAATCGGCCGAGTGGGTACCGGCTTGGAATCGTGTGATATTTTGGGCTGAGCCAATATATTCTATATAGTCAGCAATGCCGATAAAACGGTAACGATAATAATCTTTATCGCGTTTATAGGTTCCTTTAGTGTATGCAACCTCAGAGCCTAATGTGGGTTGATGTGTTATCCCGAGTCCATCAGTCATCGTATTTAAGCGCATCACCGCTTTTGCTGAGTGTACTCGTTGCTCCGTTGTTAAATCACCTTGACCACCGCTACGTAATGATTGTGGATTTTTCCAATCACTGTAATCCAGTAATTCAACATAGTCTTTTTGATCGTTTTTACGGTCATCTTTGAGATCTTGGGTATTTGCCGTTAATTCCAATTTCCCGATATCGAATTCATGTTTGAATACACCCGTAAATCCCAGACCATCATGGGTACTGTCATAACCTGAATTTAATACTGAGCTGGCGAACAGGTAACTGTCGTATTTTGCGTAGTTGATGGACAGGTCGACAGAATCTCGCGGCGTCAGATCCATCGTATACTTCAGGAAAAAGTTATCTGAGTCGCGGCGCTGCTTTCTCGTGCCTTCAGGGGAGTAAATCTCTTCAAGCTGACCTTCTCCATTGAGTGTGACCCCTGTCCCACCCGTCACCGTCATCGGAATGGTTGAGCTACGGCGAGACGCCGAGAACACCACGCCTGAATTTTCCGTTACTCCGAGTTCAAACCAGCCACCAAAATCATTTTTATCGTAGCGATTTTGGAAACGAGCAGGATTGGCGGTATCGTTTTTGGTGGTATCAATAGCTTGGGTTGAATCGTGGAACAGGTTATTCCAACCAGAACGGGTTAAGCGGTAATAGGCATGGGCGCTATTCTCACCTTGCCAGCGGCGGCTATTCACTTCAACGGTGCCTCCCGTAAAGCCACCAAATTCCACGGGAATATTGTTATCGTAAACCGCCATGCTATCAATTAAACGGCTATCGATGTAAATCCCTTGATCGCTACTGCTTAATCGCGTTGCGGTTTCCCCTAAGCCACTGTCAGCAGGGTCAAAGTCATTATTGAAGCTGATCCCATCAAGCCGATAGGCGTTTTGATAGCTGCTGGAACCATGGATCGAAATACGCGAAGGCTTGATCTCTCCTTGGTTCATTGAGTTGCTATCATTATTCGCAAACTGCACTGCGGGGTTCGTTTTCATTAAATCTGTGATATTGCCGTCACCTGTATTTTTTTGGCTGATCTCTTCTGAGGTGACGTATTGCGGTGCGGACATAACATCCATCGCAGGATGATTTTGAACCACGCCGGATACTTGGGTTTCAGGTAGAACTAACGTACCTTGATTTAAATTCTGGGGGCGAATAACCAGCATACCGTTTTCGTTAACCAGCTCTAACCCGCTACCAATAAGAATTTTTTGTAATGCGGTTTGTGGGGTATAGCTGCCAGAAAGGGCGGGGGCGCGCAGACCGTTCAGTTGGCTTTTGTCATACAGGAGTGACACTTGACCTTGACGGCTAATTTGCTCAATTGTGCTCGCTAGCCCTTGCTCTGGTAGTGAAAAGCTGATTTCTTGGGCGATAGCAGATTGGCTGACTAAGGCACTGGTGACCGCCAGTGACAGCGCAATCGGCTTGAATCGACCGAGTGTGAATTGAATTGCCATGGATATCCCTTATTCTTAAGCTGCACAAAAAGCGTGCTAAAAAGTAGTCAATAAAAATGAAGCTACTTAAGAAGAGGGTGAAATGAGAATTATCCTCACCTGTAAATGAAAATATTTTTCATTTATTTTTTTTGTTTTGGATAATCAAAAGGTTATTTTTATCCTGATACACCACTTGCACAGGAAGGAGGGCTGGAAGTGCCTGAAAAAAGGCATCTGGCTGCTGGAGATTGATGCGCCCAGAGATTTTTTGGTTTGCTAAGCTACTTGGAGAGAGCTCAACCTGAAAGTTGGAATAGGTTTTTAACTCGGATAGCACCTCGGAAAGGGGTTTATCCACAAAGGTTAATTCCCCAAAACGCCATCTTGCGACATCTTGAGGCGTCACTGAGTTAAGGGCGATTTTGCTGTTGATACTTGAGCTCAATGCACCTTGCCCTGCGAGCAATAACACAGTCTTTTGGTCTTTGAGGCTCTGAAAGCTAACAATCCCTTGACTGACATTAACCGCGACTTGCTCGCCTTTTTTATTCACTTCAAATTCCGTTCCTACAACCTGAATACGTCGCTGATCCACATTGATGACAAATGGGCGATAAGGGTTCGATTTGACTTTAAAGTAAGCGGAACCATGGTCTAGATAAAGCTGGCGGATGGGGGTTTCATACGCCACTCGGATGCGGGTATCACGATTGAGAAATAGCACAGAGCCATCAGATAACGTCACTTCTTTGGTTGAATCCGTCGAAACTAATGTCATATTGTTCAATAGCATGGATGGCAGCTGGCTATAAGGTAAGAACAAAACTACCGCAATAAAACAGGCGGCAACAACATGACCGAGTGGTTTCCAAAATGATGATAATCTGAATGTTGATGTCGTGGTTTTGGTCGGTGCCGGGCGTGGAACTTTTTCAATATCTTGCCAAATACTCGCCATTGCCTCATAGGCATCTGCATGTGCTTTTGACGCTCGCAGCCAAACTTTAAATGCTTGAGATTGTTGATCACTAAGTTGCTGACTGTGCATGCGCGTAAACCACAGTGCCGCCTCTTCGTCGATGCGTTGTTGCTCGACTAACGGGGTATTATCAGGCTGCTGGGTTTGATTCTCTGCCATTAGGGATGCTTGCTCTGGTCGTCAAGATGTTTCTTACAATGCACTAATGCTGCGGCAATATGCTTTTCCACCATACTGATGGAGATTTCCATACGCTCAGCAATCTCACTTTGAGATAACCCATCAAAGCGATACAGCAAAAAAGCTTCTCTGCGACGTGGGGGCAAAAGATCAATGGCCTCACTTAGCCGAGCAATTCGCTGCTGGTGCTCTAAAATTTCACTCGGATCTTCCGTGGTTTGTTCAAAATTTTGCTCATGGGATACTTCATCAATCGAGGTATGGGACTGGCTCTGTTGATGATTGCGTCGCCAATGGTCAATCAGCACATTGCTGGCAATTTTGAACAAATAAGCACGGTTCTCCTTCACAGGATCCTGTGCTTTACGGTTTAGCCATAGTGTAAACACATCCTGTGATAAATCATCCGCATCGTTACTATTACCTAGTCGACTGCGGAAAAATCGCACAAGTTGACCATAGGTTGATTGATATGCCCCACTGATCTTGCGGGCAAGGGATTTATCGATAGTCATTGTCTGGTGTCAAAAGTAAAAATGGTTTAATAATGAGCTCAAATTGACTTTATAAATTAAATCAATACCTTGTAGTTATTATTGTTATTTTATTAATAATAATGAATATCATTTTGATTTGTATTATGCCTATAATCTGCGAAAAATAAAGATGTGAGGCAAAATATGAACAGCAGTGTGGGGCAGCTGGGAAGCCCAATTTTTCGCCCTGTGGGTGGTTTATTTGTGAGTCTTGTTTTCCATGGGATCTTGGCAATGATTTTTATTGGATGGTTTACGTCAAACCTACCAAAAACGGGGGTTTTGCCACCTGCAATCTCTTTGCAATTAGGGCTTTATCAGCTGGAACAGCAGAATGAGCCTGAAGTGAATAATGCGCCCAAGCAACAGATGGCAACGCGTGAAGAAGTTGAGCCTGAAGTGGTTGAAAAAATAGAAAAACTACCTCAGACACCCCTTGTTGATAATGGAACGTTAACCCGTGTAACGGAGAAAAAACGCCCACCGAAGAAAAAGCCTGTTCAAGAGAAAAAAATGGTTGAAGAAGCCCCAGCTTCTACCCAAGAATCTGAAGTTACTTCAGTTCCAACCTCAGGTAGCGCTTCCAATAGCAGCGCCAATTTTTCTAGCAGTGCTGCTGCTCCTGTCAGTGGTCACCATGGATGGGAAAGCGAGGTTCATCAACGTTTAGCTAAGGCAAAGCGCTATCCTCGTGCTGCATTGCGCTTTCGTTCAACGGGTGTTTCACAGGTCAAAATTATCGTGGATAATCAAGGGCAGTTAGTCAGCGCGAGCTTGGTTAATTCATCGGGTACGAAGATCCTGGATAAAGAAGCACTCGAAACTATCCAACGTGCGGCACCGTTTCCAATGCCACCTGAATCCTTGCTTGCAAATGGTAAAGTGGAGCTTATTGCGCCGATCGTGTTTGATACTACGTCGATCTAGATAGAATTTACTATTTTGCTGAAAATTTACGAGCGACCCTTCTTGGTCGATGGGGGCTAGGCACTTTACGCCTTTTTGCACGTGGTGGTTTGATGGAGGGGCTTCGAGAATCCGTTGCCCCTTTGCTGCTTTGGAGCAGTAATTCACTTTCTTCTTCACTTTCCACGGGTTCAACGATTAACGGCTGTTGCTGACCTTTCTTTTTCTTCAAGCGCATCAGGGTATTCGCCAAAATAAACCCAATACATAAAGATAATAGAATGAACACCCGCATAATATTGGTGGTGTTATCCGCTTGTTGAAGGTCTGTAGTGAGCGATTCGGTATCAATGGTAAGACGTAAATAACCATTAGGTTCTTTAGCGCCTTGGACTGGGATCACTAATTGGTAGTGAAAATTCTGTAGTCCCGTGTTGCCTTCAAGGGAAAGTCGTTCTTTGACGGTGGTGCTTTCTCCAACTTGTGTGACTAACGTCCCTGCCGCAGTATATAAACTGGCATCCAAAATATATTGGTCTTTCGCGAGATGATTTAAATTGGCATTAATTCGCTCTAAATTAAAATCTTTGCTGCCGGGAACCATATAATCAGATAAGCTGAAAGCCACTTGCTCAGCGAGTACTTGAGTTAATTGCTTAAATTGTTCTAACCGGCTTTGGCTTTGGCTATAACCTAAATATGAAACCCCATGCATTAAGAAGGTGATTAATGCAATACAAACAATGACAATAACGGTTTTGTGCAGTCTAAAAGGGAGTTTCATAGAAATCATCGTGCTCTTTGTCTGTTTTATAGCAATAAGCCAAGTCATGAAGCGTTAACTTGCTGGGAAATTTAAGTATAGTAATTTTATACAGGGTATACATTATAAAAAAAAGTTGTGTCCACTACAGGAGCTAATTTTCATGCCAACGAGTTTGACCTATTGTTATCTGCCTGATGAAATTCAAAAATGGCCGGGTTTACCACTGTCATTAAGTGGTGAAGAAGTGATGCCATTAGATTATCGTGCAGGGGACACTGGGTGGCTGTTATATGGTCGCGGTTTAGATAAAGCGCGAATTAGTGATTTCCAACAGCGTTTAGGGATTGCGATAGTGATCGTTTCCTCTTGGCGCATCGATGATTACCAAGTTGTACGCATTGCCGGTAGCATCACGCCGCGGATCAAAAAATTGGCAGATGAAAGCCAGCTTGATGTTGTGCCATTAGGGAAAATTCCGCGTCTACGTTCCCCAGGGATCTTACTCATGGACATGGACTCAACTGCGATTCAAATCGAATGTATCGATGAAATTGCCCGTCTTGCCGGTGTTGGCGATCAAGTTGCAGATGTGACCGAGCGCGCCATGCAAGGGGAGCTCGATTTTACCGAAAGTCTGCGGGCTCGTGTGGCACTGCTAGAAGGTGCCGATGCAGCCATTCTTGACCAAGTCCTCGAAAATTTACCGCTAATGCCGGGTCTCACTAGCTTAGTGCGCAAGTTGCAAGCGATGGACTGGCATATTGCAATTGCCTCTGGTGGATTTACTTTCTTTGCCGATAACCTGCGTCAGCGATTAAAGCTAGTTGCTGCGGTTGCCAACCAACTCGAAGTCAAAAATGGCAAACTGACAGGTAAAGTGAAAGGGGCGATTGTTGATGCAAAATATAAAGCGCAAACCCTCGTCAAATTAGCGGAAAAGCTAAACATTCCTATAGAACAAACAGTTGCTATCGGCGATGGTGCAAACGACCTGAAAATGCTCAGAAAAGCAGGGTTAGGCATTGCATATCATGCGAAGCCAAAAGTCTATGCAAGGGCAAAGGTTGGGATCAAGCATGCGGATCTGATGGGTGTCCTGTGCGTCCTCAGTGGGGGGCTCAAGCACGAAGAGCGCTAATTTTCGTCATATTTCACGCTACGACGTTGTTGGCTGCTTTCGGCTACTCGGGTCACATACTTGTGTATGCTCCCCGAGATATCCTCACTTGCCGCCTAGTCGTAGCGCGAACTATTTAGAAAATGGGTGGAATTTCGTCATATTTCGGGTTGTAGGGGTGTTGGCTGCTTTCGGCTATCCTAGTCACATACTTGTGTATGCTCTTAGGAATACCCTCAATTGCCGCCTACCAACAACGCCGAACTATTTAGAAAATTTGTGGAAGATATAAACCAAAGAATTTAAGAAAAAGAAAGTCAAAGATATAGATAATTAACGAGTTTGGTGTTTTTTATTGGGTGATTAAGGAGTGGCTGTGGCGAAAGGTGCAAAAAGAGCATTTGTGTGTAATGAGTGTGGGGCGGATTATCCGCGCTGGCAAGGGCAATGTAGTGCCTGTAATGCATGGAATACCATTACGGAAGTGCGCTTGGCATCGACGGCAGCGGCTCGTACCGATAGGCTGACGGGCTATGCCGGCAATGCTGCAGGCGTGAGTAAGGTCCAAAAACTGTCGGAGATTAGCCTTGAAGAATTACCGCGCTTTACCACCGGTTTTAAAGAGTTTGACCGAGTGCTGGGTGGCGGGGTTGTACCGGGTAGCGCCATCCTCATTGGGGGGAACCCAGGTGCAGGTAAAAGTACTTTGCTGCTGCAAACCATGTGTTTGCTATCACGAGACATGAAAACCCTCTATGTCACAGGGGAGGAATCATTGCAGCAAGTGGCAATGCGTGCCCATCGATTAGGGTTACCCACCGATACACTCAATATGTTGTCAGAAACTAGCATTGAACAAATCTGCCTGACAGCGGAACAAGAACAGCCCAAGTTGATGGTGATCGATTCTATCCAAGTTATGCACATGGCAGACATTCAATCCTCACCGGGTAGTGTGGCGCAAGTTCGTGAAACCGCCGCCTATTTAACGCGCTTCGCCAAAACTCGCGGTGTGGCGATTATTATGGTGGGTCACGTTACAAAAGATGGTTCACTCGCGGGACCTAAAGTGCTTGAGCACTGTATTGACTGTTCCATCATGCTCGATGGTGATGCAGATAACCGTTTTCGTACCTTACGTAGCCACAAAAACCGCTTTGGGGCGGTGAATGAGCTTGGGGTATTTGCTATGACCGAACAGGGTCTAAAAGAGGTGAGTAACCCATCGGCAATTTTCTTAAGTCGTGGAGATGAAATCACATCGGGAAGCTCCGTGATGGTGGTATGGGAAGGAACTCGCCCACTGTTGGTGGAGATTCAAGCACTGGTTGATCACTCTATGATGTCCAATCCACGCCGTGTTGCGGTTGGTTTAGAACAGAACCGTTTAGCTATTTTGCTGGCGGTACTGCATCGCCATGGCGGATTGCAAATGTCTGACCAAGACGTATTTGTTAACGTAGTGGGTGGTGTTAAAGTCACCGAAACCAGTGCCGACCTCGCGCTGCTATTATCGTTGGTTTCAAGTTTTCGTGATCGCCCATTACCCCGTGATCTCGTCGTATTCGGCGAAGTGGGGCTCGCAGGCGAAATTCGCCCTGTACCGAGTGGGCAAGAACGTATCTCTGAAGCGGCAAAACATGGCTTCAAACGCGCCATTGTTCCTCATGCGAATATGCCGAAAAAGTTACCTGCCGATATGAAGGTGTATGGTGTGAAGAAATTAGCGGATGCGTTAAGCGTCATGGATGAGTTTTGAATCATTTAGATAATGATGAGATAGCGAGAGAAAAGGTTCCCTGCTAAAAGGGACTTAAAAGCGAAAGGATAAATAATATGGCTGAATTTGAGTATCTAAAGAGTGCCATCAAAAATGCTGGTTACACATTACAGCAAGTCGCGGATGCAACAGAGATGACCAAGGGCTATCTCAGCCAGTTAATTAATGACAAAATTAAAAGCCCTAGTGCACAAAAAATCGCGGCGCTCCATCGTTTTTTAGGGTTGGAATATCCTATCCAGCCAAAAACTATCGGTGTTGTCTTCGGTAAATTTTACCCTCTGCATACTGGGCATATCTACCTTATTCAGCGCGCATGTAGCCAAGTGGATGAACTGCACGTTATCCTCTGTCATGATGAGCCTCGGGATAAAGACCTGTTCGTGAACAGTTCCATGTCACAACAGCCAACGGTGAGCGATCGTCTGCGCTGGTTGCTGCAAACCTTTAAGTATCAGAAAAATATTCATATTCATTCATTTGATGAGCAAGGGATCGAACCCTATCCTCACGGTTGGGAAGTGTGGAGTGAAGGCATGAAAGGCTTCATGAAAAAGCATAACATCAACCCTAGCTTTATCTATTCCGGTGAGCCTCACGATGTGCACCGCTATAAAAAACACCTTGGGATCGAAACCATTCTTATCGATCCTGAGCGCACGTTTATGAATATTAGTGGCAACCAAATTCGCCAAGCACCTTTTCGCTATTGGGAATATATTCCAACGGAAGTTAAGCCATTCTTTGTGCGCAAAGTGGCAATCTTAGGCGGTGAATCAAGTGGGAAGTCGACGCTTGTTAATAAGCTAGCGAATATCTTCAATACCACCAGTGCGTGGGAATATGGGCGCGATTATGTGTTTAGCCACCTGGGTGGCGATGAAATGGCGTTACAATATTCAGACTACGATAAGATTGCACTAGGACACGCTCAATATATTGATTTTGCAGTGAAATATGCAAACAAAGTGGCATTTATTGATACTGATTTTGTTACCACGCAGGCATTTTGCTTACGTTATGAAGGTAAAGAGCATCCTTTCGTGCAGGCGTTGATTGATGAGTATCGTTTCGATCTGGTGATTGTACTTGAGAACAATACACCTTGGGTGGCTGATGGGCTGAGAAGTTTAGGCAGCGATAAAGACCGCATGGAGTTTCAGACGCTGTTGATTGAAATGCTGAAGAAAAATAGCATTGAATTTATGCATGTTGAGTCATCAGACTACGATTCACGTTTTTTAGAGTGTGTTTCTTTAGTTCAGCAATTATTGATGCTGGACGACTCAATTTCTGCATAAAAAATGGCACCCTAGGGTGCCATTTTAATATCGTCCAATCCGACTATTTGGTCATCTTTTTGTACTTGATGCGGTGTGGTTGCAGCGCATCCGCACCTAAAGTGCGTTTCTTATAATCTTCGTATTCAGAGAAGTTACCTTCGAAGAAGGTAATGTTACCTTCATCTTGATAATCAATGATGTGCGTTGCGATACGGTCAAGGAACCAACGGTCATGGGAGATGACCATTGCACAGCCAGGGAATTCTAACAGGGCGTTTTCCAGTGCACGTAAGGTTTCAACGTCGAGGTCGTTAGTTGGTTCATCGAGCAGCAGAACGTTGCCGCCAACTTGCAGTAGTTTTGCTAGGTGTAAACGACCACGCTCACCACCAGACAGCTCACCCACACGTTTACCTTGGTCAACGCCTTTAAAGTTAAAGCGACCTACGTAGGCACGGCTTGGGATCTCAAAGTTACCGATACGCATGATGTCTTGACCGTTAGAGATTTCTTCCCATACGGTTTTGCTGTCATCCATCGCATCACGGAACTGATCAACAGAGGCAATCTTCACGGTATCACCTAAGGTGATTGAGCCTGAATCTGGCTGCTCTTGACCGGAGATCATACGGAACAGTGTGGATTTACCCGCACCGTTTGGACCGATGATCCCCACGATAGCACCCTTCGGAATAGAGAAATTCAGATTATCGATCAGTACGCGATCACCATAAGACTTGCTCAGGTTTTCCACTTCGATAACTTTGTCACCTAAACGTGGCCCAGGTGGGATAAACAGTTCGCTGGTTTCATTACGTTTTTGATATTCCACGCTATTAAGCTCTTCAAAGCGAGCCAGACGTGCTTTACCTTTCGATTGACGACCTTTCGGGTTTTGACGGATCCACTCAAGTTCTTTCTCGATAGACTTACGACGAGCCGCTTCAGTTGACGCTTCTTGCGCCAGACGCTCATCTTTTTGTTCCAACCAAGAAGAGTAGTTACCTTCCCATGGAATACCTTCACCACGGTCAAGTTCAAGGATCCAGCCAGCGACGTTATCGAGGAAGTAACGGTCATGGGTGATCGCCACAACGGTGCCTTCGTAGTCGTGCAGGAAGCGCTCTAACCAAGCAACGGATTCAGCATCCAAGTGGTTGGTTGGTTCGTCGAGCAGCAGCATGTCTGGTTTTTCCAGCAGCAGGCGGCAGATAGCCACACGGCGGCGTTCACCCCCAGAGAGGTTTCCGATAATCGCATCCCAAGCTGGCAGGCGCAGTGCATCAGCAGCACGTTCCAGTTGGTTATCTAAATTATGGCCATCTTGTGCTGCAATAATCGCTTCTAGCTCGCCTTGGATTTTCGCCAGCTTGTCAAAGTCAGCGTCTGGATCGGCGTATTGCGCATACACTTCGTCTAAGCGAGTTAAGGCGTTCTTAACTTCGCTAACCGCTTCTTCAACGGCTTCACGAACGGTATGTTCCAAATTCAGTTTTGGTTCTTGTGGCAGATAACCGATTTTAATACCCGGTTGAGGGCGTGCTTCCCCTTCAATCTCAGTATCAATGCCAGCCATGATGCGCAGTAATGTGGATTTACCTGCACCGTTGAGACCTAAAACACCAATTTTCGCCCCAGGGAAGAAGCTCAGAGAGATGTTTTTTAAAATATGACGTTTCGGGGGAACCACTTTTCCCACTCGATACATACTGTAAACGTATTGAGCCAATTTATTTACCTTTTGTTTTATAACATAATTTTTAATTGCATCGCTCGGTTATTCACTTTGTAAGAACTCATAAATTCAAGGCGAATAGTGAGATTCCAAAAGCGAAAGTGTGTAAAACGAGCCACTCAAAAGTAATTGCGTCTAACTGTAATTGTTCCTGCCTTTATGTCAATAACTTCCCATGCAAGTGATGACAATTCAGGGGGCTATCACCTCATCATGCAATCAATATTAATTCATTATTGATGTCGATTATTACATATAACAAAAGGCTCGAAATAGGTGTTGAGTAGGGTGGGGATGATAATTGATGGGATCTGAACTGCAAACGGCTAGACCCCAATATATGAAGTAATGGTATTAAAGATAAGTGAAGTAAACCTCAGACATTTCACATTCGATACCATTTATAATAGCTGTAGAACGTTCGCCAATAAGGTTGCTATTTTCATCAATAAAATCAACAATGTCGAAATCTGTATTAATTCGCTCAACACCTAATTCTTGCAACGTATATATTTCACCTGAGATATGCCGTCCATTTGATGATTTACCCATATGCTCAATGAAGCGTAAATTTCATCATTTTTGTTAAGATATCCTTATTTTTTATTGTGAATAAGTAATATTGATTGCATCTTTTCATCTACAATCGACGAGTATGTTTCTGGGTGTTTTGTATCACAATCGAGAATGTAACGTGCCTCACCTCCTGTTCTGCCTAAGTATGAAATGTATGGATATTTTAAGTTGGTAAATTTTTTTGCATCTTCAACTGAGGTCAAAAATGCACAAGGGTTTTCCATGGCATTAATGACTAATTCTCTTTGTTGTAAATTATCAAAAATAAAAGGTGCTATTTTGAAAACAAAACAAGAGGTTGGTGTGTCATTGATGCGATAGTCATTACAATTGTTTTTCCGAATTAGAGGATTTGGTTCAGTGATATATTTGACTGTTACTCTCATTGTGGGAGTTATAATTGTATTAGGATCATGAACATCAATTTCTACCATCTCACCGTTTTTATTTATGAAATGCTTAGTCTCTAATAAAGTAAATGAATCGGGTTCAACTAACGAGCACCCTCCAATTAAGGCCGTATTTATAACTTCATCCTGTCCATTACATAAGTGTTGAGATACTTTGTTGTTTTTATTATTTTTTATTAAGCCAATTGCATAAGCTGCGTAGATGTTTTTACCAGTAATGTTTTCCATTAATGCGGATGTAGCGGCATCCTGTACCGCAATAGAGGGGATAAATCCAAACGAATCTCCTTTATGCATCGAGTATGCATTTGTAAAGAAAGGAATTAGCACAATACTGAACATTAATACATTAGGCTTACAACTAAAATTCATATACAAATCCACTCTTAGTTTGCCGAAAAAACATAAATAAATATTACATATAACACCTATAAATGATTATCATTACAAAATTTAATTTTGTTCAATAAAAATGAAAAGATAATAAATAACTCTGCCTCCCTACTTTAACTGAGATATTTCGACTTTGAATTTTCTAACATGCCAAGCTCAACAAGTTTTAAATATTCACTATCTGAGTTTCTGTCAAACCTGCTTCTTGAATATGACTTTTGCAATAGTAGGGCAGAAAATCTAATTATAATTATCTTATTTTAGGGGAAGTCGGCAGAGGCCTATACCCGATCGCCCCTAGGCTGGTCTAGGTTATCCGTGTTGTCAGGGTTAACGAATCGAATAAGTAAAAGATTGTAAACCCAACCATTTCAAGAAATCTCCTCTGTCGCTGGCTGAAAACTTTAGGTAGCATTAACATTATTGATGTAACTAATGAATGCTTTGAGTATGTTTGAGCGCAATCTCTAACAAGATTTAAGCGATGGAGCGAATAAATATGAAAGGTTGGTTAGCGGCAGTTCCGGTCACTATGCTGTTGGTATCCACAACAGTTTGGGCGGATTCTTTACAGGCACAACGTGAACGTTATCAAGCAATTAAGCTTGCTTGGGATGCCAATAAGATGGATGAAGTCGAGCGTTTATTGCCAACCTTACGTGATTATCCGCTGTATCCATATTTAGAATACCGCGAGCTGTCACAAGATTTAGATATTATCTCGCCAAGACAAGCGCAAGAGTTTATCGATGCATACCCAACGTTGCCTGTGGCGAAAACTCTCAAAAGTCGGTTTGTGAATGAGCTGGCACGTCGCCAAGAGTGGACATCATTATTGGCATTTAGCCCTGAACCGCCACAGCCAACGGAAGCACAATGTAATTTCTATTTTGCCAATTGGGCGACGGGAAATAAACAGGTCGCGTGGCAAGGTGCTGAAAAATTATGGCTGAATGGTAATTCCATGCCTACGGCGTGCGATAAGCTATTTACTGAATGGGAAAAAGCCGGATATCTTTCAACGGATATGATTTTGGCGCGTATTCACCTTGCTATCAAAGACGGTAACACGTCAACGGCAACTTACCTTGCGAAGCGCTTACCAAGTAGCTACAAAACCATTTCTGATGCACTTGTGAAGCTGCAAAATGACCCTTCAACGGTGGTCACGTTTGCTAAAATTCTGACGCCAACTGATTTTACACGTCAAGCAACATTGGCTGGATTTAGCCGTTATGCACGTCAATCTCCTGATGCCGCTCGTTCTGCATTAGCGGGGATCAGTTCTGCCCAGAAAATGAATATGGCAGAAAACCAGCAAATGAAAGACAGCGTTGCTTGGCAGTATATGGGCGTTGATGTAACCCCAGAACAGGCAATGTGGCGTGACGAGGTGATCCGAGAAACTAACTCCGCAGCCTTAAAAGAGCGTCGAGTGCGTTTAGCTCTGGGAGAAGGGGATAAAACAGGTTTGGCTTCATGGCTGAGACAATTGCCAAATGAAGTGAAAAATAAAGAAGAGTGGCAATATTGGCAGGCTATCACGTTAATTGATCAGGGCAAAACCGCAGAAGGGGAAGCCATATTGCGTGAGTTAACCTCGAAGCGCGGATTCTATCCAATGGTTGCGGCCCAGCAACTAAAAATGGACTATCCGGTCATGGTGAACAAAGCGGTGAAACCCGATGAAAGTATCCGCAACATGCCGCAAATTCAACGTATTCGAGAGCTAATGTATTGGGAGATGGATAACCTTGCTCGCTCTGAGTGGATCAACTTAGTCTCTTCAATGTCCACGAATCAACAAGAGCAGCTGGCCCGTTATGCATTCGACAATAAATGGGCTGATCTTAGTGTTCAAGCGACGATCACAGCGAAGTTGTGGGATCATCTTGAAGAGCGTTTCCCTCTTGCGTGGGAAAAACAGTTTGATAATTACACCCGCAGTAAAATGATCCAAAAAAGCTATGCAATGGCGATCGCTCGCCAAGAAAGTGCATGGAATCCACAAGCGCAATCGCCTGTGGGTGCGACGGGCTTAATGCAGTTAATGCCTGCGACCGCAAAACATACGGCGCAAAAGCAAGGGATCAGCGGCTATGTAAATGCAGGGCAATTGACCAACCCGGTGATGAATATTGAGCTAGGTACTGCGTATTTAGACGATGTTTATCAACAATTTGGCAATAACCGTATTCTAGCGAGTGCTGCTTACAATGCGGGACCATCTCGAGTCACGCGCTGGTTAGGCAACAGTGCAGGGCGCATTGATGCGGTGGCTTTTGTGGAAAGTATTCCGTTTGCAGAAACCCGTGGTTATGTGAAAAATGTGCTCTCTTACGATTTGTTTTATAAACATTTCTTAGGTGAGAAAGGTAATGTACTCTCTGCGTCAGAATGGAATATGAAGTACTGATCCGTGTGATGTACCATCTTATCGAGTGACGCGATTGACCATCGATAAGATGGGCTGTGTATTTTTCATTAGGAGTAATAGTGTTCTGTGCTATTATTTGTACTAGTTTAATAGTATGGAAGGGTAGAATGATGACTGTAGAATATAAATCAGATCCGGCATTAACCGCCGATGAGAACGCGGATTGGCAACGTTTTGTGGAACTGCTGCAAATGGCTTTTGAGCAAAATATACAGGATTCAATTCTTCAATTATTACTGACACCGGATGAACGGACGGCATTAGGAACACGCGTAAGAATTGTACAAGAATTAATGCGTGGAAAAATGAGCCAACGCGAATTGAAAAATGAGCTGGGTGTTGGTATTGCCACCATTACTCGTGGTTCAAACAGTTTGAAGTCAGCCCCTATTCCGGTAAAAGAGTGGCTGGAATCTAAGCTACTGTAGTTTTTATAATTTTTTCAAAGTGCTACATGTAGGGCTCTTATTGCTAAGCGCCCTACATGCATTTTAGATTGTTTTGAGTATAATTAGTCTTCTATGTGATTTAGCTCTTTATAAATTTCGTGTTTGATAGGAACTAAAGCCAATATTAATGCTTGTTGATAAACGCTGGTGCGCGTTAATACGCCATTGGTGAAAAAGCCAATTGCACCGCCTTGTTGCTTGATATTATCAATACCAGTGAGATCAGCCATTTCATCTCCCAGTTCACGACCCTCACGGATCCCTGCAAGAACTTTTTCTGGGATCATAATGCTGGCGGAACGGGATTCTCCACGGATTTGATGATGCTCAATCACAATCCATGCAAATGTCATGTCATCTTCAACACCCGCCTCAATACCCACCCAAAAGTCAGCTTCTGGGCGTACTTGGCGTGATGCCATCACACGTTGTCTTGCTCCTGTACGGGTTTCATTATTACCGATAGGTTGCTGTGGAACACTGCTATCGACATTAATATCTTCAATTTGATAACTGCCAGGCCCAAAAACGGCATCGAAAGCAAGATGAATCGCTTTAATTTTGGCTGGATTCGTCGTTGCAGCTATAACTTGGTACATTAATTATTTTCCTTTGAACACATACTTTGTACAGTAATAACGGAACACATCTATGTTACAGGTTTATCTTGTTCGCCATGGCGAAACTGAATGGAACGTTGCTCGTCGCATACAGGGACAATCCGATAGCCCTTTGACGACACTTGGTCGCCAACAGGCAATGCAGGTCGCTCAACGGGTTAAATCCGAAGGTATTACCCATATTATCACTAGTGATATGGGACGCACACGAGAAACTGCACAAATTATTGCGCAAGTGTGCGGGTGTGAAATTATCACAGAACCGCGCCTGCGTGAATTAAATATGGGCGTTTTAGAACAGCGAGAGATAGGCTCGTTATCTGAACAGGAAGAACAATGGCGCCAAAGCCTGATAAATGGCGCTGAAGGTGGTCGAATTCCTGATGGTGAATCCATGGACGAGCTCTTTACGCGTATGTTTGCAGCACTCAATAGCTGCTTAGATTTGCCTGAGGGAAGTCGACCATTATTAGTTAGCCATGGTCTTGCACTCAGTACATTGCTAAGCCGTATCTTAGGCGTACCTGCAAATTCTCCACGTCGCTTACGTCTGCGCAATTGTTCATTATCTCGTGTGGATTACCAAAATAGCCCATGGCTAGCGAATGGTTGGATTGTCGAAACGGCAGGAGAAGTGACCCATCTTTCGCAACCCGCCCTTGATGAACAGCAAGGTTAAAAATCGAATAAATAAAAAAGGCGTTTCAATTCATGAAGCGCCTTTTTTTCATGCGAGTGAAATTCTATAAAGATTTAATGAATTTCAGGCTTTTTAATCGGAACATAATAGCTAAATGTATCAATATGAGTTCTTGGATCCGCATCAGCGCTCACATGATGTTCCACATTTTTAATTTTATAGTGCTCAACGTCATAACCAGGGCGACGAGTCAGATTCAGTTTTGGCAAGTAAACCCCATAAACATGGTATAGGAACTCTTGCATTCGTTCTCTCGTGGCTTCTCCGTGATAGTTAAATTTCACGTACTCACCTGCAGGAATGGTGACATGGCTATATTCGGTATTACTAAAGCTAGCATCTTCAGGTTTAACCGCAGTGGTATAAAACACCGTTTGCTCATCATCTTTTTCTGAACTATGAATGGCATGGTGCAAACCGAACACTTCTGAAGCCACATGGGTGGTGTGCTCTAAATAGTACCGCCAGAAAGATTGACGCATTTGGGAACAGGCTGTTGACCATTCTTCAAGCACGTAAGAACAACTTTGTTCTAAGCCAACCAGTGGTTGCTCTTCCATGGTGATAAATTCATAATCAAGAGGTGAATGGTCATCTAAAACAATTGGAGGACAGATGCCTGTCGCGCACCATTCTTCGGTACGGCGATAAAATGCAGGCGTGAGATTAAACTGTTTCTTGAATGCGCGTGTGAAAGTTTGTTGTGAGTCAAACCGATACTGTAATGCAATATCAAGGATGGGACGGCTAGTTAAACGTAACGCAACTGCGGCACGAGATAAGCGTCTAGCGCGAATATAAGCACCAATTGCTTGGTCGGTCACATCCTTGAACATTCTCTGTAAATGCCACTTTGAGTAACCCGCTCTAGCGGCAACATTATCCAATGATAATGGTTTATCAAGATTGTCATCTATCCAACGAAGAAGGTCGCGAATAATATTTGTTTGATCCATGGATATCCCCAGGCAATACGACTCACAGAACAGATATGAGTAATCAATGAATAGCTATTCTATAACAACTTATCATTTTCGTTTATAGTAAATGAGTTGTATTTAATATTTCATTAATAAACAGAATTATTGCCGTTTAGATTATTTGAAATTTAGACGTTAAGCTGAAAAGGGAATACTGTATGCGTTCTTCCAAATTTAAAAAGGGTATTGCGAAAGGCAATACACTGAAAAATCTCGTTTTGGGAACAATATTGTCTGCATTATCTTTTGTGGCAGCCGCAGAAGAAATTGGCTCAGTAGATACTGTTTTTAAAGTATTCGGTCCTGACCATAAAATTGTGGTAGAAGCATTTGATGACCCCGATGTTGCTAATGTCACTTGCTATTTAAGCCGCTCGAAAACAGGTGGAATTAAAGGTGGGCTTGGGTTGGCAGAAGACACATCTGACGCCGCAATTTCTTGTCAACAAGTGGGCCCCATTGAATTAAATGACCGCGTAAAACGTAACCCGAAAAAAGGGCAAGTAGTCTTCCAGAAGAGAACGTCATTGGTGTTTAAAAAGCTTCAAGTCGTTCGTTTTTACGACCCTAAACGTAACGCACTGATCTATTTAACCTATTCCGATAAGATGATTGATGGCTCGCCGAAGAATGCGCTGAGTGCGGTACCGATTATGCCGTGGTAATCCTTTTTGATATAAAAACCACCACTGATTACGTTTAAAGTCAGTGGCGGTTTTTTTATGGCTCTTAGAAAATATAACTCATTAGATTTGTGTATCTGAATTATTAAAGCCAACTTTGAAAAATGGTTGAGCAAAGTTTCTATCTCGTTTTATGCTTTTACCCACATAAAGCGAACGTATTTCATCACTTGCTTTTCTGCCAATAAATTCCCAACGCCCACTTCCTTGAGTGACATTTCGAGTAAAGTATTGTTGAGTACCTGCTTCTACCCAAGAGTGAATTTCATACACTTCTTTAATGATATTGTTATAGGTAGCATAAGCATATTTTATATCTTGGTTTTTTCGAGGGGGGTTATGCCATACTCCACGAGTTGCCTCAAATAATTCAAGTTCACTCATATTAAATCTATAAAGCTTATTTAAAATAAACCCTATACCTTGGTGCTTAATATCTGAAACATTCATAACTTCTTGTGAATAAAGTGAAGCTGTTTCTTCTAATGTTAATCGTCCTTGCTTGAGAATATCAATGTCATTACTGGTGCTTTTACCATTGATCTTATTGGTTAAACCCTCAAGCCCGTACAAGTCTATGCAAGTTGTTTCTACCATAAAAGCCGTGTCTGAATCTAAACCATGACAAAGAATATCAATACCCAGTAAGTTTTCTTTATGTAATTCATAAATTCGTTTTAGCTTTGGGTCTTCCTCTCTTGATAGTTTATCTCTCGTTAATGCATCTTTAATATGTGTTAAACAACGAGAGCCTGTACCTTTCCCGATATAAAAAGGAATTCGGGTCGTTCCTGTAACTTCGCATAAGGCATAAACATAAAATTTGAGGCTACTGAGTGTATTTTTATATTGGTTAAAATCAGTCATGGGTTCTACCTATAAATATGTGATGAATAGATAGATATATCGGAATATTATTCGAGTTATTTAATGCCACATTAAGTTTTTATATTTTGCAGTCAATAAAAAACCGGCTTTCGCCGGTTCTGTGCATAGCTTAGTGACGATTACTCGTCTAAATCACCGCAGAAACGGTAACCTTCACCATGGATAGTGGCGATGATTTCTGGGGTATCAGGTGTTGACTCGAAGTGCTTACGAATACGACGAATCGTTACGTCAACAGTTCTGTCGTGTGGTTTTAACTCACGACCTGTCATTTTCTTCAGTAAGTCTGCACGGGTTTGAATTTTGCCTGGGTTTTCACAGAAATGCAGCATTGCACGGAATTCACTACGTGGTAATTTGTAGTGCTCACCCGCAGGGCTGACTAATGAACGGCTATTAATATCTAATTCCCAGCCATTGAATTTATAGCTTTCAACTAGACGACGTTCTTCTGAGCCACCGGCTAAATTCATAGTACGGGACAGTAAGTTACGTGCACGGATAGTCAATTCGCGTGGGTTGAATGGTTTGGTGATGTAATCATCTGCACCAATTTCCAGACCAAGGATTTTATCAACTTCGTTATCACGACCAGTTAAGAACATTAATGCAATACTTTCTTGCTCGCGTAATTCACGAGCTAGCAGTAAACCGTTTTTACCTGGTAAGTTTATATCCATGATCACTAAGTTGATGTCATGTTCTGAAAGAACATTGTTCATTTCTTCACCATCGGTGGCTTCGTGAACAACATAACCTTCCGCTTCAAAGATACTTTTCAGCGTATTACGTGTGACAATCTCGTCTTCAACGATCAAAATGTGTGGGGTCTGCATATTTGCTACCTAAAGTATTAAAATAAAAATACTGAACCCATGAGCCGTTTCCAGTTAGGTGGTTGTTGGTATGATTATCTGGAAAAACACGTTCATGAGTATAAATTTGTCTTTACATTTTTCAGTGACTTAACGCTGCCTATCCGCTAGGCAAAAGGCTGTAAAACGAACCAAAACTTAAGCACTTTCCCAATATTGGGCTGTTAACAGCAATATAACAGCTAATACTGCATTTACCACCTAAAAAACTAACTTTTGTTGATACATATCAAAATCAATTGTAGCACGTTAACAATGATTGTTAGGTAGATAATTATACCAAAATTATTTGTTATTGAGATATCGAAATGATGACAAAAACAAGATAAAAAAATTGAGATACTGCCATTTTTTCAGCGTGATATCACAAATAAAGGGGGATCTTAATAGGGATAGTAAGATGGTGATTTGACTTAAGTTTGTTTGCGGGTTGGTTTTCTGCTCCCTTGAATAATGTAAAATTATTGAAGAGTAAAATTTTGTTATTCACCCCAAAATCGCGTAAAAATAGTATTTTTGGTTTTTTATAGTTCAAAGTAAGGGGTTGTACTTATCCACTTTGCGTGAATCTATTTTTTTTTACAAAAATGCAATAAACCGCCTCAGAAATATCCGAATTAATGTTTTCATGCTAATAATGAGTCAGGTAATTATTTTGAGCGCCAATGTACAATTTTGATCTGAAACTAAGTAACGTTTTTTTACAGTTGGGGTGAATATTGATCTGAATTCGCTAAACTCTGAAGCTTGGAAATTTGACGCTATTTGCCTCAAATTGATTGTGGGGTCTGGAGATAGATAACACACCATAAAGTTTGCCTTTTGGTCGTTTTTTGTACGCAAAAATAATTTTTATTTTAAATAAAATTAAAAACCATTAATTTAAGAATAAATGAACTTTATGACTAAATGTCAGCGATAAACTCTCTTTTTATGAAGATTTTTTTGATGAGAGCAGAGGATCGCTTAGCTGAATTTAGAGGCTTTGAGGGGGTGTAAATGCAAATAAATTTGACATTATTATGCGATTACTTTAACCGTATAGGGAGAAACCAAAATGTTCCCTACGAGACAAACAAAATTTATGCGTAACATCAGCCTGATTACGATTATTACCACCACCACCGTGACCACAGGAAACGGGGCGGGCTGACGCATCCAAAAAATAAAAATGAAAAAGCCCGCATCCTAAAAAGATGTGGGCTTTTTTTTGGCGCTAATTCAGGAGAGAAATACCATGCGTGTGCTTAAATTTGGCGGTACCTCAGTTGCAAATGATGAACGGGTACTCAATGTTGCTGACATCGCTGAAAGTAAATTAGCTGATGGGCAAGTGGCTTTGGTGCTATCGGCACCAGCTAAGATTACTAACCATTTGGTCGCAATGATTGAAAAAACAGCAGCAGGTCAAGATGTCATCACGCATGTCAGTGATGCAGAGATGATTTTTGCTAATCTGTTAAAGGGCTTAAAAGAAAAACAACCCGGTTTTGAATATGACAAGCTGAAAAAACTCACTGAGCATGAATTCGCGCAAATCAAGCAAGTACTGCATGGTATTACTCTTCTAGGGCAATGTCCTGATAGCATCAACGCCTCAATTATCTGCCGTGGAGAAAAACTCTCCATCGCCATCATGGAATCGGTATTAAAAGCACGTGGTCATCAAGTGACAGTTATTGATCCGGTAAAAAGCTTACTGGCAAAAGGTCACTACCTTGAGTCCACTGTGGATATCAATGAATCAACGAAGCGTATTGCTGAGCTAAATATCCCTAAAGATCATTTTATTCTAATGGCAGGTTTTACTGCGGGGAATGATAAAGGGGAGCTGGTTGTTTTAGGGCGCAATGGTTCCGACTATTCGGCTGCAGTATTAGCGGCATGCTTACGTGCAGATTGTTGTGAGATCTGGACGGATGTTGATGGTGTTTATACTTGTGACCCGCGTTTAGTGCCAGATGCACGCTTACTTAAAGGCATGTCATATCAAGAAGCGATGGAGCTCTCTTATTTTGGTGCGAAAGTTCTGCACCCACGTACTATCGCACCAATTGCACAATTCCAAATTCCTTGTCTCATCAAAAATACCACTAATCCAAGCGCGCCGGGTACGCTGATTGGTGATGGGCAAACGGATGTTAGCACGCCTGTAAAAGGGATCACTAACCTGAATAACATGGCGATGATCAACGTTTCAGGTCCGGGAATGAAAGGTATGGTTGGCATGGCCGCCCGTATTTTCTCGGTGATGTCTCGTAAAGGGATTTCCGTGGTGTTGATCACTCAGTCATCTTCTGAATACAGTATCAGCTTCTGTGTTCCTCAAAATGAGTTACAGCGTGCCCGTGGTGCGTTAGAAGAAGAGTTCTATTTAGAGCTTAAAGATGGTGTGTTAGACCCGTTAGATGTGATGGAGCAGCTGGCTATTATCTCCGTTGTAGGGGATGGTATGCGCACATTGAAAGGTATCTCAGCTCGTTTCTTCTCTGCATTAACGCGCGGCAACATCAATATTGTTGCGATAGCCCAAGGTTCATCAGAGCGTTCCATTTCTGCGGTTATCGCTAATGAGTCGGCAACTTCAGCGGTACGCTTATGCCATCAAATGTTATTCAATGCTGAGCAAGTGATTGAAGCCTTTATCGTCGGTGTTGGCGGGGTGGGTAATGCATTGATCGAACAGATCCACCGTCAACAGCAATGGCTGAAGCAAAAACATATTGATCTGCGCGTATGCGGTATCGCCAACTCAAGAGCAATGTTGATTAATATGCAAGGGATTGATTTAGATAACTGGAAAACTGAATTAGCGGAAGCTAAAGAGCCATTTAGTCTTAGCCGCCTGATCCGTTTAGAACGCGAGTATCACTTCTTAAATCCGGTGATCATCGACTGTACCTCTAACCAAGAAATTGCAGAGCAATATGCCAGCTTCTTAAAAGATGGTTTTAACGTTGTGACGCCGAACAAAAAAGCCAACACATTATCGATGGATTATTATCATCAATTACGTGAGGCAGCAGAGAGTTCGAAACGTAAGTTTCTCTACGATACCAACGTAGGGGCAGGATTACCGGTTATTGAGAACTTACAAAACTTGCTCAATGCAGGGGATGAATTGGTTCACTTTAGTGGGATCTTATCCGGTTCACTGTCCTTCATTTTCGGTAAGCTGGATGAAGGCATGTCTTTATCTGAAGCGACAACATTGGCAAAAGAAAAAGGTTTTACTGAGCCTGATCCTCGTGATGATTTATCTGGAATGGATGTGGCGCGTAAGCTACTGATTTTAGCTCGTGAAGCAGGCTATGAACTCGAACTCAGTGATATTGAAATTGAATCTGTACTCCCTACTGACTTTGATAGTTCCGGCAGCATTGCTGAATTTATGGCGCGTCTCCCACAATTAGATGAACCTTTTGCAGCGCGTATAAAAGCCGCTGAAGCCGAAGAAAAAGTGTTACGCTATGTGGGTCTTATCGAAGAAGGTCGTTGTCAGGTGAAAATGGTTGCCGTTGACGGAAATGACCCACTGTTTAAAGTGAAAAATGGCGAAAACGCACTGGCATTCTACACACGCTACTATCAACCAATTCCTTTAGTATTAAGAGGTTATGGTGCTGGTAATGATGTAACAGCGGCGGGTGTATTTGCGGATATGCTGCGTACCCTATCATGGAAATTGGGAGTTTAAGAAGTGATCAAAGTTTATGCACCCGCTTCAATTGGCAATGTGAGCGTTGGGTTTGATGTGCTTGGCGCAGCAGTCTCTCCGATTGATGGCTCGCTACTCGGCGATTGTGTCAGCATTGAAGCGGCGAATACATTTTCATTAGAAAATAAAGGTCAATTTGTTTCTAAGTTACCGAAAAAAATGGAACACAACATTGTTTACCAGTGCTGGGAACTGTTTTGCGAGCGACTGGGTAAAAAGCTGAATGTGGCAATGACCCTTGAAAAAAACATGCCGATTGGCTCTGGTTTAGGTTCAAGTGCATGTTCTGTGGTGGCTGCACTGATGGCGCTTAATGAATTTGCTGACAAGCCATTTGATGAAACTGCATTGCTTGGCATGATGGGGGAGTTAGAAGGGCGTATTTCCGGCAGTATTCATTATGATAACGTTGCACCGTGCTATTTGGGTGGTTTACAACTGATCATTGAGCAAAATGGGATTATTTCCCAACCAGTACCTGCGTTCGAAAATTGGTATTGGGTGATGGCGTACCCAGGCATCAAAGTATCGACTGCGGAAGCGCGCGCTATTTTACCTGATAGTTATTCTCGCCATGACATTGTGAATCATGGGCGTTATCTATCTGGCTTTATCCATGCTTGCCATACCCATCAGCCTGAATTAGCGGTGACGATGATTAAAGATGTTGTGGCGGAGCCATATCGTACACAACTGCTCCCTGGTTTTGCGAAGGCGCGCGAACATGCGAAGCAAATTGGGGCATTAGCCTGTGGTATTTCAGGTTCAGGACCAACGATATTCACAATTTGCGATGATAAAAAAATCGCGGAAGAGATGATGCAGTACCTACAACAACATTACATTCAAAATGATGAAGGCTTTGTGCATATCTGCCGTTTAGATATGGCGGGTGCAAGGACAATAGGGTAAACGATGAAACTGTATAATTTAAAAGATAACAACGAACAGGTCAGCTTCGCGCAAGCCGTGAAACAGGGATTAGGTAAGCAGCAAGGTCTCTTTTTCCCTCAAGACTTACCTGAGTTTAGCGCTAGTGAAATTGATGAATTGCTGAAATTGGATTTTGTCACTCGTAGTAGCCGTATTTTAAGTGCATTTATCGGTGATGAGATTCCAGCGGATCAACTCGCTGCTCGGGTCAACGCTGCATTTGCTTTCCCAGCTCCCGTTTCTAAAGTTGAAGATGATGTTGCGACTTTAGAGTTATACCACGGACCTACATTAGCATTTAAAGACTTTGGCGGGCGTTTTATGGCGCAAGCATTAGGTCAAGTCGCGGGTGGGGCACCCGTGACTATCTTAACAGCAACGTCAGGGGATACAGGCGCTGCGGTAGCACATGCATTTTATGGTTTGGATAATGTCCAAGTCGTGATCTTGTACCCAGAAGGCAAAATTAGCCCTCTGCAAGAAAAGTTGTTCTGCACACTGGGTAAAAATATTCATACTGTGGCAATTAAAGATGATTTCGATGCGTGTCAGGCGCTAGTAAAACAGGCTTTTGATGATGAAGAATTGAAAAAAGCCCTGTATTTGAATTCAGCTAACTCAATCAACATTAGCCGCCTATTAGCGCAAATTTGCTATTACTTTGAAGCCGTTGCTCAGATCCCAGCAGAAAAACGTGATCAATTGGTGATCTCAGTCCCAAGCGGTAACTTTGGGGATCTGACCGCCGGCTTATTGGCAAAATCCCTAGGATTACCAGTAAAACGCTTTATTGCTGCGACTAACGTTAATGATACGGTTCCTCGCTACCTAGTCGATGGAAAATGGGCTCCGCATCAAACGGTGGCAACTTTATCTAATGCAATGGATGTGAGTCAGCCAAATAACTGGCCACGTATTGAGGAATTATTCCGCCGTAAAGGGTGGTCATTAAAAGACCTTGGTTACGGGGCGGTGAGTGATGAAGTGACTCAAGAGACGGTACGTGAGCTGGACAAAAAGGGGTATTTATCTGAGCCTCATGCTGCGGTTGCGTATCGTGTGCTGCGTGATCAATTACAAGAGGGTGAGTATGGCTTGTTCTTGGGAACTGCTCACCCAGCGAAATTTAAAGAGAGCGTTGAAGCGATTTTAAATAAGCAAATTACACTGCCACAAGAACTGGCTGAACGCGCGGATTTACCACTGCTTTCTCACTTCTTACCATCAGATTTCGCTCAGTTACGTGAATTTTTAATGAAGTTAGCGCCTAAACAATAGTTTTTATCAATAGGTGGTTTAAAAACGGAAGCTAAGTTGGCTTCCGTTTTTTATGGTGTCGTTTATTGGAGGATCAATAGATTGAGCCATCTGCGCCATCTTGACCGCCATTTGGTCCGCCTTTTCCACCTTTACCCGCTTGTCCTCCGATACCTGCATTTCCACCATTTCCGCCATTACCACTCCCGTCACCATCTCCTCCATTGCCTCCGTGACCGCCATTGCTTCCTCCATGCCCTCCATTACCCCCATTTCCATTGGTGGAGCCGTTACCGCCATTTCCTCCGTTACCTAAACCATCTCCGTTGCCACCGTGTCCGCCATTACCCCCATTTATTCCCCCATTCCCACCGTTACCGCCATTTCCATTACTGCCTGGTGTGGCGTGTCCCCCATGATTACCGTGCCCATTGTTGCCGCCATTCCCTCCATTTCCTCCATGTTGGCCATTACCTCCAGAGCCCCCATTTCCACCTAGACCTCCGTTCCCACCTAGACCTCCATTGTGGTCATTACCACCGCTGCCATTTTGACCGTGGCTACCATTGATAGATTGTTCCGAGAAATACAAATAGTGACCGTGGCAATAAAGAGGTACACAAAAATTAGATCGATAAATATTATCGATAATAATAAATTTATTTATATTAAATAAATTATGTTTATTAAATTGAAAGTTATTTGAATGGCTTAGTATTGGTGTTGTTGTGAAAAATAAAATAGTGAATAATTGAAGTAGAGATTGAGTTTTCATTGTATCCTCCATCCCCCCCTTATTAGCGAAGGGGGGAATAATTAAATAATCGGGTTTATTTAATTTCCATTGCCGCCATTACCACCATTTCCACCATGCCCACCGCTACCACCACTTCCGCCATTACCACCATTGCCTCCGTGTCCGCCATTACCGCCATTTCCGCCATTGCTCCATAAGTATTCAGTGGTAGATTGCTGGTCATTAACCGGTATTGTCATAGCAAAAGTTGATAAAGGGAATAATAAGGTGATTAGGATAGTAGAGATTTTACGCATATAAATTCCTCGTTATAAAGTGAATTAATTAAACTGCAAATAAAGCTTAAATGACTCACTTAAATAATTAAAGAATGTTGTTGGTTAATTAATGGATTAAATTTAGTCTAGGTGAATATAAAATAGTAAACAAAAGTTTTATTCGTTCGTTTGTATTTAAATAAATATACGAAAATAGAAAGCTATCCCTTAAATACCTTATTAAGCGATAGCTCTAGCAGAGAGGTTAAATAGAATCTTCAAGAATAAGCTCAATGGCCTTTAATTCATCTTGGTTAAAATCCCGTTTTTCCATCATACCGAGTGCATCATCAATTTGGCTGATACGGCTTGCTCCAATGAGTACAGAGGTAATACGGTCGTGACGTAGTAACCACGCAAGGGACATTTGGCTCAGTTTTTGTCCTCGAGCGAATGCAAGGTCATTGAGCTTTTTCACTTTAGCCAGCACAGCAGAGGTCAGTCTTTCTGGAGGGAGTGATGGATTACCTGCGGCACGAGAATCAGCAGGAATGCCATTAAGATATCGGTCCGTTAAAATCCCGCCAGCTAATGGAGAATAAGCAATAGAGCCGACACCTTCTTCTTCGAGTAAATCAAGAAGACCTTCTTCAGGTGTTCGTTCTAGCATGGAATACTTGGGTTGATGGATTAAGCAAGGAGTGCCCAGCTGCTCGAGAATACGAATGGCTTCTTGCGCGGTTTCTGCGGGGTAGTTAGAGATTCCTACATAGAGAGCCTTACCTTGACGAACAATCAGATCAAGGGCAGCCATCGTTTCTTCCAATGGTGTTTGAGGATCAGGTCTATGGTGATAGAAAATATCCACATAATCGACCCCAATTCTTTTTAAACTTTGGTTCAGGCTAGCAATTAAATATTTTTTACTGCCCCAATCCCCATAAGGTCCTTCCCACATGGTGTAACCTGCTTTAGAGGAGATGATCATTTCATCACGATAAGGTAGAAAATCTTGCTTAAGGATACGCCCAAATTGTTGTTCTGCGGAGCCTGGAGGGGGACCGTAATTATTGGCAAGATCGAAATGAGTGATGCCATGATCAAAAGCATGCCTTAGCATGGCACGGCAGTTATCAATTGGTTTGTTATCACCAAAATTATGCCAGAGTCCCAAAGAGATAAGTGGGAGTTTTAATCCACTCCGACCGCACTGACGATATTCCATTTCTGTGTAACGATGTGATGCAGCAGAATATGGCATTGATCACCTCCAAAATAAATGGCAAAGACTGACTTGGATTCTGGCATAAGTCTTTCAAGTCCACTGGTGAAAGAATGCTATACCCCATGCGCGTGTTTATTTTATCGCCAAATTGTGACGGAGATTTGAAATAGAGTGTCGAATGTTGAGTATGAATTTTGTAGGGCGTGGTGTGCACCCTACAAATCAAGATGGTGAGTTTGGTTTTTAAGCTTGTTCGGGGCGTGTAAAGACTAATTCATTGCCTTTCGATTGTGACTGATCAAACTGATAACCGTCTAAATTAAAGTCGGACAACTGTTCTGATTTAGTGAGTTTATTTTGGATAATAAAACGGCTCATTAATCCTCGTGCTTTTTTTGCATAAAAGCTGATGACTTTATATTTACCATTTTTTTCATCTAAGAAGACCGGCTTGATAATTGTGCCGTCTAATTTTTTGGTGTTCACAGATTTAAAATATTCATCAGATGCTAAATTAACGAGGATGTTATCCCCTTGGGCCGTGAGCGCCTTATTCAAATGCTCAGTGATGATGTTTCCCCAAAATTCGTATAAGTCTTTGCCGCGGCTATTTTTAAGGCGGATACCCATTTCTAAACGATAAGGTTGCATTAAATCTAATGGGCGTAAAACACCGTATAACCCTGATAACATACGTAAATGTTGTTGAGCAAATTCGAAATCAGCAGGCGAGAAGGTCTCTGCTTGCATACCAGTATACACATCACCTTTAAAGGCAAGGATAGCTTGGCGTGCGTTATCAGGAGTAAAGTTGGGTTGCCATTCACCAAAACGCGCTGCATTTAATCCTGCGAGTTTGTCACTGATTTTCATTAGGCTTGCGATATCTGCCGGCGTGAGTTTTCGGCACGTTTTTATTAATTTCTCAGATTCAGAGAGTAGCTCTGGTTGGGTAAAAGTGTCGATAGGTAGCGGGCTTTCGTAGTCTAATGTTTTGGCAGGTGAAATGGTAATCAGCATAACTTGACCCTTATGATAGTAAATTTATCCGTTACTTTAACAAAAAATCGGATGGAATAGCGAATCGCTGTAATAAGTCGCTCTTATGATGGTTATCTGGTTTACTGAGGTTATGACACTCTCAAGCTAAATGCATTCAGTTCCTAAGGTTATTGCGAAAACGATTGCTGATCAAATAGTTGCTTGCAAGGATATTTCCTCGCTTGCAGCAACGTAGATGCGTGATATTATCATGGGACGGTGCGGCGCTAGCCTCAATTCCTTAATAATACACAAAGTAGTTTAAGTTGCAGGTAGGCGGCAAGAAAATGAATTCCTAGGAGCATACACAAGTATGTGACTAGGATCAGTGAATGCAGCCAACACCCCTACAACTTGAAGCATGACGGGTTCACCCTAAATAGTTCAAGTGGTAGGTAGGCGGCAAGAAAATGAATTCCTAGGAGCATACACAAGTATGTGACTAGGATGAGTGAACGCAGCCAACACCCCTACAACTTGAAATATGACGGGTATAACAACGAGATTAAAGAAATGACCGACAAACTAACCTCCTTACGTAGTCTGACAACTGTTGTTGCCGACACTGGCGACATCGAAGCGATGAAGCTGTACAAACCACAAGATGCGACGACTAACCCATCGCTGATTTTAAATGCTGCACAAATTCCTGAATACCGTAAATTAATTGATGAAGCGGTAGAATGGGCTCGTAAGCAAAGTAACAACCGTGAGCAACAAATTGTCGATGCATGTGACAAACTGGCTGTTAATATCGGTCTGGAAATTCTGAAATTAGTACCGGGTCGTATCTCAACAGAAGTTGATGCGCGTCTTTCTTATGATGAAGAAGCGTGTATTACTAAAGCTCGCCGTCTGATGAAAATGTACAACGAAGCTGGTATCAGCAACGATCGTATTTTGATCAAATTAGCCTCTACTTGGCAGGGTATCCGCGCTGCGGAAAAACTGGAAAAAGAAGGCATCAACTGTAACTTAACCTTATTATTCTCTTTTGCTCAAGCGCGTGCTTGTGCGGAAGCGGGTGTTTACCTGATCTCCCCATTCGTGGGTCGAATCCTTGACTGGTACAAAGCAAACACAGATAAGAAAGAGTTTGCTGCACACGAAGATCCAGGCGTGGTTTCAGTGACTGAAATTTACAACTTCTATAAAGCGCATGGTTATAAAACTGTCGTAATGGGCGCAAGCTTCCGTAACGTTGGTGAAATCATTGAGCTAGCGGGTTGCGACCGTCTGACAATCTCTCCAGCATTACTGAAAGAGCTGTCTGAATCACAAGGTGAATTAGTTTGTAAGCTGAAAGATGCTGGCAAAACTCAAGAGCCGGGCGCTAAATTGACAGAAGCTGAGTTCTACTGGCAGCATAACCAAGATCCAATGGCGGTTGATAAACTGTCTGACGGTATCCGTAAGTTCGCTGTTGACCAAGAAAAACTGGAAAAAATGATCGCAGCTCTGCTGTAATTTCCTTTTTCTTAGAAAACCCAGTCAAATTGGCTGGGTTTTTTTATGTCGTTTTTTCATTGATTAAACTCGCAATTCCATATTTCGGCACAAACACGACGCTGTCAGCGATTCATGCTCATGGTATGATGCAGCATGTTTATTATTGTTGGTGTGGTATTTTCTCGCCAAGTGAACGAATTTAAATGATTAATTTTTGAGGTTTGTATGAATGAGTTGCGCATAGGTCTGGTGTCGGTTTCTGATCGTGCTTCAGGTGGTATCTACGAAGATAAAGGGATCCCAGCACTCGAGGAGTGGCTAACGAAAACAATCACCACACCTTTTCGTGTAGAAACTCGTTTGATCCCTGATGAGCAAGTCATGATAGAGCAGACGCTGTGTGAGCTGGTGGACGAGTTTTCTTGCCATTTAGTTTTGACAACGGGTGGGACAGGACCTGCTCGCCGCGATGTCACGCCAGATGCGACTCTCGCCATTGCTGATCGTGAAATGCCAGGATTTGGAGAGCAGATGCGCCAAATCAGCTTGAAATTCGTACCAACAGCGATTTTATCTCGTCAAGTCGGCGTGATCCGTAATCAGTCATTGATTCTAAATTTACCGGGGCAGCCAAAAGCGATTGCTGAAACCTTGGAAGGCCTGAAAGATAAAGAAGGGAATGTATTAGTATCGGGTATTTTTGCCAGCGTTCCTTATTGTATTCAACTACTTGATGGTCCATACATTGAAACGGATGAGACTATCGTTAAAGCATTCAGACCAAAATCCGCCATTCGTGTAGTTGAGTGATCTCTTCTAAAAAATCAGGCAGAGCGTCATGCCTGCCTGATAATTCTGATTACAGCTTCTATTAATATTCGAAATTAGCTACGTCGTAAAACTAACTACGCTGACCAATTGGCAGAATTGTTTTGCCATACTGCTCATTCAAGACTTCAGCCATTGCTAGATAAAAGGCGCTTGCGCCACAGATAATCCCTTCATAGCCAGCGAACTGAAGTAAAGTGGCATTGTTCGTGAGATTGCCTATTGCTAACATGGCGAACAGTACGGTTAAGCTGCCGAAGATAAATTGCAGCACAAAGTTTGTTTTGAAGGTGCCTAAGAACATAAAGAATGTAAAAATTCCCCACAACAGCAGGAACATCCCTAAAAATGCAGGATCAGTGGCTTCTGCTAATCCCATAGTAGGTAAAAACAGCAAACCGACTAATGCAAGCCAAAAAAAGCCGTAAGAGGTAAATGCAGTTGCACCGAAAGTATTGCCTTTCTTATATTCAATAATTCCAGCAATCACTTGCGCGATACCACCGTAGAAAATTCCCATGCTTAAAATAACCGATGAGAGAGGAAAAAAACCTGCATTATGAATATTCAGCAGGATTGTTGTCATACCAAAGCCCAATAAACCGAGTGGGCCTGGATTGGCAAGCGAACTAGATTGCATATAACCTCTGGTAAAATATTTAAAAATCAAATAGATATAATGAATGATTATTCCCCTATAGGAAGGGGAGGCGCATAATACGCAGTTTTAATTGTCGAAACAATGATCAAGAGACGGGTTTATTTACATTAAATGTAAAATTTTTTTAGTTTTCCCCCTTGATGAATGAATTTGTGACCCCATCTTTAAGACATCAACAGTTATCAATCTAAATTATTGCGAGTTGCAAAAAAAAGTTAAGGTTGGAGTAAAAACTCCCTTGAAAATGAAATATTGAGCCTTATATAGATTGATATCGAAATTAAATGAAAAGAATTCCTTTGGAGGCGTTTTAAATGGGTAAAATTATTGGTATCGACTTAGGTACAACTAACTCATGCGTTGCAATTATGGATGGCACTACTGCGCGTGTTCTTGAGAACAGCGAAGGTGATAGAACTACTCCTTCCATCATTGCGTATACACAAGATGGTGAAATTTTAGTTGGTCAGCCAGCAAAACGTCAGGCTGTAACTAACCCAGAAAACACATTATTTGCGATCAAACGTTTGATCGGTCGTCGTTTCCAAGACGAAGAAGTTCAGCGCGACGTGTCTATCATGCCATACAAAATTATTGCGGCTGATAACGGTGATGCGTGGTTAGATGTGAAAGGTCAAAAAATGGCTCCACCACAAGTCTCTGCTGAAGTATTGAAAAAAATGAAGAAAACTGCGGAAGATTATCTGGGTGAGCCAGTAACTGAAGCGGTTATCACTGTACCAGCATACTTTAACGATGCTCAGCGTCAAGCAACCAAAGATGCGGGTCGTATCGCTGGTTTAGACGTAAAACGTATCATCAACGAACCAACAGCAGCAGCGCTGGCATACGGTTTGGATAGAGAAGTCGGCAACCGTACTATCGCGGTATATGACTTAGGTGGTGGTACATTCGACTTATCTATCATCGAAATCGATGAAGTTGATGGCGAAAAAACCTATGAAGTTCTGGCAACCAACGGTGATACTCACTTAGGTGGTGAAGACTTCGATACTCGTTTAATCAACTACTTAGTTGATGAGTTTAAGAAAGAACAAGGTGTTGACCTGCGCAATGATCCGCTGGCAATGCAACGTCTGAAAGAATCTGCTGAAAAAGCAAAAATTGAGCTGTCTTCCGCTCAACAAACTGACGTTAACCTGCCATACATCACTGCGGATGCAACTGGTCCAAAACACATGAACATCAAAGTGACTCGTGCAAAACTGGAGTCACTGGTAGAAGATTTAGTTAAACGTTCTATGGAGCCAGTCAAAGTTGCTCTGCAAGACGCTGGCTTAAGCGTAGGTGACATCAACGACGTTATCTTAGTTGGTGGTCAGACTCGTATGCCAATGGTTCAAAAAGTGGTTGCTGATTTCTTCGGTAAAGAACCACGTAAAGATGTGAACCCAGATGAAGCCGTTGCAATCGGTGCAGCAGTACAAGGTGGTGTATTAGCAGGTGATGTTAAAGACGTTCTGTTACTTGATGTAACACCACTGTCTTTAGGTATCGAAACCATGGGTGGCGTGATGACTTCGTTAATTTCGAAAAACACCACTATCCCAACTAAACACAGCCAAGTGTTCTCAACTGCTGAAGATAACCAAGCTGCCGTGACTATTCACGTGCTGCAAGGTGAACGTAAACGTGCAAGTGATAACAAATCACTGGGTCAGTTTAATTTAGATGGTATTCAAGCAGCACCACGCGGTATGCCACAAATCGAAGTGACTTTTGACATCGATGCGGATGGTATCTTGCATGTTTCTGCGAAAGACAAAAACAGCGGTCGTGAGCAAAACATTACCATTAAGGCTTCTTCTGGTCTGAATGATGAAGAAATCGAAAAAATGGTACGTGATGCAGAAGCAAACGCTGAAGCAGACCGTAAATTTGAAGAGTTAGTACAGGTTCGTAACCAAGCTGACCAACTGATCCACGGTACTCGTAAACAAATCGAAGAAGCGGGCGATAAATTACCAGCAGAAGATAAAGCTAACATCGAAAAAGCAACTTCAGAATTAGAAGTCGCTTCTAAAGGTGAAGATAAAGCTGACATCGAAGCGAAAATCCAAGCGCTGGTAACGGCATCTGCGAAACTTCTGGAAATTGCACAGCAACAAGCTCAAGCGGGCGCTGCGGGTGCAGGTGCAGAAGCGAAGAAAGATGACGACGTTGTTGATGCTGAATTCGAAGAAGTTAACGACAAAGACAAAAAATAAGGCCCTTAGCGGGCGCAGTGACTATAGCAAGAATGTGACATAGTGACTGATACCGGACACGGGCGTTGAGGGAACTCTGCGCCCGTGTCTGCATGTTAAGGGAAAAATAAATGGCGAAAAGAGATTTTTATGAGGTTTTAGGCCTCGAAAAAAATGCTTCAGACAAAGACATCAAGCGAGCGTATAAGCGCTTAGCGATGAAGCACCATCCTGACCGTAATCAGGAGAAAAAAGATGAAGCGGAAGAGAAATTTAAAGAGATAAAAGAAGCTTACGAAGTCCTATCCGACGAGCAAAAACGTGCAGCTTATGATCAATATGGTCATGCCGCGTTTGAACAAGGCGGTATGGGCGGCGGTGGCGGTGGATTCGGCGGCTTTGGTGGCGGCGACTTCAATAGTGATATTTTTGGTGACATCTTCGGTGACATTTTTGGTGGAGGTCGACGCCAACAGCGCCCAAGCCGTGGTTCTGATCTGCAATACAACATGGAACTGACTCTTGAAGAAGCAGTCCGTGGAGTGACCAAAGAGATCCGTATCCCAACACTTGAAAGTTGTGATGTGTGCCACGGTAGTGGTGCGAAACCGGGGACGAGTGCGGAAACTTGCCAAACCTGTCATGGTATGGGGCAAGTCCATATGCGCCAAGGTTTCTTCTCAGTGCAACAAGCTTGTCCAACCTGTCACGGTCGCGGAAAAATTATCAAAGACCCATGCAATAAATGTCATGGTCAAGGTCGCGTAGAGAAATACAAAACCTTATCCGTTAAGATCCCTGCTGGGGTTGATACTGGTGACCGCGTTCGTTTATCAGGTGAGGGTGAAGCCGGAGCAAATGGCGCACCAGCAGGTGATTTATTCGTTCAAATGCACGTTTTACCTCACGATATTTTTGAGCGTGATGGTAATAACTTACATTGCGAAGTACCAATCAACTTTGCAACGGCAGCACTGGGTGGCGAAATCGAAGTGCCAACACTTGATGGGCGCGTTAAACTGAAAATTCCTGCGGAAACCCAAACGGGTAAAACATTCCGTATGAAAGGTAAGGGCGTGAAATCAGTGCGTGGTGGAATGCAAGGTGACTTAATGTGTCACATTGTTGTTGAAACGCCAGTGAAACTGAATGAGAAACAAAAAGAGTTGCTTAGAGAGTTTGGTGAATCGTTAGGTGGCTCTGGGGGCGAAAAAAATAGCCCACGTTCAAAACGTTTTTTAGATGGCGTGAAGAAATTCTTTGATGATCTCACCAACAAATAATGGTTTGATCTCTCAGTAAAAAATAATGGCTGATCCAGTGAAATACTGAATCAGCCATTTTTTTATTTGACGACCTCGCCACTATCAATGACAGTTTTTCGAACTTGATCCGCAAATTGCAGAGCTTCTTTCACAATGGCACTTTCATCTACTGTGAGCACTTTACGATCTTCCATTAGTAGGCTTCCATCAACGATAGAATGACGTACATTGGATGCATTAGCACCATAAACGAGAGCGGCATAAGGGCTGTACATCGGTACCATATTAGGTGATTTAGTATCAACAACAATGATATCCGCCAACTTCCCTGCTTCAAGAGACCCTAATTTATCTTCCATATGAATCGCTTTCGCGGAGCCTTTAGTCGCTAGTTCAACCACGGTTATCGGTGGCATCGCGGCTCTATCTTTATTCTCAAGCTTATGAATTTTACCGACTAAATTAAGTTCATTCATGGTTGTTAAGGTATTGCTCGACATAGGGCCATCAGTTCCTAAGCCTACGCGAACCCCTTTCGCTAACATGGCGGTGACAGGGGCAACGCCCTTGGCTGATTTTGTATTCGCGCTGACATTATGCGCGACTCCGACATCGTATTGCTTGAGGAGGTCGATATCGCTGTCATTGACCATAATGGCATGAGCTGCGATCACTTTACTGTTTAATGCACCAATATCCGCCATGTATTGCACTGGGCTTTTGCCTCCAGTACGTTTGGCAATTTCTTCTTGTTCTCGGTCGGTTTCCGCTAAGTGGATCATAACGGGGACATCAAGCTCTTGAGAAAGTTTGGAAATTTTCTGTAAATGCTCGGTAGTATTGGTATAAGGGGCATGAGGTGCAAAAGCTGGCGTAATGCGAGGATGATCTTTGTATTGATTGATAAAATTCACTGCATAGGCGATGCCTTCATCCGCATTTTGGGCATCAGCAACTGGGAATTTAATAACAGATTCACCAAGGATTGCACGCATACCAATTTTATCGACAGTTTTTGCTACTTCATCTTCAAAATAGTACATATCTACGTATGTGGTAACGCCCCCTTTTAGCATCTCGACATTGGCTAAGTTAGCGCCTACCCGCACCATTTCTCGGGAAACCATCTTACTTTCTAATGGAAAAATGTAGCGGTGTAATCGATCTGGTACATCATCAGCAAGGGAGCGAAATACTGTCATTGATGCATGAGTGTGGGTATTGATTAATCCTGGCATGACAATATCACCATCAACATTAAGTTGTTTTTTGGCAGTATATTGCTTGGTGAGTTCAGGACCACCCACCGCCACAATTTTGTTTTTATCAATAACGACAGTGCCATTTTCAATAACTTTATTGTGGGCATCCATCGTCAAAATGGTTCCATCAACAATCATTAAATCCGCTGGTGTGGCGGCAAGTGCCGCTATTGGCGCTGCTATCATTGACATGGCAACTAAAGATCGGAGTAAGGTCATTTTTACCTCATGACTAAATGAAAAATTAAC
Organism: Providencia sp. PROV208; assembly: GCF_028479465.1. Classification (NCBI taxonomy): domain Bacteria; kingdom Pseudomonadati; phylum Pseudomonadota; class Gammaproteobacteria; order Enterobacterales; family Morganellaceae; genus Providencia; species Providencia sp. PROV208. The sequence goes on along the minus strand of NZ_JAMPNS010000003.1, from coordinate 263,813 downwards.
GCTAAATATTATTGGTGTTGAAAATAGGATGTGAAAAACACATTCATAACATCACTATCTTAACTGGATAGTTTTGCAAGTAACACCCCAAGTAAAATGACAATACAAGCAAGTACTCGCATGGCATTAAATTTTTCCTTGAGAAATACAATTGAGAGAAACATAGCGAAGAGAACGCTGGTTTCACGGATGGCAGCAACAATAACGATAGGCGCTTGGCTCATAGCCCAGATTGCGATGCCATAACTAATTAGTTGCATTAACCCACCGAGTAATCCCGAACGCCAATATTGTTGAAATCCGTGTAGGAGTGAACTTTTATATTTCATTACTCCGGGGATCGCGAGTACTGCGCCATTAAGTAAGAATAGCCATAAGGTATAGACAATCGGATCTTGGCTGGCTCTTGAACCATAGCCATCAGAGAGGGTATAGCAGGCAGTAAAAAAGGCGGTGGATAATGCAAAAATTAGAGCCTTTCCTTTGATATTCAATGAAAATTTTCGCCCTGCAAAAGCGATGGCGATCACCCCTGAAATGATAAATATAATTCCAACAAAACTCATGAATGGTAGGGATTCATTAAATAAAACAATACTTAATAACGCAGTAATTAACGGAGCAGAACCCCGAGAAATAGGGTAAATCTGGCTGAGATCGCCATGGTTGTATGCTTGGCTGAGAAAGTAGATATAACCGATATGAAAGAATACCGACAAAATTAACCATGGCACCGCTTCAGGTGTCGGGAGCCCAAACCAAAATAGCGCGGGAATGGTTAAAATACCTGAAAAAACGGCAATCATCACTAGACCGAAGAAACGGTCATTACCAAATTTAACGAGAGCGTTCCAACTGGCATGACAAAACGCGGCAAACAGCACAGAAAGCAGAACGTATAGAGACATAATATAGAGAAATAATGATTGCCCAAGGGATGCCTGAGTATCACACAAAGTGGCTTTTTTATGAAGGGACTCACAAGGAATAGCGGAAAGGGGCTTTTATTTTTGCGAAGGGCTTCGAAAATCAAAAAATAAATGATTTTTTAGGCTTTCCAGAACAATTATTTTTCCTTAGTCTCTAAAAAATTTGAATTTTTAAAGTGCTTAACTTAATAAATTTATTGTTGGTTTTTAGAATAGTTGCCTATAGTTAAATTAACGATTTATTATCATTCGTTGTGATCTCAATTATCAAATGCTCGGAAATTACGATCATTAATGGATAAATAAACGATTTTTTACGAATTAATGATTATCATAATATTAACATTCAAAAATATTTTTTGAGGTTATTCATATGACAGCAATTATTCGTAAATTTTTAAAGTTAGAAGCAGCAGGAGGGCTACTCCTAATTATTGCTGCCATCGTCGCTTTAATAATGGCTAACACGCCATTACAGGGAGCTTACCAGCAATTTTTAGATATTCCGGTATCCATTAAAATTTCCTCATTTGGATTAGATAAACCTCTGATTCTATGGATTAATGATTTTTTAATGGCGATCTTTTTCCTTGTTGTAGGTTTAGAGGTAAAGCGTGAATTATTGGAAGGATCCCTCGCGGGGCGCGATAAAGCAATATTTCCAGCAATCGCTGCTGTGGGTGGAATGATTGCACCCGCGTTAGTTTATCTAGCGTTTAATGGTGCAGACGATATTACTCGTCAAGGATGGGCTATCCCTGCCGCAACAGATATCGCGTTTGCGTTAGGCGTGATGGCGCTGCTGGGTAAGCGAGTTCCTACGGAACTGAAAGTATTCTTGTTGGCGTTAGCTATCATTGATGACCTGGGTGTTATTGTGATTATCGCCTTCTTTTACACAAGTTCAGTGTCTGTCATCGCATTGAGTTTAGCGGCGTTGTGTGTGGCGATTCTTTGTATGATGAACTGGCGTCGAGTAGAGAATACAGCGGCTTACTTAGTGATCGGCCTTATTTTATGGGTCTGTATTTTAAAATCAGGAGTTCATGCCACGCTGGCTGGGGTGATTGTCGGTTTCTTAATTCCATTAAGAGGCACAAACAATACAAAACCCTCAGAAGAGTTGGAGCATGTGCTACACCCTTGGGTTGTTTATTTAATTTTGCCAATTTTTGCGTTTGCAAACTCAGGGGTACAGCTCAATGGCGTCACTTTTGATGGGTTAATGAGTTCATTACCACTTGGTGTCGCGGCGGGGTTAATATTAGGCAAACCAGTCGGTATTTTCTTATTTAGCTGGATTTCGGTAAAAGTAGGGTTGGCGAAACTGCCAGCATCGATTAACTTGAAGCAAGTATTTGCGGTTTCAGTGCTTTGTGGGATCGGTTTTACTATGTCTATCTTCATCACTGGTCTTGCCTTTGAAGGACTTGATGAGGTGTATAGTACCTACTCTAGGTTGGGTATTTTAATCGGTTCGACAACAGCAGCAGTGCTTGGGTACTTTATGTTAAGAGTCGTGTTACCGAAACCAAAAAACGCACTCAGTAGTGAAGAATAAACATAATAGACGTAATTATTAGTAAGAATTTTCGAGTTAATCTTCTATGATATGCCCGCGGTATGAGTTGCATACTGCGGGTATTTTAACTTATAACTCCCGATTACGGGGTACGGGTAAAGCGTATGGTCAGTATGTACTACGATAATTATTGGCGATACAAAAGGAATCGATATGCGGGTTTCACATCTTAATTTTAACCACCTTTACTATTTCTGGCATGTTTGTAAGGAAGGCTCTGTTGTCGGGGCTGCTGAAGCTCTTTACCTGACTCCACAAACAATTACTGGGCAAATTAAGGCGCTAGAAGAGCGTTTAGGTGGCAAATTATTTAAGCGTCAAGGTCGAGGATTAGTTCCTTCGGAATTGGGACAGCTTATTTTCCGTTATGCAGACAAAATGTTCATGCTCAGCCAAGAAATGCTGGATATTGTCAACTACAGCAGAGAATCAAATCTGCTATTTGATGTGGGTGTGGCTGATGCATTATCGAAACGCTTGGTAAGTCGAGTACTAGAAACGGCAGTTGTGGAACATGAACAAATTCATTTACGCTGTTTTGAATCTACGCATGAATTGTTATTAGAGCAATTAAGCCAACATAAACTGGATATGATTTTGTCTGATTGTCCGGTGGACTCTTCACAGCAAGAGGGGCTATTTTCCGTAAAATTAGGTGAATGCAGCGTCAGTTTTTTCTGTCGTCAGCCTGTACCGAAGAAACCATTCCCTGAATGTCTTGAGGAGCGTCGGTTATTAATTCCTGGGCGTCGCTCTATGTTAGGTCGTCATTTATTAACATGGATTCGCAATAAAAACCTGCAAGTGGAAGTGCTAGGTGAATTTGATGATGCAGCTTTAATGAAAGCATTTGGGATGTATCACAATGCTATTTTTGTGGCACCTTCTTTGTATGCAAAAGATATTTTTGCTGATGATGAAGTGCAAGAGATTGGGTGTTTAGATAGCGTTAAAGAAGAATATTACGTAATTTTTGCGGAACGGATGATCCAACATCCAGCAGTGCAACGGGTCTGCAACAAAGATTTTTCTGAGTTATTCTCAGCGCCATTCAATAATTTAGAACAGAAAGTGTAGAGCGATAAATTTTGCAGACAAAAAAACCGGCCTAAGCCGGTTTTTTTAATAATCAAGAAGCGAAATTACATTGCTTTGATTTGAGCAACTAAGTTAGCTTTATGACGTGCTGCTTTGTTTTTGTGGATCAGGCCTTTGCTAGCGTGGCGATCAACAATAGGTTGCATGTCATTGAATGCTTTCTGAGCAGCTTCTTTATCGCCTGCAGCGATAGCAAGGTAAACTTTCTTAATAAAAGTACGTACCATAGAGCGACGGCTAGCGTTGTGCTGGCGACGTTTCTCTGATTGAACGGCACGTTTCTTAGCTGATTTGATATTAGCCAAGGTCCAACTCCCAAATGTATTCTATTGAGGACAATTTAAAGGTCAAGGAATATGCCCTTTCGCCCTTCATTTGTCAATGGATTTGTGCAAATAAACATCGTGTACTTCGATGCCAATGCGTTGTGAATGGTGCAAGATTCTATCAGTAAATATCAGAAGAATACAGATCTGAGCGTGAAAAAAAGCATAATTGATGGAAGATATTTTAAATCATTTTGCAGAAAAAAATATTTTAGTGATATCCATCATTCATCAAGAGAAAATTTGGTTGCCAGTAGGTTGTTTTTTATACAGTTTGGTTTGCGATCCAAAATGGATGATAAGAAAACTATAAAAATTAAATATTTTTAGAGATCTCCGAGTAAATTTGTTGTATTGATAATCTATTGGTTATCCAAACTTTTTTGATTTGTTTACCCACAAGGATGAGATTCAATGGCGCAGTGTCGTGCAGAAAGATGCTTCGCAGTGTAAAATCATCGGATTAAATAGTGTAGAGATCAAAAAAATAGGGTTTAATGAAAGCTTTTACGAACTTAGGTTAACCTTATGCGTCGTACAAGGTATAATCCTGCAATTTCCTCGGTATTGAGCCAGTTATGGAGCTAATTCGCGGTATACAAAATATCCGGTCGTACCATCATGGTTGCGTACTGACTATTGGTAATTTTGATGGTGTTCATCGTGGGCACCAAGTGTTACTTCAAAATTTGAAGCTTAAGGGTAAGCAGTTAGGTTTACCAACTGTTGTGATGATTTTTGAACCACAGCCCCTTGAGTTTTTTACGGGTGACAAGGCGCCTGCGCGTTTGACACGCCTAAGAGATAAAGTGAAGTACCTTGCAGATAGCGGGGTCGATTATCTGTTATGTGTGGAATTTAACCAGCATTTTGCCTCATTAACACCTGATGCTTTTGTATCTGACTTGTTGGTCGATAAACTCGGTGTGAAATATCTCGCCATTGGTGATGATTTCCGATTTGGAAAAAATCGCATGGGAGATTTTGCTTTTTTACAGCAAGCGGGTCAAAAGTTTGGTTTTGAAGTTGCCGACACGGAAAGCTTTTGTGATTCAGGTGTGCGTGTCAGCAGCACAGCAATCCGTAAAGCGATTCAAAACAATGATCTGCCATTAGCTGAAAATTTACTCGGGCACACTTACCGTATCAGCGGGCGAGTGGTTCATGGTAATCAGTTAGGTCGAACAATAGGTTTTCCGACGGCAAACCTACCGTTAAAACGTTTAGTCACGCCTGTTACAGGTGTGTATGCTGTAGAAGTTCATGGCTTGGGTGATAAGCCTGTGCCGGGTGTGGCAAATATTGGTACACGCCCAACGGTATCTGGAAAAGGTACCCAGTTAGAAGTCCATCTGATTGATGCACATATGGATTTATATGGGCGTCATATTGATGTTGTGTTGCGTAAAAAGTTACGTGATGAACAGCGGTTTGCTTCGTTGGACGCGCTGAAGGAGCAAATTGCTAATGATGTAGTTGCAGCAAGAGAATACCTCGCTGCAATTGGAATCAGATAATTTAGCGGAAAATTGGAACTGAGAATCGATGAGTGACTATAAAAATACCCTGAATCTACCAGAAACAGGGTTCCCAATGCGTGGCGATCTCGCTAAACGCGAACCACAGATGTTAGAACGCTGGTACAAAGAAGGTTTGTATCAAGCAATCCGTAAAGCAAAATCGGGCAAGAAAACGTTTATTCTGCACGATGGTCCTCCGTATGCTAACGGTAGTATTCATATTGGTCACTCAGTAAACAAAATTCTCAAAGATATTATTATTAAATCCAAAGGGTTGGCGGGCTTTGATTCCCCATACATCCCTGGTTGGGACTGCCACGGCTTACCTATTGAACACAAAGTTGAACAAATTGTAGGTAAACCAGGGGAAAAAGTTTCCGCCGCTGAATTTCGTGCAAAATGCCGTGAATATGCTAAAGAGCAAATTGAAGGGCAAAAAGCTGATTTTATGCGTTTAGGTGTGTTAGGTGAGTGGGACAAACCTTATCTGACAATGGATTTTAAAACCGAAGCGAACATCATCCGAGCTCTGGCAAAAACTATCGCGAATGGTCACTTAGTGAAGGGTGCTAAGCCTGTTCATTGGTGTACAGCGTGTGGTTCTTCATTGGCTGAAGCTGAAGTTGAATATTACGATAAAACTTCCCCATCTATCTACGTTCGCTTCCCAGCGGTAGATAGCAAAGCTGTTTGCGAAAAATTTGGTGTGTCCAGCGACAAAGTCCCATCTTTAGTGATCTGGACGACTACACCTTGGACATTGCCAGCTAACCGTGCGATTTCTCTGAATCCGGAATTCAAATATTCATTAGTAGACGCGAATGGCGATTTAGTTATTCTGGCAACTGATCTAGTCGAAGATGTCATGAAAACTGTAGGCATTGAGTCATGGACGGTATTAGGTGAATGTGACGGCAGTGCACTCGAGTTGCTGCGATTTGAACATCCATTTATGGGCTTCGATGTTCCTGCAATTTTAGGTGACCACGTGACTCTGGATGCCGGTACTGGTGCAGTCCATACAGCACCAGGTCATGGTCCTGAAGACTATGTTGTGGGTCAAAAATATGGCTTAGAAACCGCGAACCCAGTCGGTCCAGATGGCTGCTTCTTACCAAATACTTACCCTAGCTTAGATGGCTTATTTATTTTTAAAGCTAACGATGTGGTACTGGAAATCCTGAGCGAGAAAGGCTTGCTGATGTACAAAAAAGCGATTTCTCACAGCTATCCATGTTGCTGGCGTCATAAGACCCCTGTTATTTTCCGTGCGACACCACAATGGTTTATCGGCATGGATAAAAATGGTCTGCGTGAACAATCGCTGAAAGAGATCGACATTGTTCAGTGGATCCCAGGTTGGGGTCGTGCACGTATCGAATCAATGGTCGAAAATCGTCCTGACTGGTGTATTTCGCGTCAACGTACTTGGGGTACTCCAATGTCGTTATTCGTGCATAAAGACACCGAAGAACTGCATCCGCGTACCTTAGAGTTGATGGAAGAAGTCGCTAAACGTGTTGAAGTCGATGGTATTCAAGCATGGTGGGATTTAGATCCGGCTGATCTGCTAGGCGCTGATGCTGACACTTATCGTAAAGTTCCAGACACCTTAGACGTTTGGTTTGATTCAGGATCGACCCACTTTGCAGTGGTTGATGCTCGCCCTGAATTCCACGGTAACTCTGCGGATATGTATTTGGAAGGTTCTGACCAACATCGTGGTTGGTTCATGTCTTCTCTGATGCTGTCTACCTCGATGAAAGGTAAAGCACCTTATCGCCAAGTATTGACTCACGGTTTCACCGTTGATGGTCAAGGTCGTAAGATGTCTAAATCGTTAGGTAATACAGTTAGCCCACAAGATGTAATGAACAAGCTCGGTGCTGATATTCTGCGTCTTTGGGTTGCATCAACAGACTACACGGGTGAAATCGCGGTCTCTGATGAAATTTTAAAACGTGCAGCAGATTCTTATCGTCGTATTCGTAACACCGCTCGCTTCTTACTGGCGAACTTAAATGGTTTCAATCCAGAAACAGATATGGTGAAACCCGAAGATATGGTGGTGTTAGACCGCTGGGCGGTTGGTCGTGCATTAGAAGCACAAAAAGAGATTACAAAAGCGTACGATGAGTATGATTTCTTAGGTGTTATTCAACGCTTAATGCATTTCTGCTCTATCGAGATGGGCTCATTCTATCTGGATATTATCAAAGACCGCCAGTATACCGCGAAAAGTGATAGCCTTGCGCGCCGTAGTTGCCAAACTGCACTGTTCCATATTGTGGAAGCCTTGGTTCGCTGGATTGCACCAGTACTGTCCTTCACGTCTGATGAAATCTGGAACGAGTTACCGGGTGAGCGTGCTCAGTTTGTTCTGACAGAAGAGTGGTACAATGGTTTATTTGGCTTAGATTCATCTGAAGCGATGAATGATAACTTCTGGGCAGATTTGTTAGCCGTACGTGGTGAAGTCAATAAAGTATTAGAACAAGCGCGTACCGACAAGCTGATTGGTGGTTCACTGGAAGCATCAGTAACTTTATATGCTGATAGCGCATTAGCGGCTAAGCTGAATAGCTTAGGTGATGAACTACGCTTCGCACTGTTAACATCTCAAGCAAGTGTAGCGGATATTGCTACTGCTCCTGAAGATGCAAAAGACAGTGAGCTGAAAGGCCTGAAAATTACCTTCAGTAAAGCGGCTGGGGAAAAATGTCCTCGTTGCTGGCATTACGCAAGTGATATTGGTGCAGTGGCAGAACAACCTGAAATCTGTGGTCGCTGTGTGACTAACGTAGCCGGAAACGGTGAATTACGTAAGTTTGCTTAATGAAGACACCTATTTGTTCTACTGGTTTGCGTTGGCTGTGGCTAACGGTTGTGATTATCGTCGCGGATTTAGCTATTAAGCAATTGGTCTTAAAAGAGCTGACTCTGTACGAACCACATCCTGTAATTCCGTACTTTAACATTATGTACGCCCAAAACTTTGGTGCGGCATTTAGTTTTCTGGCGGATAAAGGCGGCTGGCAGCGCTGGTTCTTTGCTGGCATAGCTATCGCCATCTCTATTATTCTCATGGTGATGATGTATCGCCAAAGTGTGAAGAAACGGCTGAGTAATATTGCTTATGCATTAATTATTGGTGGTGCGATCGGTAACTTATTTGACCGATTAGTACATGGCTTTGTGGTTGACTACATCGATTTTTATGTTGGCAACTGGCATTGGCCAACCTTTAATTTGGCTGACATGGCGATTTGTATTGGTGCGGCATTGGTGATTTTTGAAGGCTTTTTGCCAGATAAACCCAAACAGCAAGATGCCAAATAGAACAGATAGCACGATAGGTAAATAAAGTCCTATATTGCATACAAATAACTTCAGCCCGGTAAGTACCGGGCTGAACTTTATGACGGAAAACAGGTTTAGGTTATGTCTACTCAAATACAGGCGCAGAGTTCTGTTTTACTGAATTTCACTCTGAAATTAGAAGATGGCTCAACGGCGGATTCTTCTCAGGCACAAGGAAAGCCTGCGTTGTTTGCCCTTGGAAATGATTCGCTATCACCGGAATTAGAAGCTCAACTGATTGGGTTATCTGAAGGTGAAAAGAAAACATTTTCACTCGCGGGGGATACGGTATTTGGGAAGCATAATCCAGATTTAGTGCAATACTTTTCATTACGTGATTTTATGGAAACGGGGACCCCTGAAATTGGTACCATCATGCTGTTTACAGCAATGAATGGCAGCGAAATGCCAGGCGTTGTAAAAGCTATTGAGGGTGAGTCAATCACTGTTGATTTTAATCACCCGCTTGCTGAGCAACAAATCACTTTTGAAATTGAAGTTCTTGAAATAGACCCACAATTGGAGAGTCACCATGCAAATATTAATGGCTAATCCTCGTGGATTTTGTGCGGGTGTTGACCGTGCAATCAGTATTGTTGAGCGTGCTTTAGAAATTTATGGCGCACCAATCTATGTCCGCCATGAAGTGGTGCATAACCGCTATGTGGTTGATGATTTACGCCAGCGTGGCGCTATTTTTATTGAGGAAATCTCAGAGGTTCCTGACGGCTCTATTTTGATTTTCTCAGCCCATGGCGTTTCACAAGCGATCCGTCAAGAGGCTCGCTCACGTGATTTAACCATGTTATTTGATGCAACCTGCCCATTAGTCACCAAAGTTCATATGGAAGTGGCGAGAGCGAGCCGTAAAGGCAAAGAAGCTATTTTAATTGGTCATGCTGGGCATCCTGAAGTGGAAGGCACAATGGGGCAGTACAATAACCCTGAAGGGGGTATGTACCTTGTTGAAAGCCCTGAAGATGTATGGAAATTACAGGTCAAAGATGAAAATAACCTGAGCTTTATGACTCAGACTACGCTGTCTGTAGATGATACGTCTGATGTGATTGATGCATTAACTCGTCGATTCCCAAATATTGTGGGTCCTCGTAAAGATGATATTTGTTATGCAACGACTAACCGTCAAGAAGCGGCGCGTGAATTGGCTGAGAAAGCGGATATCGTGCTGGTTGTTGGCTCAAAAAATTCATCTAACTCAAACCGCTTAGCTGAGTTAGCGTCGAGAATGGGTAAAGCTGCGTTTCTGATTGATGGCGCGGAAGATATCCAAACTGAGTGGTTAAAAGGTAAGAGTATTATTGGGTTAACCGCTGGAGCTTCAGCCCCCGATATTTTAGTCCGCCAAGTGATTGATAGACTAAAAGAGTTAGGTGCAGATTCCGTCGTTGAGTTACAAGGACGAGAAGAAAACATCGTTTTTGAAGTCCCAAAAGAATTGCGCGTTGAAGTAAAAGAAATTAACTAAGATACTGAATTTATTATAATGATAGCGACTTTATGAGTGGCTATCATTTTCTATTTTTATTTATTTTTCCTCCCTCAATACAATTTTTTCTGATAATCACGCCTCTTTCTACGCTTTTATTAATATCTCCAGATTAGTGCTGGCGTCCCGATTCAAGTTTCTTTAAGGTATAACCAAGATTTTATTTTGGTTTTCGCCTCAATATTTACGAAAGGATCAAAAATGGCAGATTCAACTGTACGCGTTGCGATTGTCGGTGCGGGTGGGCGCATGGGGCGCCAATTAATTCAAGCAGCACAAGAACAAGACGGAATTCAACTTGGCGCAGCTATTGAGCGAGAAGGCTCTTCACTTATTGGCATCGATGCCGGTGAACTGGCGGGAATTGGGCAAATTGGAGTGAAAGTCGTTGGTCACTTAGATTCTGTCGTTAATGATTTTGATGTACTGATTGATTTCACTCGCCCTGAAGGCACCTTGCAATACTTAGCATTCTGTCAATCTCACCAAAAAGGCATGGTCATTGGAACCACAGGGTTTGATGAACAAGGAAAATTGGCTATTGCTGAAGCCTCAAAATCTATCCCAATTGTCTTCGCTGCTAACTTTAGCGTTGGTGTGAATCTGGTGCTGAAATTACTGGAAAAAGCGGCGAAAGTGATGGGAGATTACACCGATATTGAAATTATTGAAGCTCATCATCGTCATAAAGTCGATGCACCTTCAGGTACTGCGCTGGCGATGGGTGAATCTATCGCGGATGCATTAGGCAAAGATCTGAAAGAGTGCGCGGTGTATGCACGTGAAGGCTATACCGGAGAGCGTGAACCAGGCACGATTGGTTTTGCTACTGTACGTGCTGGCGATATTGTTGGTGAGCATACTGCAATGTTTGCTGATATTGGCGAGCGTGTAGAAATAAGCCACAAGGCTTCCAGTCGTATGACCTTTGCTAAAGGTGCGATAAGGGCATCATCTTGGGTTAATGGTAAGAAAGATGGACTATACAATATGAAAGATGTCCTTAATCTTGATGATTTGTAGTTTTTTGTAAAATAATTTTTTGTTTAAAATCAGATGGCTTCATTTGAAGTCTCTGATTTATTGGTGTCTATTTATTTAATATAATTGTAGCTCTTATTTTTTATTGTCTTTTTGTTATTTTATCTCTTTTTTACTCAAAAATTGCACTTTAGATCCTCCATTGTCTGCGCTATTATCCATTTTTCACTTTTCTTCGCTATTAATCGTTTGCTTTTTTACCCATGAATAGTTATTTCATTAGCCTTCTATAGAAAAAATAGGTAAGAATGCAAAAAAGTAAGCTAAAAGTGAAAAAAATGCATTTTTTTCTAGACAAGACTCTATCCCATCATTAGAATGCGCGCAATTTGCCAAAAATTTGCTTAAAAACTCATTTTGGCATTGATTTAGATCGCAAAATCTGAATTAATATGCAAAAAATATGATTGATTATTCTCCGGAGGATGTTTTGATTAACTCAGCTATATTGGTTCTGGAAGACGGAACCCAATTCCACGGGCGCGCCATTGGTGCTGAAGGGGCCGCTATTGGAGAAGTCGTTTTCAATACTTCAATGACCGGATATCAAGAAATAATTACTGACCCTTCCTATTCCCGCCAAATTGTTACTCTCACTTATCCCCATATTGGTAATGTCGGCACTAATGCTGATGACGAAGAATCTCCTAACGTACATGCTCAAGGCCTTATCATTCGCGACTTACCATTAATCTACAGTAACTTTCGTGGTCAGGAAGGCTTGTCTGAATATCTGAAACGCCACAATGTGGTGGCTATCGCTGATATCGACACGCGAAAACTAACTCGCCTGTTAAGAGAAAAAGGTGCACAAAACGGTTGTATCATCGCAGGGGATAACCCAGATGCGGCGCTGGCTTTAGAAAAAGCCCGCAGCTTCTCAGGTTTAAATGGTTTAGATTTAGCAAAAGAAGTTTGCACCAAAGAGATTTACAGCTGGACTCAACGCTCTTGGAACTTAGATGAAGGGCAACCCGCTGCGAGTAAAGAAGACGAGTTGCCATTACACGTTGTTGCTTACGACTTTGGTGCGAAACGCAACATTCTACGTATGTTGGTTGACCGTGGCTGCCGATTAACCGTTGTGCCTGCAACAACGCCAGCAGAAGCAGTCTTAGCGATGAATCCAGACGGTATCTTCTTATCAAACGGACCTGGCGACCCTGCACCTTGTGACTATGCTATCAACGCAATCCAAGAATTTTTGAAAACTGATATTCCAGTCTTTGGAATTTGCTTAGGTCACCAACTATTAGCATTAGCGAGCGGTGCCAATACCGTGAAAATGAAGTTTGGTCATCACGGTGCTAACCACCCAGTCAAAGATTTAGATAAAGATGTTGTGATGATTACGGCTCAAAACCACGGTTTTGCGGTTGATGAATCCACATTACCCGACACATTGCGTGTGACACACAAATCTCTGTTTGATGGCACCTTACAAGGTATTCATCGCACAGATAAACCAGCATTCAGTTTCCAAGGTCACCCAGAAGCCAGTTCTGGCCCTCATGATGCTGCCGGTCTTTTTGACCACTTCATTGACTTAATTAATGAATATCGTCAAAACACACCACGTTCAAACGCAAAATAATCGGGAGCAAGACAATGGCAAAACGTACAGATATTAAAAGCATTCTGATTCTTGGAGCGGGCCCGATTGTTATCGGACAAGCATGTGAGTTTGACTATTCAGGTGCACAAGCGTGTAAAGCGCTAAGAGAAGAAGGCTACCGCGTTATTCTGGTGAACTCTAACCCAGCGACAATCATGACCGACCCAGAGATGGCTGATGCGACATATATCGAGCCAATTCACTGGGAAGTGGTCCGCAAAATTATTGAAAAAGAGCGCCCAGATGCAGTATTACCAACCATGGGTGGGCAAACCGCGCTGAACTGTGCTCTAGAGCTTGAGCGTCAAGGCGTACTCGCTGAATTTGGCGTGACCATGATTGGTGCAACTGCGGATGCAATTGATAAGGCAGAAGATCGCCAGCGCTTTGATAAAGCGATGAAAAAAATTGGTTTAGGTACTGCTCGTTCAGGTATCGCCCATACGATGGAAGAAGCGAATGCAGTTGCTGATGATGTCGGCTTCCCATGCATTATCCGTCCATCATTCACCATGGGGGGGTCTGGTGGTGGTATCGCATATAACCGTGAAGAATTTGAAGAAATCTGTACTCGTGGCTTAGATTTATCCCCAACTAACGAACTCTTAATTGATGAGTCGTTAATTGGCTGGAAAGAGTATGAAATGGAAGTCGTACGCGATAAGAAAGATAACTGTATTATCGTCTGCTCGATTGAAAACTTTGATGCAATGGGGATCCACACAGGTGACTCCATCACTGTGGCTCCTGCACAAACACTGACCGATAAAGAATACCAAATCATGCGTGACGCCTCGATGGCAGTATTGCGTGAAATCGGTGTTGAAACGGGGGGCTCTAACGTTCAGTTCGCTGTTAACCCTAAAGACGGTCGTTTAATCGTTATCGAAATGAACCCACGTGTTTCTCGTTCATCCGCACTCGCGTCAAAAGCAACCGGCTTTCCAATTGCAAAAATTGCCGCAAAACTTGCGGTAGGTTACACCCTTGATGAATTGATGAATGACATTACAGGTGGTCGCACACCGGCGTCATTTGAACCGTCCATCGACTACGTTGTGACCAAAATTCCACGCTTTAACTTCGAAAAATTCGCAGGTAGCAACGACCGTTTGACCACCCAAATGAAATCAGTGGGTGAGGTGATGGCTATCGGTCGCACATTCCAAGAATCTATGCAAAAAGCACTGCGTGGTCTGGAAGTAGGCGCAACAGGCTTCGACCCGAAAGTGAGCCAGGATGACCCAGAATCGTTAACTCGCATTCGTCGAGAACTGAAAGATGCGGGCTCTGACCGTATTTGGTACATCGCTGATGCATTCCGCGCAGGCCTATCTATCGATGGTATCTTCAACCTGACCAATATCGACCGCTGGTTCTTAGTGCAAATTGAAGAGCTGGTGCGTTTAGAAAACGAAGTGGCAGAATTAGGTATCAATGGTCTGACGAAAGATTTCTTACGCCATCTGAAGCGTAAAGGTTTTGCGGATGCGCGTCTGGCAAGCTTAGTGGGTGTTTCTGAAGCGGAGTTGCGTAAATTACGCCAAGGTTATGATTTACACCCAGTTTATAAGCGTGTAGATACCTGTGCGGCAGAGTTTGCAACCGACACTGCATACATGTACTCCACTTATGAAGACGAATGCGAATCTAACCCGAACAGCGACAAGCCAAAAATCATGGTATTAGGTGGTGGTCCAAACCGTATCGGTCAAGGTATTGAATTCGACTACTGTTGTGTACACGCGTCATTAGCGCTGCGTGAAGATGGTTATGAAACCATCATGGTGAACTGTAACCCAGAAACCGTTTCAACGGACTACGATACTTCAGACCGCCTCTATTTTGAACCTGTCACACTGGAAGATGTGCTGGAAATCGTGCGCATTGAACAGCCGAAAGGCGTCATTGTTCAGTACGGTGGTCAAACACCACTGAAATTAGCGCGTGCGTTAGAAGCTGCAGGTGTACCGGTGATTGGTACTAGTCCAGATGCGATTGACCGTGCAGAAGACCGTGAGCGTTTCCAACAAGCTGTTAACCGCTTAAACCTGAAACAGCCACAAAACGCGACGGTTGCGACTATCGAACAAGCCGTCGAAAAAGCTGCGGGGATTGGTTACCCGCTGGTGGTGCGTCCATCTTATGTTCTGGGTGGTCGAGCAATGGAAATCGTATACGATGAAATCGACCTGCGTCGCTACTTCCAAACCGCAGTCAGTGTTTCTAACGACGCACCAGTATTGTTAGACCGCTTCCTAGATGATGCAATTGAAGTTGACGTGGATGCCATCTGCGACGGTGAAATGGTGCTAATTGGCGGAATTATGGAGCACATTGAGCAAGCGGGTGTTCACTCTGGTGACTCCGCGTGTTCACTGCCAGCTTATACATTAAGCCAAGAAATTCAGGATGTCATGCGTGAGCAAGTGCGTAGCCTTGCATTTGAACTGCGCGTTCGCGGTCTGATGAACGTCCAGTTCGCGGTGAAGAATAACGAAGTTTACCTGATTGAAGTAAACCCACGTGCAGCAAGAACGGTACCATTCGTCTCGAAAGCAACAGGTGTGCAGTTAGCGAAAGTTGCCGCGCGCGTGATGGCGGGGCAAACATTGACCCAGCAAGGCGTGACTCAAGAAGTTATTCCACCTTACTACTCGGTGAAAGAAGTTGTTCTGCCATTTAACAAATTCCAAGGTGTTGACCCAATTCTTGGACCTGAAATGCGCTCAACAGGTGAAGTGATGGGTGTGGGACGCACATTTGCTGAAGCGTTTGCTAAAGCGATGTTAGGCAGCAACTCAACTATGAAAAAATCAGGTCGCGCACTACTATCAGTTCGTGAAGGTGATAAAACTCGCGTTGTAGATTTAGCTGCCAAATTGCTGAAGCACGGCTTTGAGTTAGACGCAACTCACGGAACTGCGATTGTTCTGGGAGAAGCGGGTATTAACCCTCGTCTGGTCAACAAAGTGCACGAAGGTCGTCCGCACATTCAAGACCGCATTAAGAATGGTGAGTATAACTACATTGTGAATACAACAGCAGGTCGACAAGCGATTGAAGATTCAAAACTCATTCGTGGTAGCGCGCTACGTTACAAAGTTCACTATGATACAACCCTAAACGGCGGCTTCGCGACGGCATTATCACTCAGCGCAGATCCAACTGATAAAGTGATTTCTGTGCAAGAGATGCATGCGTTAATCAAATAATTATTGATTCGATAATTATTAACCCCAGCGGCGTTATTGCCACTGGGGTTTTTTATGAGTTATTGAAAATGAAATAAAGGGAATATAGTCACAGCAAAAGACCGCGGGCAAAACACGTTGTGGCTTTTCAGTTTTTAGGGGGACTAAAAATGGACGGTTTGGATACCGATTGTTGCGGCTTGTCCACCCACACAAACTCGGCTGATAGCCTGATCTTGATGAGAAATTTCCACTTGAATTTGCGAGGAGCATCCCATTGCCCGCCCTTGCTCTAACAAAAAATGATTTTCAGTAGGGAAAACATGCTTGACCAAATAGCACCCTAACGCACCGCTAGCACTGCCTGTTGCGGACTCTTCATTAATACCATACAGCGGTGCGAAATTCCGACAATGAGCGGTGAAAGGTAGCTCTCGGCTCAACTCAAACACATGAAAACCAATCGAATCGAATTCACGGCTCAGTTGTGCGATAGCATCATAATTGGGTTTTAAGTTATCTAATTGACTGGGTTGCACTGGAACTAAAATATCAGGTAATCCAGTAGAGATAATTTCAATAGGCAAACCCGTTTTCGTGATTGTTTCGGTTGGAATACCTAATGCAGCAGCAACGGCATTCACATCGGGTCCTTGGCGGGTAATGGGGAGTGCTTGCTCCATAATAACGCCATCAGCACTGACCGTAACATTTAAAATACCTGCTTTGGTCTTTTGGGAGTAGGTGCCAGCGCCTAACTGGTTCAATGAAAATAGGGTAAAAAAGACAGCCAATGTTGCATGTCCACAAAAGTCGACTTCACTTTCAGGGGTGAAGAAATCCACTTTATAATCCGTTTCTTCACCTGCACTTTCACCAGTATAGACAAAAGCCGTTTCGGAAAATCCTACTTGTCGAGCAATCTCTATTTTCTGTGTATCGCTGAGTTCTGGCGGGTTGAGTATGACTCCTGCGGGATTACCACCTGTGTTATCACGGGTAAATGAGTTTACAAGATAAACGTTGATTTCATACTCTGATGCGTGTGTGGTCTCGTATGACATGGTGACTCCAAGGTAATAAAACGCGCCTACCTTATTATTAGGTATTTAGTGGAGGGTGAAAATGTAGGTTTACTAAGGCGACCAAGTAGTTAGGCCTACACTGGTCGCTATATTTTATAGATTTACTATTGGCTTTCTTTACTGCCTTTTAGGGCCTTACGGTGTTTCCAGTAAACGATAATGGAACCAATTAAGCCGCTGACCAACAGGATAACAGGGATGATCATCAGAGCGGTAATGACGATTTGTTCGTGTTCTTTGACAAAGGGAATTTGATTAATTGCATAACCCAAAGTCACAATAATACCGACCCACAATAATCCGCTAAGCCAGTTAAATAACTGAAAACGGCGGTGACTAAGGTCGGATAATCCCGCTAACAGTGGTAACAGCGTTCTGACGAATGCCAGGAAACGCCCAATGAGGAGGGCATATAAGCCTTGGCGGTTAAACATATCATTGGCTTTTTTATGATATTCCTCAGGGAGTTGAGAAAGCCAGCGTTTAACAACTTTGGTTTCGCTTAGCCAGCGACCTTGAATAAATCCAAGCCAACACCCTAAGCTGGCGGCAGTTGCTAATAGCAAAATAGTGGGGATAAAGTGTAAAACGCCTTTAGCGATCAACGCGCCAGAAAGCAGTAAAAGGGTATCACCCGGTAAAAATGCAGCGGGGAGCACTCCATTTTCTAAGACAATCACCATGAAGAGAATGGTGTAAATAACCCAAAGCACCTCTGGATTGGAGAGCTTCATAAAATCGTGTTGCCAAAGTGCCAGTACGATTTCGCGTATGACTTCCATAACCGTTCCTGTATCTGCATAAAGCGAATCATTGGGGTCTATCTTACAGGAAAAATTTCAGCCTAGTTTGATTTGTTTAGGGAATTAATTAAAAGGCAGTGATTAACTGCCTAATAATCATGATGAAATGTTGACGCTTAAATACGTTCAAATGCACGCTGTAAATCATCGATAAGATCTTGTGGATGTTCTAACCCAACATGTAGGCGGAAGAATGACCCTGAATCTGGTTGGTAATCATATTGACGCATATTGAGCAAATCTTCTGTTTGATAACCTAAAATCAGAGATTCAAATCCTCCCCATGAATAGCCCATTTTAAAATGACTGAAATGATCGAGAAAATCACTGAATTGTTTAGGTGATAAACGGGATATTAACTGGAATGAAAACAATCCATTGCAGCCGCTAAAGTCGCGTTTAAAAACGGTATGACTGGGATGACTTGGAAGCGCAGGATGAAAAACGTGAGCAACGGATGGGTGCTCTACTAACCAATTTGCGACGGTTAAGCTATTTGATTCATGTTGTTTAAGGCGAGTTGGTAGGGTGTGAAGCCCTCGACCAGCCATATACACGGTATCTGGATCGGCGGTTTGCCCCAATAGATAGGAGTTTTCACGCAATGTTTCAATGCATCGCTGGTTGGCAACTGCCAATCCTAGCATGCCATCCGAATGCCCATTAATATACTTAGTCGCTGATTGAATCGAGATATCCACATCAAACAGAAGCGGTTTGAGTAAAACGCCTGCAGCCCATGTATTGTCGATCATGATAATGATTTCAGGGGATTTCTGACGAACCGCTTTCACAATGGCGGGAAGGTCGTGGACCTCCATCGTAATAGACCCTGGTGACTCTAGAAAGACGATTTTAGTGTTAGGGCGAATTAGATCGGCAATTTTGTCACCAATCAGTGGGTCAAAGTAGTTTGTCTCGACATTGAGACCAGTTAGAATTTTGTCACAAAAATTTTGGGTCGGATCATACGCGGAGCCTGTAACGAGAATATGATCCCCTGCGTTGATGAATGACATGATGGCATTGGTGATCGCCGCTGCACCGGAAGGATAAAGGACACAGCCAGCACCGCACTCTAATTCAGTCATGGCCTCTTGGAATGCAAAATGGGTTTGTGTGCCTCGGCGACCATACATTAAAACACCATTAGCACGGTTACGTACGGCATGTTTTTTATCTTCTACTGAATCAAAAATTACGGAAGAGGTACGTTGAATGACGGGATTGACCCCTTTTTGCGTGAATTTAGGGTTTCTACCAAGGTGTACGAGCTGGGTTTCGGGTCTAATTTTTTTCATTGAGCGATGCCTTATTTACCGATAGAAAATCCAAATGATTGGTTAAGTTATCACCTGACGTTAAATGATTTCAGTTGCTTAACGCAAGAACAAAAGTTGCTAGCTGAATTTTCTTCATTATAACCAGCAAAATCATGATGGCATTGCGTGACCGCTATCAATGACAACGTTGATAGGTCACAAAAAATTGTGAATACTAATGATAATTACTATCAATTCGCGCTGTGTTTGATATTATCTGCACATCTTGACGAAAAGAGATGAATTCGCGAGTCAAATTTCGCTTTTAATGGTTAGTCGATGAATGGCACAATCATCGATATAAATTTTTTTATACAACACAAATAAGAGAGTAAAGGCCAACTGATGCGTAAATTAACAGCTTCTATTCTATTGGCGATCGGCTTAATGGGCACAGCATCCGCGGAAACAACACCCGCTGCCACTCCTAGTACACCAGTAGCAAGCCAAGGTTCAACAGCAACCCCTGTCAATACGACTTCCACACCTGAATCAGCGTCTACACCAGTGGTAGCAACTGAGACTGTCATTACGAATACCGCAGTCACTGAAAACGTGGAAATTGCTACAGAAGCTCATGGCGGTGGTTTTGACCAAGATTTATCTGTTTGGGGTATGTACCAGAACGCAGACGTCGTTGTGAAAACGGTTATGATCGGTCTGTTACTCGCATCAGTGATCACATGGGCATTATTCTTATCTAAGGGAAGCGAAATTTTAGTTGCGCGTCGTCGTTTAAAAGACGAAGCCAAAGCAATCGCCGAAGTAAAATCCCTTGATGAAGCGGTTTCGATCGCTGATGGATTTAAAGCGAACAGTATTACACGTATGTTATTAGCGGAAGCGACAACAGAAAGAGCACTTTCTGCGAGTAGCCAAGATCTGTCAGGAATCAAAGATCGTACTGCCTTTCGCTTAGAGCGCTCGGTCGCTGCAATCAGTCGCTATATGGGGCGTGGTAATGGTTATTTAGCGACAATCGGTGCGATTTCTCCATTTGTGGGTCTGTTCGGTACAGTGTGGGGGATCATGAACAGCTTTATCGGTATCGCCCATTCTCAAACGACAAACTTAGCGGTTGTTGCTCCAGGAATTGCAGAAGCGCTACTTGCGACAGCAATTGGTTTGATCGCGGCGATTCCTGCGGTCGTGATTTACAATATTTTTGCTCGGATGATCAATAACTACCGTGGTCAAGTGGGCGATGTTGCTGCACAGGCAGCGTTGTTACTGGGGCGTGACCTCGATCTGGCAAACAGCAAAGCAAGGTAATCATTATGGCAATGCGTTTAGGTGACGAACAAGACGATAGCGGTGAAATGCATGAAATCAACGTAACACCGTTTATCGATGTTATGTTGGTTCTGCTGATTATCTTTATGGTTGCAGCGCCACTGGCTACCGTTGATATTAAAGTTGATTTACCTGCTTCCACGGCGAAGCCTCAGCCTCGACCTGAAAAGCCAGTATTCTTAACGGTGAAGTCAGATAGTCAGTTATTTATTGGTGAACAAGCAGTTACGAAAGAGCAATTGGGCTCAACGTTAGATCAAGCGACGAATACCAATAAAGAAACTACCATCTTTTTCCAAGCAGACAAGAGCGTAGATTATGAGACCATGATGGATGTGATGAACGCATTACGTCAATCAGGATATCTCAAGATTGGCCTAGTCGGGATGGAAGCAACAGCCGCTAGCGCTAAATAGCGGCTCGTAATCATGCGTTTTATCTCAGTAGCACGTGTGGGCATCATGACACTGATGTTTTGAGATAAAACGTATTTTCATATCAATACTTTTTTCACGCCAAGCTTCTTGCATATCTTTGCAATATTTCTGATAAAAACTGTTGTTTATCTTTATAGTTTCATAAATAAAACGTTCAATTTTATTCTGTATTTCTTAAAATTTTATTTAAGTTAGAGTAATTTTAAATCCTGCCGAGATAAAATTCTTATCAAATAAGAAATGAAGAAGGTTAATTGAAAATAAACCATTTATATTGTATGGGATTATTCATGAGGGGAGTAAGAGTAGTAAATACTCCAATTAAGGGTATTGATTCGGCGGGGAGCAATGTGGGTTTCAGTGGAACTTACTGATTATTAGAGTGAAGTATAAGAAATGTATACACTCTATTCAAAACAGATGTATAGTTAACCAGCTAAAGCCTAGCTTACAAAAGGTAAAAAATAATTAATATATTTCACCTGAATTGAAAGGATAAAAAAGAGAGTAAATTAACGAGTTTATTTTATTAATATAAGTGTTATTAATAAAACAATGTTAAATCACCTTAAATAATGAAATATAAATATGTAATTGCTGTTATAAATATCACCTTGATGATTTCATTATCAGCAAAAAGCTTATCAAATTGTTATTTAACTATTTTTTGTTTATTTTTTGGTTTTGCTTAAATAAAATAAAAAAACACTTGCGCAACATTTCATGGGCGCTATAATGCAGGCAATAACATTTTGAAATACTTTTTAATAATTTTTTACTTCGAGTTTTTTATTTTTTAAATTTACTAATGCTAGGGAATAAATAAAGTTATAATTGATGTTTGATTAAGCTTTATATTAAAAATAAATATAACCAGTCAGACTCGAATGTATCGTATTAAGTTGTTAGAAGTGGATTTTGAATGTTATTACTGAAGTCAAATGGGCTGACTTTAGACTACACAGCAAAGATGTAATAAAAAATAATTTCATATTATACTCCTCTATAAATAATATAAGACTACATTTCCATGCGCCATCATTAAGATGGCGTTTTTTTTAGTTTTTTTACTAGAAAAATGCTGAGTATGTGATCAGATTTCATGTGAAAAAATACGCAATAGACTCAGAGTAAAGCTTGAATCTAAATCAATTTTTCTAAGAATATTCACAGTTTGTTATTTAATGATAAAAAGTAACAGAGTATGATGTGCACCTCTTCGCTGTGGGGCTTTTATCAACATATCATACAACGGCGGAATTCTTTGCCAGGTACTGGCTTGAATCACTTTGGAAGTAAAAATGACTTGGTCTGAGTTTAAATCTCACTATCTCATCGGTTTTTGGAAACCGTTGCCTGCGGTGATCGCAGCAGGTATTTTATCGACGTATTATTTTGGCTTAACGGGAACATTTTGGGCGGTAACTGGTGAATTTACTCGCTGGGGTGGACACATCATGCAGTTATTTGGTGCTCATCCAGAAGAGTGGGGTTACTTCAAAGTTATTGGTTTCCAAGGTTCACCCCTAGATAGAATTGATGGCGTGATGATTATCGGTATGTTTGCAGGTTGTTTTGCCGCGGCGCTCTGGGCAAATAACGTGAAAATTCGCATGCCACAACATCGCATCCGTATATTCCAAGCTATCCTTGGCGGTATTATCGCTGGATTTGGCGCCCGTCTAGCGATGGGATGTAACTTAGCGGCTTTCTTTACTGGTATCCCTCAATTCTCGTTGCATGCATGGTTCTTTGCTGTCGCAACGGCGGCCGGATCATATTTTGGTGCCAAATTTACGCTGTTACCGATGTTTCGTATTGCGGTAAAACTAAAAAAAGTGTCAACGGCATCCCCATTAACTCAAAATCCTAATACCGCTAAAAAACGTTTTAAACTCGGTATGGCTATCTTTGCTATTGCGATGGCATGGGGCTTTTATACGCTTCTAGATGCACCTGTAATGGGCTTTGCAATCCTCTGTGGGATCGGTTTTGGTTTATTGATTGAACGAGCTCAAATCTGCTTCACATCGGCATTTCGTGATTTATGGATCACGGGTCGTACCCATATGGCGAAAGCGATCATTATTGGGATGGCGGTGAGTGCAATTGGTATCTTCAGCTATGTTCAACTGGGGGCTACACCAAAAATCATGTGGGCAGGTCCGAATGCCGTGATTGGTGGATTACTGTTTGGCTTTGGTATTGTGTTGGCTGGTGGCTGTGAAACCGGTTGGATGTATCGTGCAGTAGAAGGTCAAGTTCATTACTGGTGGGTTGGTTTCGGTAATATTATCGGTGCGACTATCTTGGCTTACTACTGGGATGATTTAGGTCCATGGTTAGCAACTGACTTTGACAAAGTGAACCTGCTGGAAACATTTGGACCACAGGGCGGGTTGCTTGTCACATACGTTTTATTAGCTATTGCATTTATTTTGATGCTGGTATGGGAAAAACATTTCTTCCGTAAACGCGAGCAAAAACTTGCGAATACTTCCGTGGAGGCTGCATGAGCCATAAAGAAATAGTTCCGGATTATCGATTAGATATGGTGGGTGAACCTTGCCCATATCCTGCGGTTGCAACGCTTGAAGCTATGCCATCGTTAAAACCTGGAGAGATATTAGAAGTGGTGAGTGATTGCCCTCAATCTATCAATAATATCCCGTTAGATGCTAAAAACTATGGCTATAAAGTATTGGATATTCAGCAAGATGGACCAACAATTCGCTATTTAATTCAAAAATAGTGATAGGTAAGGCGGGGTTAACCCGCCTTCATGTTATTTACTCTTCCGTATCTTGCCAGCTGGCAATATCGAGCACCAGTTCGCATTCATCGTCAATATAGCCACCCGTTGGGATAAAACCGAGTTTTTGGTAAAACTCAAAGGGGCTTTCTTCACCTTCGCCACAGCTATTATACAGTCGAGGGTAGCCTTTCTTTTTTAAATAACGGATCACTTGAATCAATGCTTCGCGACCAAAACCTAATTTTTGGTAAGGTTCTGCAATCATAAATCGCCATAACATAATGCCATCATATTCAAGTTCATCATCATCTAAGCCTGAATGCAGCATAATGAATCCTACAGGGATATCATCCGCATAAATGCCTCTGTACCAAGCACAATCTGAGAATTGGGCTTCGACCATTGAATAGGCATTGTCTGCCACCATGCTACGTTGTGCCTCACTGAGTGTATGACTCAGTAAACAAATTTCTGAAAAATTTTCTGCCGTCACTTTCTGTAAGGAGACGACTGAGTTTTCATCCACTTCTGGCTCGATGAATTCTATCATAACCATTCCTTCGCTCGAATATTGACCAAAACTTCATTGAGAAGCTGCATTAGTTGTTGTTATTAAATAATCAAGATTGCTACTGATTTGTTGCAAGGATGTAATTTAATCAACCAGAGATTAGGGAGGCAGTCAATGACTTAATTGTGGCTCTGCAAGCAGGGTCTAAAAAGAAAATGGCAACATGCGAGAATGTGTGTTGCCATCGTGAGGTCAGGACGAAAAGCTAAATAATATTAATGTTCGGCTTCACCGCCGAGAACGTCAATGAGACGAGCAATCAAGGCACTGAGCTCGCCTGTCATTAAAATATAATCGGCATCAAATTTTTGAGCAAAATCGTCTTTTGGAATATCGTCATTTTGTTCTTTAAGTTTGTCACTGAATTTTAATTTTTTCAGGGAGCCGTCATCGGACAACATAAATTGTACGCACTCTTCCCAATCCAATGAGAGTTTTGTGACTAACTTACCCGCTTCGATGTGTGTAGCAATTTCGTCAGAAATCAGGTCTTGCTTCTTACAACGAATAATCCCGCCTTCTTCTAAAATCGCTTTTAACTCAGCTTCATCCATAGCTGCAAAGCCTTGAGGTAATGCACCTGAGCGTACCCATTCAGTTAATGTGAGTTCAATTGGGTCTTTAAATGTGAGCGGTACAACAGGAAGCGAACCTAGGCTTTTACGTAATAATGCTAAATTATCTTCGGCACGTTTAGCACTGGCAGCATCGACGATAATGAGTTGATTAACGGTATCAATCCAAATGTAGGTTTTGCTGAATTTACTGAAGGCTCGCGGCAGTAAGTCATGCACGACTTCATCTTTCAAAGATGCTTTTTCGGTTTTCTTCAGTTGGCGACCTTGATCTGCCTCTAATTTTTCAATTTTCTCTTGTAATGCTTGCTTAATCACTGGCGATGGCAGCATTTTGTCTTCTTTTTTAGCACAAATGAGAATTTGGTTATTAGCAGCATGGGTGAGAGCATCGGCACCACGCATTGGAGGTACCCAACCCGTTTTCATCATGTCTTGGCTTCCACAAGGGGTATAAGCGAGCGGCGCAAGTTGTCTTTCCAGATCATCCGCGGAGAGTGCCAAATCCCGATTCAGGCGATAGACCAATATATTCTTGAACCACATGAAAAACCTACCTTTGTCATTAAAAACATGTTTAGCAAGGCGGACATGATAGCGAATTGTCTGTTATTAAGCGAAAAAAAATGCCGGATGCTTTACAGGTTTTACTTTCTATAAAGGGAGTCTAATAATGTAGACAGGTAATTAAATGACAAATGGATAATAAGTGAGTGCCATGATGAGAATAGGTATTGATTTAGGTGGTACAAAAATTGAAGTGGTTGCGTTGGATGATGGCGGCAATATCTTATTTCGCCAGCGTACACCCACACCACGTGGTGATTACCAAGGAACACTCGATGCGATTAAGCGTTTAGTGAATGATGCAGAAGCGGCAACAGGGCAAACTGGGAGCGTTGGTTTAGGGATCCCCGGAACACTTTCTCCGATTACTGGAAAAGTGAAAAACGCTAACTCAACATGGTTAAATGGACAACCTTTCGATAAGGATTTAGCTCACTGCTTAGGTCGTCCTGTCAAAATGGCCAATGACGCGAACTGTCTTGCGGTTTCAGAGGCGGTGGATGGTGCTGGAGCTGGTGCTAAAGTGGTGTTTGCCGTAATCATTGGAACTGGATGCGGTGCAGGGATCGCCATCAATGGTCAAGTTCATTCTGGAGGTAATGGGGTCGCGGGGGAATGGGGACACAATCCTTTACCGTGGCAAGATGACCAAGATAGGCTGTTTCTTGCAGGGGAAAAATGTTATTGCGGGCTCAATGGCTGCACAGAACAGTTTGTTTCTGGAACAGGTTTTATGGCGGACTATAAAAAGCGAGCCGGAGAATCTAAGACGGGAACAGAAATTATTCAATTGGCGCAAAATGGCAACAAGCATGCGATAAAAGCCTTCGAAAATTACCAAAATCGCCTTGCCAAAGCACTTGCTCAAGCCGTCAACATGCTCGATCCCGATGTCATCGTGTTAGGTGGTGGAATGAGTAATGTTGATGAGCTATATGAAAAACTGCCAGAGAAAATACGTCAATGGGTGTTCGGTAGAGAGTTTGATACGCCAATCAGGAAAGCGGAGCATGGGGATTCGAGTGGGGTGCGAGGGGCTGCTTGGTTATGCTCTGAAAATTAATACTCGTCATACTTCACGCTGTAGCTGCGTTGGCTACGCTCACTAACCCTAGTCGCATACTTATGTATGTTCCTAGGGATTAATGCTCGTCATACTTCACGCCGTAGCTGCGTTGGCTACGCTCACTAACCCTAGTCACATATTCATGGATGCCCCTAGGGATTAATGCTCGTCATACTTCACGCTGTAGCTGCGTTGGCTACGCTCACTAACCCTAATCACATACTTATGTATGCTCCTAGGGATTAGCTTCACTTGCCGCCTTGCTACAACGCGAATTATTTAGAGCATAGGGTGAGGGGAAGAGCGAAAAATTCAAAAGTAAAAGTAAAAGTAAAAGTAAAAGTAAAAGTAAAAGAAAGGCAAGGATGGAAGTACAAAAATTGAGCTGGTGGATTTGGCTACTTATAAAGTGAGTGTTGGTGAGTTGTTTGGGGAATAGCGGATTTTATCGATAACTCAAATAATAGCGGTGATTTTTACCGGATAAATCTATTTTTGTGAGCTATATAAAAGTCGGGATTCATAAATGGACTAAAACCGTGATTTAGTCACAAAAAATGGTTACTGTTTGCAGGCATTATCATTAAAACATGATATCTAACACACAGTGATAGGCTTTATTTCGGGTATTGTTGGATTTTTACTCAATAACCATGAAATGAATCTAGATTTTATGAAGGGCGTTCCTTCAAAAGGCAACAAAGGGGATTTAACGTGAAAAAGGCTCTAAAAATTTCATCTTTGGCTCTGCTGGTGGCATTTAATGCCCATGCTGCCACGGTTGACTTACGTGTCATGGAAACATCCGATGTTCACAGTAACCTAATTGACTTCGATTACTACAAAGATAAACCCACAGAGCAATTTGGTCTGGTACGCACAGCGACACTGATTAAAGCTGCTAAAAATGAAGCGACCAACGCGATTTTGGTGGATAACGGTGACTTAATTCAAGGCAGCCCTCTGGCTGACTACATGGCAAATAAAGGCTTAAAAGACGGTGAATCTCATCCAGCTCATAGCCTAATGAACACCATGGGTTACACAGTTGGAAACTTCGGTAACCATGAATTCAACTTTGGTTTAGATTATCTGAAAAAAGCCATTGCAGGCGCAAAATTCCCTTACGTCAACGCGAATATCGTTGATGCCAAAACGGGTGAAAACTACTTCAAACCTTACATTATTGTTGATACCCCAGTAAAAGATCGTGATGGCAAAACCCATACAATCAAAGTGGGCTACATTGGATTTGTGCCACCACAAATCATGATTTGGGATAAACCAAACTTAGAAGGCAAAGTGAAGGTGAATGACATCACTGAAACCGCTAAAAAGTTTGTGCCGCAAATGAAGAAAGAGGGTGCAGACCTGATTGTGGCAATTCCTCACTCAGGATTCTCACAAGAGCCATACAAAGCGATGGCAGAAAACTCTGTGTACTATCTCAGCGAAGTACCGGGTATTAACGCCATTATGTTTGGTCATTCTCACGGTGTGTTCCCAAGCAAAGAATTCGCCGATATTAAAGGCGTCGATGTGGCAAAAGGCACGGTTAATGGCATTCCAGCAGTTATGCCAGGACAGTGGGGTGACCATTTAGGTGTAGTTGATTTGGTGGTTAACAATGACAGCGGCGATTGGAAAGTGGTTGATGCTCAAGCTCATGCCCGCCCTGTTTATGATAAAGCCACCAAGAAAGCACTGGTTGAGCGCGATGAATCACTCGTAAAAATCATCCAAGAGCAGCATCAAGGTACTCGTGATTTCGTGGGTAAATTGATTGGTAAAGCCTCTGAAAACATGTACAGCTACTTGGCATTAGTTCAAAGCGATCCAACGGTTCAGATTGTGAATGATGCTCAGATGGATTACACCCGTAACTTTATCCAAGGGGACCCAGACTTAGCTGACTTACCAGTATTAGCGGCAGCGGCACCATTCAAAGCCGGTGGACGTAAAAATGCACCTTCTGAGTTTGTTGAAGTGGAAAAAGGGGATTTAACTTTCCGTAATGCTGCTGACTTATATCTCTATCCAAATACCTTAGTGGTAGTAAAAGCAACAGGTGCGGATGTGGTTGAATGGTTAGAGTGCTCTGCGGGCATGTTCAACCAAATCGATGCACAATCAACTAAGCCACAAAGCCTGATTAACTGGGATGGTTTTAGAACCTATAACTTTGACACTATTAGTGGTGTGAATTATCAGATTGACCTGACTCAGCCTGCTAAGTATGACACTGACTGTCAAGTGGTTAATAAAGATGCTAATCGTATCAAAAATGTGACTTACCAAGGCAAACCAATCGACCCTAAAGCGGCATTCTTAATCGCGACCAATAACTATCGTGGTTATGGCGGTAAGTTCGCAGGTACGGGTGATGCGCATATTGCGTTTGCATCGCCAGATGAAAACCGTGCGATTTTAGCGGCGTATATTGCTAAAGTTTCTAAAGAGAAAGGTGAAGTCGTTTCGAAGGCCGATAATAACTGGTCATTCACTCCAATCAAAACCGATAAAAAGCTTGATGTTCGTTTTGAAACTTCACCAAGTGAAAAAGCAGCTGAGTTTATTCAGCAGCACGCTCAGTATCCAATGAAGAAAGTAGGTACTGATGATATTGGATTTGCAATTTACCAAGTTGATTTAACTGCTAAGTAATTTCAGCAGTAATAAAAGCGGTAATTATCTGAAGCCTGTCACTTGTGTCAGGCTTTTTTCATTACCGTGTATTTTGGGGTGACATTTATATGAAAAAATAAATGAAGAAAATATTAAGATGGTTGAACTTGGCAATAATGTGGCAAGCGATAGCGAAGTGAGGGCTGGGAATAACATTCGGGGAGTTTAAACTTGAGAGTAAATAGCAGCTCCCCGAATGATGATGCTTATTAAATCTTCAATTAACTTATTCATAAGTTACGTTCAACATAGGTAATTTACTGTATTTGTCATATTCAACTTTGACATACTCGGATTCAACTTTTTTGCCATTTTTCAATGAGCCTGAAGCGGTAACGGTTTTACCATTACGATAACAATCAATATTCACATGAGTTTGATTTGCGATATTGACTTCACACTGAGGTTCATAGATATAACCACCAAATGAGACTGTGCCTCCTGACGATGGGTTAAGATTACTCGCGAAAGAACAACTTGAAATGAAGATTGTCACTACAGTAGTTAATAAAGATAAACGTTTCATAGTCCACCCCCTTTAATAACACTGACCACCATCCAATACTGCTTTTGTGCTCTTATTTTTAGTGTAGTTCAAATACCGATAATGCAGAAATAAAAATTTAGTCTATAAGTAAATACTATTATCATGGGAATATAACATATTGATGTCAATCAAATTAAAGTTATTTTCAGTTTCATATGAGCGATTAAAAAGACATTTTCTTATAAAAATGCGACTTATATATAAAAACTAAATATTATTTTTAAATAAGCAGTGATTGAAAATGAGTAATATCTACTGTTCTAATTTTATATGTAATAATTTGCGATAGATTGGAGTTTTATCTTGTTAAGAAATTAATGAAATTGAAGTGTGCTATATAATGGAATATATAATGATTGGAATGAATAAATAAAGCCCCTACAAGCAATTGTAGAGGCTTTAATATAATAACGGTTAGTGATGAATTACTTGAATACTTTGAAACGAACGTCGTCGTCCATAAAGTCTTTATCAGCCGCCGGTTGCTCAATTGAGCCAAATACCATTTGAGCACGTAAAACCCAATTTGCTGGAATATCCCATTCTTTTTGCACTTGATTATCAATTAATGGGTTGTAGTGCTGCAGTGATGCACCCACATTTTCCTGAGATAATGTTGTCCATACTGCCAGTTGCGCCATACCGCTCGCTTGTTCAGACCAGATAGGGAAATTATCTGCGTATAATGGGAATTGTTCTTGTAAGCCAGTGACTACATTTTTATCTTCAAAGAACAGCACAGTACCAGCGCCTGCGGCAAAGCTATTGATTTTTTGCTCAGTTCCAGCAAAAGCTGCTTCAGGAACGATAGCGCGTAAAGCATCTTTGGTGATGTTCCACAGTTTTTTATGTTGTGCACCAAATAACACGACAACACGTGAAGTCTGTGAATTAAATGCAGATGGTGAGTGCTTAACGGCTTCTTTGATCAATCCAGCAACTTTCTCTTCCGAGATAGGTAATGAGTCGCCTAAGTTATAAATAGTGCGACGATTTTTAATCATTTCGATAAATGCGTTAGACATGTTTGTCCCCTTGCTTTTGTTTAGAGCACGGCAATTTATTGAACAACCTCAGAAGCCGTAACTTGTTTCGATGTGAATAACTATAAAGGTATCCCTTTAAAATCATAGAAAAAAAATTTAACCTAAACATTCAAATTTTTGCATGTAGTTAAAAATCTATAAAAATCATATTAGTAGCTTTATTTTAGGCTTTTTGAGATTAACTGACACGATAGTGGCTTGGGAGTTCACTATAGCCAAGACCATTTGCTTTTTTCACGGTAATTTGTACCGGAATTCGTTCTTTCATGGCTTCAACGTGGCTAATAACACCAATGGTTTTTCCTGAAGCGTTGAGGCTCTCTAATGCATCTAAAGCAATGTCTAAGGTTTCGGCATCCAATGTACCGAAACCTTCATCAAGAAAGAGCGATTCCAGTTGGGTTCGATGACTCACCATGTCAGAGAGTGCAAGGGCTAGTGACAAACTGACTAAGAAGCTTTCCCCTCCAGACAGTGTTTTAATATCGCGAATACTATCCGCTTGCCAGCCATCAATAACTTGTAATTCAAGGTTGGCTAAATGGCTTCTTTGCAGCAAATAGCGACCATGCAATTTATCGAGTTGTTGGTTAGCTAAAGAGACTAAGCAGTCTAAGGTTAACCCCTGAGCATAACGACGAAATTTATCCCCTTCAGCGGAGCCTATTAAGCTGTTGAGGTAACTCCAATCATCGTAGCTTAATTGGCTCTGTTCAATTTTATTCAATAACTCGCGCTGTTGGTGACGTTGCTGTTGATCGCGCTCGAGTTGGTTAATAATCTGCCCTTGTTGTTGGTTTAATTCCTTGATTTTATTATCTAACTCAGTCAATACATGTTGAATGTGCTCCAATGACAACTCCGCAAATTCAACTAAACGTTGTTGTTCATGATTGGCGAGAGATAAGAGGCTTTCTTGATAGCGGGTTTCCGCTTCAAGCTGCTGCTGAGTCACTTGTTGTTTAAGTTGCTCAAGCTGAATTTTTTCTTCGGCAGGAAGGAGGGCATTCAGAAACTGCTCTTGGGTGTCAAACGGGCTATTCTTAAGCGCATCAATAAACTGAGTTCGTGCAACAGATTGCCGTTGATTGAGTTGTTTGAGTTGTTCATCGAGTTCTTGGACACTTCCTGTGAGTGCGGCGATGTGTTTGTCTATCTCACTGATTTGCAGAGTAAGTTCATCGACTTTACGAGCATATTGAGCCTGCTGCACCTGCATATTTTGGGTAAAAATAGTGATAGCTTGACCGTCTAGCATGTTTTGACGTTGGGTATTCGCATGTCCAATTTGCTGATTTAGCTGCTCAAAATGTTGCTGTTGTGACGCGAGTTGTTGCTCAATTTGTTGTGCATAGGTTGTTTCCGCTGCGAGAGTAGCGGCATGAACCTCAATACTTTTAGCGAACTGTTGAGCGTCTGTTTTTTGCGCCTCATAGTATTGCCCGCGTTGTTCAATTTCTTTTAGCCAAGAGGAAAACTGTTCTTGGCTTGGTAGCGTTAGGTTAAATGGCGAGAGCGAGGTGGCTAGCTGCTGTGTTTGCTGCTCAACGCGTTGTTTCAAAGCGTGTTGTTCCGCTTGGTTTTCGTCTAATTGCTGGGAATGGTATTTAAGTTTTTCATCAAGAAGCGATAGCTCGGAGAGCAGTTGCTTAGTTTGAGCTTGCTGTTCGTAATAGTGGTTTTTTGCCTCTTGGTGTTGGCGTTCCAGCTGTGTAAATTCACTGGTGATGGTTTGCTGAACCGTGAGTTGATTGCGCAAATCTAAAAGGCATTGCTCTACTGCGAGATGTGTTTTCGCTAATTCCGGTGTAAGTGCTTGCTTACAAGCTTGTCGCCATTGGGTATTGAGAGCATCTAATTGGACCTGTAACTGTTTTTGTGTTGCTTCATTATCTTGTTGGCGACGTTTATCCGCTTGTAATAATGCTTGGTGTTCGGTGAGTTGTTGTTTTTCGGATTCTATCTGTGTGTTGAGCGCAACCAATTGTTGCTGGGTTTCGTTTGGCGTAACAGCATGGTATGCCTCTAAAGCAGGATGCTTTAATGAGCCACAAAGGGGGCACGGTGTTCCTTCAATGAGTTGTTGGCGTTCATGTTCCAAGCTGACAATTTTTTGTTCTAATTGAAGTTTTTGTTCTAAAACTTGGCGTTGAGGCTCCAATTGAGTCACTCTATCTTGTGTAATTGCAATCAGTTTTTCCACTTGCTGGATAGATTCTGCGAGCTGGTTTTGTTGCTGAATGTGTAGCTGTACTTGCTGGTGTTTTTCCTCATGTTGCGAGAGTAAAAGTGGCAGTATTTGAGCATGCTGTAACTGTGCTTGCAGTTGAATAATGAGAGCGTTAATTGCACTTATATCGTGTTTTTCTTTGTATTCTTGAAATTGTTTTTCAAACTGATTAAAGCGGGAGTGAAACGCTTCAAGACTGAGCTGAGCTTTTTGATGTTCTTTCAGTTTTTGCAATTGAGCTTGTTGCAATGTTTGCCATTCTAGCTTGATTGCGTGCTGTTTTTGCTGATTTTTAGTGAGTTGTTCAGTCAGTTCATAAACAAATTGACCTTGCTGCTGCCAGCGCCCTAATTGGGTAATTATTTGGGCGTCATTTGCGTGTTCTTGGAGAAATAATTGCGTTTTATTCAGCCCACTCTTAGCATGATCAATTTGCTGCTGAGCGTTCTCTACACTTGCTTTTTTCTGTAAATACTCACTGTTTAGCTGACTTAATTGCTCTGAGAGTTGCAATTTTTGTTGATTGAGCTGGGAAAGTCGATTGTCTAATGGGCGCACTTCGTTATCGATCATGACCGTCGTTTTCTGTACCCATTCATTGTATTGATTTTGTTCAAGCTGCGCTTGGGCATGTTGGGTCACTAAAGGTAAACGTTGCTTTTGAGCCTCTTCTAAGTGTTGGGTTATGCGTTGCTGTTTTTGAGTCTGTTCATCAAGTTGAGTTTGCAAGCTTTGCACTGCCAGCCAATCCGGGCGTAAGGCTTCCGCAGGAGAGCTTTGAGCGAGCTTGTGTAATTGGGGCTCTGCCGCTTGATAGCGTTGTTGAGCTTGCTGTTGCGCTAGCTGTAATCGCTGGGTATTTTGTGCGAGCTGTTGATACTGTTGGTGCCAAGTCACGGCTTGTTGATGGCGAAGTTTACTTTGACCCAGCTGCTGTTCTTGGGCTGAATATTGTTGCTGCTTTTCAACAAGCTCTTGATATTCGATTTCCGTAAGCAGATTGATGCTACTGGCTTGTGCTCGAAGGAGATCGAGATCAGTTTTGGCTTGTTTATGCTGATTAAAGATATAGACCGAAATTTGACTATAAATTTCGGTGCCAGTGATCTCTTCCAATAAGTCAGCGCGTTCTTTTTCTGTGGCATTGAGAAAAGCGGCAAAATCACCTTGGGAAAGTAAAATAGATTTGGTGAAACGTCCAAAATCCAATCCCGTGATTTGCACAATTTTTTCACGAATTTCACTGACTTTTTCTGCGATAATTTGCCCATCAGCGACGGTTGCTAGCTCTGCTTTAGGATCTTGGAGGTTGCCATCGGCTTTATTATTTGCGCGGCGTTGGCTCCAGAATGCACGATAAGCGATACCTTTAACTTCAAATTCTACTTCCGCTAAGCATTCGCCCGTATGGCGAGTCATCAGTTCATTTTTACTTTTTGATATTTGCCCTAAACGTGGGGTTTGATGGTATAGCGCGAGGCAGATAGCATCTAATAAGGTGGTTTTTCCTGCTCCCGTAGCACCAGTGATGGCAAATAACCCATTGCTGGCAAACGGTTCTTCAGTGAAATCAATTTTCCATTCACCTTTAAGGGAATTAATATTTTTGAGACGTAAGCTTAAAATTTTCACGCTTATTCCCCTTGTTCAGTGCGTAAGGTGGCGTAGGATTGCTTGAACAGTTGTAATAAACGCTGCTCTAACGCTTTGTCTTCTAATGATTCTTCAGCAAGCCTTCGAGAGAAGACTTCTTCAGCCGTTAATTCACTCAATGTTTCATTGGGCTGTGTAAGGTTTTGGCCTGTTTGGGCTCGACGAGCACGGCGTAGGCGAACCACTTCGACACAGCGATCTTGGGTGAGCGCTTCAATTCGTTGCTGGATATCGCCAAGATAATCTTGGGATGCGACTTCAATATCTAACCAAGTTGGGCGGTTTTCAGTGGTGGTGGGTAACGTCATAAGCTGTTGTTGCAGCTCTTTTAACGTGCCCTTAAGACTATACAGTGGTTGAGAAACAAGGATAGGCAGCAATGTAACATTGGAAAATTGATGACCCTTAAATTCCACTAAACACACACTTTTTTGTTGTTGTGATTCGTCAAAGCTGAGTGCAATGGGGGAGCCGCTATAACGAATATATTCTTTCCCACCAATTAATTGCGGGCGGTGGATATGCCCGAGTGCAATATAATCTGCTGGAGGAAAGGCTCCGGACGGAAATGCATCCAATGTACCGATATAAATTTCGCGGACGGAATCGGTGAGTTCTGCACCGATCACAGTGAGATGTCCTGTCGCGATGATAGGAATATCTAAGCCAAGAGCTTCGCGCTGCTTAACGGCTTTTTGGTAACAGGTTTGATAGTAATCACGGATGGCATTTTGCAATGAAAGTTGTTTTTCTTCACTACTTTGCCCTGCCATACTGATTTGAACATCCCTTGGGCGTAAAAACGGGATGGCGCAAACTAGCCCAGTCGGATTTCCTTGTTTATCTTTTAGCGTAATGACATGAGATTCACTGCTTGAGGTGATGACATGGGTGTTTAAATAACGTAATAGCGCACTGGATTCGTTTAGAACAGAAACCGAATCATGGTTGCCGCTTAAAATGACTAATTGGCAGTTAGTTCGTTGTAAATCAACAATAAATTGATTGTATAGTTCACGGGCATAGCTAGGTGGTGCCCCAGTATCAAAGACATCACCTGCCACTATCAGTGCATCCACTTGGTGCAGTTTGATTTGTTCAATTAACCAGAGTAAAAAGTGCTGATGCTCAGATGCTCGATTTTTGGTGAAAAAATATTGACCTAAATGCCAGTCTGAGGTGTGGATGATGCGCATGAGCTACCTATTCCTATGATTATGACGCTTTTACTATACTAATATTCAAACCCTATAGTTTGCTGTATCACAGTATACCGCATCGGTGCCATATGAAGGGAAGCGCATGAAAAATAGTTGAGAAGCGCTTCGCAATGAAAGTAGGAAGAAAGTAGGAAGCTTGGCTGATATGGCTTTTATGTTTCACTTACATGACAGTAAACTGTTAATCTAATGATGGATCGTAGCCTTACGTTGAGATATTCATAATTCTGTCACAAAACTGACGCATAATGCGGTCACATTAAAAATCTCTTCTTATTTACAGGAACAATCATGGCAAGACGCATTCTAGTTGTTGAAGATGAAGCGCCCATCCGAGAAATGGTTTGTTTTGTATTGGAACAGAATGGTTTTCAGCCTACAGAAGCTGATGATTATGATTCTGCGATAGCACAATTGGTTGATCCATTACCTGATTTAGTGTTGCTGGATTGGATGATCCCCGGAGGTTCAGGCATCCAAGTGATCAAACATATGAAACGAGATAGTGCTACGCGTGATGTCCCCGTAATGATGCTAACCGCGAGAGGGGAAGAAGAAGATCGTGTGAAAGGGTTAGAAGTTGGCGCGGACGATTATTTAATTAAGCCGTTCTCACCAAAAGAATTGATAGCCCGTGTTAAAGCAATTTTGCGGCGCATCTCGCCAATGTCGACAGAAGATATTATTGAAATGAATGGGTTAGTGCTTGATCCGACTTCCCATCGTGTTACGAGTAATGAGATTCCCATCGATATGGGACCTACCGAATATAAGCTACTTCACTTTTTTATGACCCATCCAGAGCGAGTCTATAGCCGCGAGCAGTTACTTAATTATGTTTGGGGTGCAAACGTGTATGTCGAAGATAGGACGGTAGATGTGCATATTCGTCGTTTAAGAAAAGCGTTAGAGCTAGATGAGCATGATAAAATGGTGCAAACGGTTCGTGGTACTGGCTACCGCTTCTCTGTGCGTTATTGAGAAACCATTAGGGAGAAACAGGGGTGCTTGAACGCTTATCCTTAAAACAGCTGATCTGGGGGCTGTTTTTATTTATTTTACCCGCACTAATATTATCTATTTTTATTGGCCACCTGCCGTGGCTATTGGTTATTTCATTACTAGCTGCGTTAATTTGGCATGGATATAACCTGCTAAAACTTTCAGACTGGTTGTGGCTAGATAGAAGTATGTTGCCACCAGATGGTAAAGGGGGCTGGGAGCCAATATTTTACGGTATTTATCAAATGCAGCAGCGTAACCGTAAGCGCCGCCGCGAATTAGGGCAACTTATTAAACGGTTTCGCAGTGGAGCTGAGTCTCTACCCGATGCGGTCGTTATGATGACCACGGAAGGCAATATTTTTTGGTGTAACCGCCACGCTCAACAGCTTCTTGGCTTTCGCTGGCCAGAGGATAACGGGCAGCATATTTTTAATTTATTACGTTATCCTGATTTTAGCCGTTATTTCACGGTGAAGAGTTATGATCAAGCGCTGACGATTGAATTGAACAGCGGTGAAATTGTGGAGTTTCGCATTTTGCCATACACCAGTGACCAGTTATTGATGGTGGCTCGAGATGTGACTGAAAAGCGCAGATTGGAAAAAGCACGCAGAGACTTTTTTGCCAACGTTAGCCATGAATTACGTACACCACTGACCGTCATTCAAGGTTATCTCGAGGTGATGGATGACCAAGAAGGAACATCACCGATGAATAAAAAAGCCTTATCGGTGATGCAAGAGCAGACCCATCGGATGGATAATTTAGTGAAGCAATTGCTGCAACTATCACGAATTGAGGTTGCCCCTCAAATTAATCTTGATGAACAGATTAATATGCCGGTCATTCTTAAAATGATTGAACAAGAAGCCATTGGCTTAAGCCAAGGGCGACATGAGTTTGAATTCGTGATTGATGAAAAACTGCGAGTGCATGGTAATGAAGAACAGTTACGCAGTGCGGTTGCTAACTTGGTTTATAATGCGATAAACCATACACCGGAAGGGACGAAAATTAAGGTGAAATGGCAGAAAACCAATAACGGCGCACAATTTAGCGTGAGTGACAATGGTCCTGGAATTCCTGCTGAGCACATTCCTCGCTTAACGGAACGTTTTTATCGTGTGGATAAGGCGCGCTCTCGACAAGGTGGTGGGGGAACGGGCCTAGGTTTAGCGATTGTTAAGCATGCTGTTCAGCATCATAGCAGCCAATTATCGGTCACCAGTCAGATTGGTAAGGGCAGTGAATTTTCCTTTACGTTACCGCCTGTTTTTATTGTGTCAGATAAAAAATAGGTGTGCCAAATAATCGCTAAAAATGAAACCTTGCTAATAAAATCATTGCATTAGCAAGGTTTTTTGTTTTGCTATTTCTTCCTTTTTGACGTTATTTTTAATCGCCGCGCTATATTTTCATTGTTATCCCTCAATTTTCTTCATCTTATCCTGCCAAAATACATTATGAGTGGTTAAATAATGTTTTGTTGCTGTTTTTTTAGCCTGAATATATACGGGATATTGCAAATTTACTGACAGTAATCACTGGTTCTTAAATTTAGTTTGGTACTTTATTCTTGTTTTCAGGTTTGCTCTTGCCTTTTTTCCCTATAAAAGTTTTACTTGTCGCCAGTTATTGGCGATTTTTACTGTTTTTTGATGTTTAGTATTACAAAGCTAACCAAGGCATGCATTTTATATTGTTAAAGTCATGTTAATCAGAACTCTATTTCGTCATATATGTTCCAATAGGTTATCTATGAGATAGCCTGTTTTTAATTCATAATTTACTAAAAATTAACATAATATGGCTCATCGTTTATCATCCAGAGATATCCTCGCCTTAGGTTTTATGACCTTTGCGCTATTTGTTGGTGCTGGAAATATCATTTTCCCGCCAATGGTCGGTTTACAAGCAGGTGAGCAGGTTTGGACTGCTGCACTTGGTTTCTTAGTCACTGGCGTCGGTCTTCCTGTTCTTACTGTTGTTGCACTAGCAAAAGTGGGGGGCGGTATTGAAGCGCTCAGCACGCCGATTGGTAAAACTGCTGGTTTATTATTAGCTGTCGTTGCTTACTTATCAGTAGGACCTCTTTTCGCGACACCAAGAACAGCAACCGTTTCGTATAAAGTGGGTATTGCGCCATTGCTTGGTGGTGAATCGGAAATCTCCCTATTGGTTTATAGTGCAATCTATTTTGTACTGGTCATCGGAATTTCGTTATATCCAGGTAAGTTACTTGATAGCGTGGGGCATATTCTGGCGCCAGTAAAAATGTTGGCACTGGCTATATTGGGTATTGCGGCGGTGATGTGGCCCGCAGGGCAGCCAATTGTGGCAACGCCAGAATATCAAAATATGGCATTCTCTAATGGTTTCATCAATGGTTACTTAACGATGGATACATTAGGTGCGATGGTGTTTGGTATCGTCATTGTGAATGCAGCACGCTCACGAGGTATCGAAAACTCCTCATTATTAACTCGTTATACTATGTGGGCGGGCTTAATTGCAGGGGTTTTATTAACGCTGGTTTATTTATCGCTGTTTAAACTGGGCGAGAATAGCGGTTCATTAATTCCAAATCCTGCCGATGGTGCTGATATTCTGCATGAATATGTTCAGTACACTTTTGGGAACTACGGTAGCTTCTTCTTAGCGGTGCTGATTTTTGTTGCCTGTATGGTAACTGCTGTTGGTTTAACGTGTGCATGTGCTGAGTTTTTCAGCCGTTATGTCGCAATTTCTTACCGTAAGTTAGTGCTAATTTTGGGTCTGTTCTCCATGGTGATTTCAAACCTTGGGCTCAGTAAGCTGATCGCATTTTCACTGCCTGTTTTAGTATCAATCTATCCGCCTTGTATTGTTTTGATTTTGATGAGCTTTACATTGAAATGGTGGCGTAATCCAACCATCGTAATTGCACCGACGATGTTAACAAGTTTTGTGGTTGGCTTGATTGGCGCAGTGAAAGCATCGGATAGTTTGAAGACCTACATTCCAGATTGGATGACGTCTATCCCATTATACCAACAAGATTTAGCTTGGGTGTTACCATCCGTCGCTGTGCTGGTTGTTGCTATTGTGTGTGATAGATTCATTTCACCATCTAACGAACGTCATAAACACGCGTAGTATTTTGTAAATACGCAATAAAAATGCCAGTGGAGGATAATCCCACTGGCATTTTTCGTTATCATGATGACTGAATTAATTCACACCCACAGCACTACCCGCAGGGCGGCGGACATCGTTAGAGCCATAGATAAAGCCTTCGCGAACTTTACCGGAAACGGCAGAATCGTTACCTGAGGATTTTGCACTGACGCCTGCACCATCAGGAATACCAATCATAATCAGCTCCGCAGCGCCCCATGGCGTCTGTTCAACCATCTTATATCCCATTTTATCTAGTAGAGCTAACGTATCTTTAGACACGCCACGCTGTTCATAGTAAACCTCGTCTGGGAGCCATTGATGGTGAATTCGAGGGGCATTTACCGCTTCTTGTGGAGGCATACCATGGTCAATAATATTTAACGCGGTTTGTAAGGTAATCGAAATAATACGAGAGCCACCCGGTGAGCCGAGAACTAAGAACACTTTGCCATCTTTGGTGACAATTGTTGGGCTCATGGATGATAGTGGGCGCTTACCGGGGGCAATGGAGTTTCTTTCTCCTTGTACTAATCCATACAGATTTTTTTCGCCGACTTTGGTGGTGAAATCATCCATTTCATCATTCAAGAAGAAGCCTGTACCCGGTGGGATAACGACGGAGCCAAATCGACCATTAATCGTGTAAGTGGTTGAAACAGCATTGCCTTTATCATCTACCACCGAATAATGGGTGGTTTCTGGTTTTTCATGCGGTCCCATACCAGGCTGGACTTCGGTAGACGGCGTCGCTTTGTTCGGAACAATTTCTTTTCGCAGATCTGCCGCATACTGTTTACTGAGTAATTTGCCTGTCGGGTTATCGACAAATGCAGGATCACCTAGGAATGTATTGCGATCCATGTAAGCATGGCGCATCGCTTCGGTCAGTGTATGAATATATTCTGCTGAGTTGAAGCCCATTTCTTTTAGGTCATAACCTTCTAAGATATTGAGGGTTTCACAGATAGTCACACCGCCGGAGCTTGGTGGTGGGGCAGAGATAAATTTGTAGCCGCGATATGTACAGCTAACGGGCGTTGTGTCTGCGATGGTGTAATCTGCAAAGTCTTGAGCCGTCAGGATCCCACCGTTTTTCTTCGATGCTGCCTCTACAATTTTAGGTATATCCCCTTCATAGAAGGCGACAGGACCGTTATTAGCGATTTTTTCTAAGGTGTTAGCTAAGTCGGTTTGAACGAGCAAGTCTCCAGGTTGGTAAGTACTTCCATCTGGTTTTAAGAAGATACGAGCGACTTCAGGATCTTGTTTAAAGCGTTCAGTTGTGGTGTCGAGTACATCCGTATCTCCACGGGTGAGTACAAAACCTTCTCTTGCGAGTTTAATTGCAGGCGCCATGACTTGTTGGCGGCTCATCGTGCCATATTTTTCAAGGGCATAATCTAAACCTTTGACTGTGCCTGGAACGCCTGAGGCGAGGTAGCCGTATAAGCTGGCATCTTTGATAAGCTTGCCATCTTTATCTAAATACATGTCGGCACTGGCGGCTTTTGGTGCGGTTTCTCGAAAGTTAATGAAGATATCTTTGCCATCAGCAAGGTGAAGTGTCATAAACCCACCGCCGCCGATATTACCACAGCAAGGGTTAACAACGGCTTGCGCGTAACCGACTGCAACCGCAGCATCCACCGCATTGCCTCCTGCTTTTAAAATATCAGCTCCAATTTGGGATGCGAGGTGTTGAGAGGAGACAACCATACCTTTTGTCGCTTCAACAGCGGGTTCGGAAGCGGCGTAAAGTTGACTTGATGTCAGCAAAGAAATCAGTAGTAAAGAAGGGCGCCATGCATTTTTTATCATTGGTATCTCCCGATTAAATGAAGGAAGTAACGCTTAGATGTAATACAAATAAATAATTTGTTAAATATTTGTATCGTTAAGATATAGCATGAATTATTTAGGGGGCTGAACAGCAAAAGTAGAAAAGTGTTAACGAGGTAGGAAAAATTGCAGATAAGAGATGTAAAAATGCCGGCATTGAGCCGGCATCTGAAAACTTAATTGGTAGAATTACAGACCAGTTGCGTTTTTAGTCAGGTAAGCAGCAACGCCTTTTGGTGATGCGTTCATGCCTTCTTTACCTTTTTCCCACTGAGCTGGGCAAACATCACCGTGCTCTTCGTGGAATTGCAGCGCGTCAACCATACGCAGCATTTCGTCGATGTTACGACCTAATGGCAGGTCGTTAACCACTTGGTGACGAACAATACCGTTTTTGTCAACTAAGAAAGAACCGCGCAGAGCAACGCCCGCTTCTGGGTGCTCGATGCCGTATGCTTTCATGATTTCACGTTTGATATCAGCAACCATCGGATATTTAACTTCACCGATACCGCCGTTATCAACAGGCGTTTTACGCCATGCGTTATGGACGAACTCAGAGTCAAAAGAAACACCAACGATTTCTACGCCGCGTTTTTTGAATTCTTCATAACGATGATCAAATGCAATCAGTTCTGAAGGACAAACGAAAGTGAAGTCCATTGGCCAGAAGAAGATCACAGCTGGACGACCGTTCAGGTGGTTTTTCAGGTTAAAGTTATCAACGATTTCACCATTACCAAGAACAGCTGCAGCAGTAAAGTCAGGGGCTTGACGTGTTACCAGAACCATAATGTACTCCTATGAGTTTTAAGGGTTTCTATCTCCGCAATCATAATGGGGCATGCGGATAAATATAACCTAAGGATAAGGATTTATCCTTGGAGAATAAAGGCATTAAAACCAATTAATATGATAGCTTTTACCTATCAATGGTATCAATTTGGCAAATTAATATCAATAAGATAGTTTTATTCCATTAAAGTGCAAGTTTTAATTTATTCAGATGCACGTAATGTGAACTCTTGGGCAAAAAGCTGTTGTTCCGCCGTCTCAATCATTAGTGGATAAAACTGAAAGAAAATATGTTCAAGCTCTGGATAATTAAGTAAAAAATCATCAAAAGAGCCACTCAAGGCAGCCAGCTTCGGTCGTCGTCTTGCCATGCCATTGAGCGATTTCCCGATATACTCTTTTTCTGCATAGCGAGTCAGCCATTGCTGAGACCACAGGTACTCATTTAACTCCTGAAATTTTTCAGGGGTATGACACAAATCAGGTTCAATGGTTTGCCGAGCAAAACGCACGAAATCAGAGAGTGAAAGGGTAGGAACGAAGCGTGTCCAATGTCGAGAAAGAAAGTGATCCCAGACCAAATCCAATGTGATAGGCGCAACTCGGCGATATTCT
Organism: Providencia sp. PROV208; assembly: GCF_028479465.1. NCBI lineage: Bacteria > Pseudomonadati > Pseudomonadota > Gammaproteobacteria > Enterobacterales > Morganellaceae > Providencia > Providencia sp. PROV208. Next base: position 220,373 of record NZ_JAMPNS010000003.1, on the reverse strand, counting down.
TCACGAAATAGGCGACGTGCTTGTTTGACGAGTGGGTGAGTATCGGTCGTTCTATCAACAGCCCTGTGCATACGGATCCCTGCGACAATATCGGCAGAATATTCCCCCGCGGGATTGCCGCGTACGTAGTCCGCCATCATATTTCCCAATAGAGAGCTTTTGGCTAGATGGGCAAGGTGAAGATGAGCAAGGTAGTTCATGTCGGTACTATAAACGAAAAAATGAAAGAAAAAAGAGTGCAGGCACATTCCGTGCGGTTTCAGAAAATATTTGCGCAATATTGCTTATTTTTTATACTAAATGGCGCTTATTTCTTGCGCCAAAGACAGTGCAGCACTAGACTAGTCGCCTTATTTTTTTAGATTGATGTTAATACAATGCGTGTATCCGATTTTACTTTTGAATTACCAGAAGAACTTATTGCCCATTATCCTCAGGCTGAGCGTAGCTCATGTCGCTTACTTGGTCTTGATGGTGCCACGGGACAGCTTACGCATGGTGTGTTTACCGATATTCTTGAAAAATTGGAGCCAGGGGATTTGCTGGTGTTCAATAACACTCGAGTGATCCCTGCTAGATTGTTCGGTCGTAAAGCGAGCGGCGGTAAAATTGAAGTTCTGATTGAGCGTATGCTTGATGAGCACCGTGTTTTGGCTCATGTTAGAGCGTCTAAAGCACCGAAGGAAGGTGCGGCATTATTGCTTGGTGAAGATGAAAGTGTGAACGCAACAATGGTTGCTCGTCATGGTGCTCTATTTGAATTGCGCTTTGATGATGCCCGTGATGTGTTGAGCATTCTTAACCAAATTGGGCACATGCCATTGCCACCGTATATCGACCGTCCAGATGAAGAGTCTGATAAAGAGCTGTATCAAACGGTGTATAGCCAACGTCCAGGTGCGGTTGCTGCACCAACAGCGGGTTTACACTTTGATGAGCCGTTATTAGACGCATTACGTCAAAAAGGCGTTGAGATGGCATTCGTGACATTGCATGTCGGTGCGGGCACGTTCCAACCTGTGCGAGTCGATTCCATCGAAGACCATATTATGCACTCTGAATATGCAGAGGTGCCGCAAGAGGTGGTCGATGCTGTGTTGGCATGTAAAGCGCGTGGAAATCGTGTGATTGCGGTGGGAACTACATCTGTTCGTTCACTTGAAAGCGCCGCGAAAGCCAGCCAAAATGCTTTAATTGCTCCATTCTTTGATGATACCCAGATATTTATTTATCCGGGTTATGAATATCAAGTGATTGATGCCCTGATCACTAACTTCCACCTACCAGAATCCACGTTGATTATGTTGGTTTCTGCGTTTGCGGGATATCAAAACACCATGCGAGCCTACAAAGAAGCGGTTGAGCAAAAATACCGTTTCTTTAGTTATGGCGATGCTATGTTTATTACGCCAAATGCGAATGCTCGTTTTGAGCAAGTCGGCTCGGCAGAACAAGAATAAGTGGCGGCGTCGCTGCTCGCTTAGATTCAGTAACCAATAGCACCAGACTGTTTTTCTGATGCTAGGAGATAAAACGTGAAATATGAATTACAGACAACCGACGGTAATGCGCGTCGTGGTCGCCTAATTTTTGAACGTGGCGTGGTTGAAACCCCCGCGTTTATGCCAGTAGGAACTTATGGCACAGTGAAGGGGATGACCCCTGAAGAAGTGAAAGAAACTGGCGCACAAATTTTACTGGGTAATACCTTCCATTTATGGTTACGTCCGGGTCAAGAGATCATGAAATTGCATGGTGACCTGCACGATTTTATGCAATGGCAAGGTCCGATTTTAACGGACTCCGGCGGTTTCCAAGTTTTTAGTCTTGGCGCCATGCGTAAAATTAAAGAAGAAGGCGTTCATTTCCGTAATCCAATTAACGGCGAAAAAGTCTTCTTAAGTCCTGAAAAATCGATGGAAATTCAGTACGATCTTGGTTCTGATATCGTCATGATCTTTGACGAATGTACACCATATCCAGCCGATTGGGATTACGCCAAAACATCAATGGAAATGTCATTACGTTGGGCTGCACGTAGCCGCCAACGTTTTGATGAGCTAAACAATAAAAATGCCCTGTTTGGAATTATTCAAGGCAGTGTTTACGAAGATTTACGCGATATCTCCGTGAAAGGGCTGGTGGAAATCGGCTTTGATGGGTACGCTGTAGGCGGCCTAGCAGTGGGTGAGCCAAAAGAAGATATGCACCGCATTTTAGAACACGTATGCCCGCAAATTCCAGCGGAAAAACCGCGTTACCTAATGGGCGTTGGTAAACCTGAGGATTTAGTTGAAGGCGTGCGTCGTGGCATTGATATGTTTGACTGTGTGATGCCAACTCGAAATGCACGTAATGGGCATTTGTTTGTCACTAACGGCGTGGTAAAAATTCGTAATGCGAAGTATAAGTCAGATACTTCATCACTTGATGAAGAGTGTGACTGCTATACTTGTCGTCATTATAGCCGTGCTTATTTGCACCATCTTGACCGTTGTAATGAAATTTTGGGTGCGCGTCTCAATACCATTCATAATTTACGTTACTACCAGCGCTTAATGGCAGGTATTCGCCAAGCGATTGAAGCTGGCAATTTTGAGCAGTTTGCTGCCGATTTCTATCAGAAGATTGGGAAACCTCAGCCTTCATTAAATAGAGCGTGAATTTAAAGTGCGAAGTTAGCCCGATCTGTGTAGCATATCGGGCTGTACCCTTCGTTCTTGCAGCTGAATTGTGGTTATTGGCATCAGCCAAAAGAATTATTTAGTGCAAATTATAGTTTTTAGTTCTAGTTACATAATGGTTTGATGTATTTTATGTAACTTGAATTAGTTAAAGTGTAAGTTTGAAATTGCTTTCAATAACAATGAGGAAAGTTGAATGAGTTTTTTTATTTCTGAAGCAGCTGCATCAGCAGGCGCACCCGCTCAAGGTAGCCCGTACTCTCTGATTATTATGCTGGTTGTTTTCGCGCTGATTTTCTATTTCATGATCCTGCGTCCACAGCAAAAACGTGCTAAAGATCACCGTAAACTGATGGAATCAATCGCTAAAGGCGATGAAGTTTTAACAACGGGTGGTTTAATCGGTCGTGTAACTAAAGTGTCTGAAACAGGTTATGTTGTTCTTGAACTGAGTGAGAACACTGAAGTAACTATCAAACGTGATTTCGTTGCTGCTGTTCTACCTAAAGGCACAATGAAAGCAATCTAATTCTGAATTTTCCCGAAGGGAACTGCCGTGCTAAACCGTTATCCTTTATGGAAGTATCTGATGTTGATCACTGCGATCCTCATCGGTTTGCTGTATGCACTTCCAAACCTATATGGTGAGGATCCGGCTGTTCAGATCACTGGCGTGCGGGGAACCGCCGCCAATGAACAAACGCTGATCCAAGTCCAAAAAGCTTTAGAAACAGATAAAATTCAGAGCAAATCTGTTGCTCTTGAGAATGGGGCGATTTTAGCCCGTTTCAACAACTCTGACGTTCAGTTACGTGCTCGTGAAGTTATCATGAACGCGTTGGGTGACCAGTATGTTGTTGCATTAAACCTTGCACCTGCTACACCAAAATGGCTTGAAGCTCTCGGTGGTGAACCGATGAAGCTGGGTCTGGACTTACGTGGTGGGGTTCACTTCCTGATGGAAGTTGATATGGACACTGCATTAGGTAAATTGCAGGAACAAAACATGGATGGTTTGCGTAATGACTTGCGTCAAGCAGGTATTGCGTACTCTTCTATTCGTAAAGGCAGTGATTATAGCGTCGAAGTTCGCTTCCGTAACGCTGATGATCGCAGTCTTGCTGAGAAAACACTGGCGCGTAAATACCCAGATTTAGTGTTTTCTGATGGCAGCGATAACACCATGATTGCTGTTATGACTGATGAGCGCTTACGTGAAGCACGTAACTATGCCGTCTCTCAAAACATCACTATCATCCGTAACCGTGTTAACCAATTAGGTGTTGCTGAACCATTGGTTCAACGCCAAGGTGCGGATCGCATTGTTGTTGAATTGCCAGGTATCCAAGATACTGCGCGTGCAAAAGAAATTTTAGGTGCAACTGCAACCTTAGAATTCCGTTTAGTCAATACAAGTGTGGATAGCTCAGCTGCAGAAAGTGGACGTATTCCGGGTGATTCAGAACTCAAATCTGACCGTAATGGCGTGCCTTATGTTCTGTATAAGCGTGTTGTTTTAACGGGTGACCACATCACTGACTCAACGTCTGAAACGGATGAAAATGGTTACCCACAGGTCAGCATTAGTCTTGATAGTGCAGGTGGCTCTATCATGTCTGACTTTACCCGTGACAACCAAGACAAGCTGATGGCAACCCTGTTCGTTGAGTACAAAGACAGTGGTAAAAAAGATGCTGCGGGTCGTGCGATTTTAGTCAAAGATGAGAAAGTGATTAACGCTGCACGTATTCAAGCTCGTTTCGGTAGCAAGTTCCGTATTACAGGAATTGATAACGCAAACGAAGCGCGTCAATTATCCTTGCTGTTGCGTGCAGGTGCACTGATTGCACCAATCCAAATTGTTGAAGAACGTACAATCGGTCCAACATTGGGTATGCAAAACATTGAGCAAGGTCTGAAAGCGTGTATCGCAGGTCTGTTAGCCTCTATCCTGTTTATGATTATTTACTATCGTAAATTTGGTTTGATCGCGAGTAGTGCTTTGATGGCAAACTTGGTGATGATCGTGGGTATTATGTCTCTGTTACCAGGGGCAACACTGACTATGCCAGGTATTGCAGGTATCGTCTTAACCCTTGCGGTTGCCGTCGATGCTAACGTTCTTATAAATGAACGTATCAAAGAAGAACTGCGTAATGGGCGCTCGGTACAGCAAGCGATCCACGAAGGGTATAAAGGCGCCTTCTCAAGTATTACCGATGCAAACTTAACGACGCTGATCACGGCAATTATTTTGTACGCAGTGGGTACAGGGTCGATTAAAGGCTTTGCGATTACGACAGCGATTGGTGTCGCAACCTCTATGTTTACAGCTATTGTTGGTACACGTGCAATCGTGAACCTGCTATACGGTGGTAAACGTATTAATAAGCTGTCAATTTAAGGAGCACGTTGTGGCACAGGATTATACTGTTGAACAATTGAACTATGGTCGTAAAGTTTATGACTTTATGCGCTGGGACAACGTTGCCTTTAGTATTTCTATCATTTTACTGATCGCTTCTTGTGTGATTATCGGTGTTAAAGGCTTTAACTGGGGACTTGATTTTACGGGCGGTACCGTCATTGAAATCAACCTTAGCCAGCCTGCTGATTTGGATAAAATTCGTGATAGCCTATCTAACTCGAATCATAAAGATCCATTAATCCAAAACTTTGGTAGCAGCCGTGACATCATGATCCGCTTACCACCTGTTGAAGGTGTAGCGGGTCAAGAAGTGGGTAAAGAGATCATTACTATCATCAATAAAAACGTTGATGAGCAAGCGACGGTTAAGCGTATTGAATTCGTGGGACCAAGTGTAGGTGCTGAGTTAGCACAAACAGGGGCACTAGCGTTATTAACGGCGCTGATCTGTATCCTGATTTACGTTGGTTTCCGTTTCGAATGGCGCTTGGCGGCAGGAGCTGTATTGGCGCTCGCTCATGACGTGGTGATCACATTAGGTATTCTGTCTCTATTTCATATTGAGATTGATATGACTATCGTGGCGTCATTGATGTCTGTTATTGGTTATTCCCTTAACGACAGCATCGTAGTTTCGGACCGTATCCGTGAAAATTTCCGTAAGATTCGTCGCGGTACGCCTTATGAAATTATGAACGTATCTCTGACTCAAACATTGAGCCGTACCATCATGACATCAGCAACAACCTTATTAGTGGTTCTGATGCTGTATCTGTTTGGTGGCGCAATGTTAGAAGGCTTCTCACTGGTTATGTTAATCGGTGTGACTATCGGTACGATTTCATCTATCTACGTAGCTTCTGCATTAGCACTGAAGATGGGTATGAAGCGTGAGCACTTGATTCAGGCGAAAGTCGAGAAAGAAGGTGCAGACCAAGAGTCTTTACTGCCTTAATTTTTGCGTAGTATAAAGCGTTGAGAGCACCTTGCGAGTTCTACTTGCAGGGTGTTTTTCATTTCAGGACTGAGTTACACTACCTACCCTATAAATAGAATCAGGAATTCCTATGCATTGCCCATTTTGCTCAGCTGTAGATACGAAAGTGATCGACTCGCGTCTGGTTGGTGAAGGCTCTCAAGTGCGCAGGCGCCGCCAATGTTTGGTGTGTCATGAACGCTTCACCACCTTTGAAGTGGCGGAACTTGTTATGCCTCGGGTAATTAAAAGTGACGACATACGCGAGCCCTTCGATGAAGAAAAACTCAACCGAGGTATGCTAAAAGCATTAGAAAAGCGTCCTGTCAGCTCTGATGCTATTGATCAAGCGATTATTTCTATTAAATCCCACCTACGTGCAACAGGCGAGCGTGAAGTACCTTCCAAGTTGATCGGTAATTTGGTGATGGATGAGCTCAAAAAACTCGATAAAGTAGCGTATATTCGTTTTGCTTCGGTTTATCGTAGCTTTGAGGATGTCCGTGAATTTGGCGAAGAAATTGCTAAGTTACAGGACTAATATTGATGCTTGAACAAGACCGTATTTACATGGCGCGAGCCTTTGAATTGGCAAAAGAAGGGCGCTTTACCACATCGCCGAATCCTAATGTGGGTTGCGTCATTGTCCGTGACGGCGAGATTGTGGGTGAAGGCTATCATCAAAAAGCGGGTGAGCCTCACGCTGAAGTGCATGCATTGCGTATAGCTGGAGATAAAGCAAAAGGTGCGACAGCCTATGTGACCCTTGAGCCTTGTAGCCATCACGGTCGTACTCCGCCTTGTGCGGAAGCTTTAATTAATGCCGGAATTAGTCGTGTTGTTGCCGCGATGCAAGATCCAAACCCACAAGTCGCTGGGCGAGGTTTATATATGCTCAATCAAGCGGGCATCGAAACGGCTAGTAATATTTTACTGGAAGAAGCTGAAGCACTTAACCGTGGCTTTTTAAAACGCATGCGTACCGCTTTTCCCTACATTCAATTAAAACTGGCAGCCTCGCTAGATGGCAAAACGGCTCTAGCGAATGGGGAAAGTAAATGGATCACAAGTCCTGCGGCGCGTAAAGATGTTCAGGTATTACGTGCTCAAGCGAGTGCGATTTTGAGTACCAGCAATACGGTTCTTGCGGATGATCCAGCTTTAACCGTACGTTGGAATGAGTTACCTGAGGATATTCAAGCAAAGTATCCAGAAGAGACGCTGCGTCAGCCAATTCGTATTGTGCTAGATCGCCATAATCGCGTTACCCCTGATCATAAAGTCACTCAGCTAGAGGGGGAATGTTGGTTAGTCCGCCCGACGCCAGACACAACAGTTACATGGCAAGGTGATGTTGAGCAACTCGCTATCCCTGCGGATGACAATGGTATCGATTTAGTCATCTTAATGATGCAATTAGCGAAGCGCAATGTGAATAGCATCTGGGTTGAAGCTGGGGCTAAACTGGCGGGTTCGCTATTGAAATTAGGCTTAGTTGATGAGCTAATTGTGTATATTGCACCGAAATTACTTGGGGATGCGGCACGTGGTTTAGTGAGCCTCCCTGAATTAAGCGCATTATCGGATGCGCCTAAATTTGAATTTACTGACGTTGAAAAAGTCGGTAGTGACCTTCGTGTAAGGTTGCGCCCTGTATGGTAAATGCGTTTTTTTTAGCTGTTTGCTGAAATTCACTCATACGATTACCTAAAGAATGTGATAAAATCCGCGCCCCGCGGGTTATAATTAATATTTGAGGAAGATTATGAACGTAATCAAAGGTGTTGTTGCTGCGCCAAAAGCGCGTGTTGCTATCGCTATCGCTCGTTTTAACAACTTTATTAATGATAGCCTGCTGGACGGTGCTGTTGACGCGTTAGAGCGTATTGGTCAAGTTGCTCAAGACAACATCACTGTTGTGTGGGTACCTGGTGCATATGAATTACCATTGACTGTAAAAGCACTGGTCGAAACCAAAAAATATGATGCAGTTATCGCATTAGGTACCGTTATTCGTGGCGGGACTGCTCACTTTGAATTTGTTGCTGGTGAGTGCAGCTCTGGGTTGTCTCAAGTTGCAATGAACAGCGAAGTTCCTGTGACTTTCGGTGTGTTAACCACTGAAAATATCGAACAAGCCATTGAGCGTGCAGGGACTAAAGCAGGTAACAAAGGTGCAGAAGCTGCACTGACTGCGCTCGAAATGATTAATGTGATTAAAGCTGTAAAAGGCAAATAATGCGCGTCATATTTCGGGCTCAATGAGCTCGGAATATGCTGTGTAGTTTTTTTATTTAAGGGGAATCTTGTGAAACCTGCTGCTCGTCGCCGCGCTCGTGAGTGTGCTGTACAGGCCATTTATTCATGGCAATTATCCGGTAATCCTATTGCCGAAGTGGAATATGAGTTTATTGCTGAACAGGACATGTCTGACGTTGACGTAAACTATTTCCGTGAATTAATTTCTGGTATTGCGAACAATGCCACGAAGCTGGATCAATTAATGTCACCTTACTTATCTCGTCAATTAGAGGAGTTAGGTCAAGTTGAGAAAGCAATTTTACGTGTCGCGATGTATGAACTAAGCTATAGACAAGATGTACCTTTCAAGGTTGCGATAAATGAAGGTATTGAATTAGCTAAAGTTTTTGGTGCTGAAGATAGCCATAAGTTTGTCAACGGTGTGTTAGATAAAGCAGCGCCTGTAGTACGTCGTAAGAAATAAACATAATCAGGTTCCCTCCTGTAATACGTGAGTCACAATGAGTAGGCTGGGTTCCAGTCTACTCTAGTACTTATGTCTGGTTTTTCAGTTTATTTAAAATCAGACATAGCGAAAATGGAAAATCTACCATGTCATATGGCGAATTTGACCTCATCGCACGTTTTTTTAATCGTCAACCTATAAACCGACGTGATGTTAATATCGGTATTGGCGATGATTGTGCGCTAATGACTATCCCCGAAAAACAGCAAATTGCTGTGAGTACTGACACCCTAGTTTCTGGTATTCATTTTTTACCCAATATCTCTCCTGCTGACCTTGCTTATAAATCTCTCGCCTCAAATTTAAGCGACCTCGCTGCAATGGGGGCGGATCCTGCTTGGGTTTCTTTAGCTATAACTTTACCAAGCGTGGATCATGAGTGGCTGCAATCCTTTAGTGATATGTTGTTTGAACAATTGAATTACTATGGTATGCAACTGATTGGCGGAGATACAACTCGGGGTCCAATGAGTTTAACGTATACCGTGCATGGTCTCGTACCTGCTGGAAAAGCATTAACGCGTTCCGGTGCACATAATGGTGACTGGATTTATGTTACCGGCACATTGGGAGATAGTGCTGCGGGATTAGCGATACTACAAGATAAATTGCATCCTGAAAATCGTGAACAGAAACAGTGGTTGGTTGGTCGTCATTTACGGCCACAACCTCGTATCTTGCAAGGTCAGGCCTTACGTAATCTTGCATCCTCTGCGATAGATATCTCTGATGGCTTAGTATCCGATCTTAACCATATACTCAAAGCCAGTGGTTGTGGCGCGAGAATTAATCTTGATGCTTTGCCACAGTCAGAAGCTTTAAAGGCGAACTGTTCCGTCGATCAAGCTCGAGTTTGGTCATTAAGTGGCGGTGAAGATTATGAACTCTGTTTTACGGTACCTGAAATGAATCGTGGTGCGTTAGAAGTCGCTTTAGCGCATACAGGGGCAGGCTTTACATGTATTGGTCAGATCAGACCACAATCTGAAGGGATCAGCTATTTTTGTGATAATCAAGCTGTTGAGGTTAATCTCAAAGGCTTTGATCATTTTGTTTAGGAAAATGTCCATGGCGACCACACAAGAAAAAGCAGCAGCAAAAAAACGATTGAATATGCGAAATCCGTGGCATTTGCTTGCTACAGGATTTGGTAGTGGTTTATCGCCAATTGTTCCTGGCACAATGGGATCATTAGCGGCTATTCCATTCTGGCTATTAATGAGTCATCTGCCGATGTGGAGCTGCTGGGTTATTATCGTGGTTGGGTTCTGGTTTGGATGTTGGATCTGCCAGCGTACTTCCGATGATATGAAGATTCATGACCATGGAAGTATTGTTTGGGATGAATTTATCGGTATGTGGATTACGCTCATGGCGATCCCTGTTGTCAGCGTTCAATGGGTGATTACTGGATTTTTAATTTTCCGTGTTTACGACATGTGGAAGCCTTGGCCAATCCGTATTTTTGATCGTCGAGTCAGTGGTGGATTTGGGATCATGATTGATGACATCATTGCTGCGATATTTGCTTATCTGACAATTTGGTTATTGGTCCATTATCAAGTGATGCCTTTCTAATTTTTCAATTAGCCTGTCACGATAATTGGTATTTTTAGATAATGAAAGCCCTAGTTAAATACTAGGGCTTTTTGATTAAGTTAAATTATTTTCACTTCGTTTTTGTGAATATAGTTAATTTTATTTTTTTTATTTGTAATAATTAATTTTACCGTGATTGTATTTTAATCATCATTTGTTTCAAAATGTAAAAACCAAGAATTAAATTTAACCTCTAAATAAGGGTATCTAATTTATTTTTTCTTTTTTTAGGAAAAACTAACTGAGCAAAATTCACGTATACGCGATATTATCTATGGATTTATTAATTATCTAATTGAACATAATTTCTATTACACATTGATATATAATTTATATCAACGTCATTAATATCATTAATGTCGAAGCTTGATAAGTAAAAATAGCGCATTGTTGAACTACTTAATTAAAAACACCAATAATATGTGTTTTTATTTTGAAATGGAAATTTACAAATTGTTACAACTGTAATTCTCTAAGTACATGTACCAATTAATATTCATCAAGTAATATGTTTAAAAATAACAAGCAAGAATTAATTTTTATAAAATGTACGTTATTTTTAGAAGAATTAAGTTTATCTATTTCGCTTGTTATTCTTTAAATAAAAAACCATTAAAAATTTTATTTTGATGAAGATTTATTTATCTCAATTTTATATTAATTATTATTAAGGGTTTATTATGTTTTTTAATAAAAAAAATCTAACCGTATTATTTATAGCGGCTGGCTTAGGTTTCTCGGGTGCGGCAATGTCTGCAACTAACGCACAGGTCACTGTCACTGGAAATATAGCTGCTGCAACGTGTGATTTAATCGTATCAAATACCGGTATTGATTTAGGTACTTTTATTTCTTCAGATATTAAAGCGGCAGGTGTTATTGCAGGTAGTACTCGTGCTTTCGATATGAGTTTATCGAACTGTGGTAAAGCATTCGATGGTAAAGACGGTAAATTTATACAAATGCACGCGAAAGGTACTGCTTTGGCTACAAATACCGCTTTATTTAATAACATCGATAAAGGAACTGTGGGGGTAGAAGTGACCGCAGATGGTAAACCAGTAAAACCAAATTCAACGATCCCATTAGAGAGTATTAAGACAGTTGCTCAAAATGGTTCAGCCGTGATCCCGATGACGGTGGCTCTGAATTCTACCATGCTTCAGCCGGGTTCTCAGCGTATTGAAGCGCCAATCACTTTCTCTGTTAGCTACGAGTAAGGTTTGCAGTGAAATGGCCGCTTTGTGCCATTTCACAATTTTATTCATGACTTAAAGATAAAAATGAAATTATTAACGTTACTACGCACATTACCAATTATTGTGACGCTATGTTTTATTCAGATAGACACGACTTGTGCGGCGGGTGTGGGGATTAATGCCACGAGAGTTATTTTCCCCCAAGATAGCCAATCTGTTCCCGTTACGCTTCGAAATACTACAGAGAAGGAAGAATATTTGGTTCAGGTTTATTTGACTAAAATAGCCAAAGGTGCGAGCCAAGACCAAACTTTAGATGTGCTTCCTCCTATGTTCTACCTGGCATCAAAACAACAGCGTGATGTTCGCTTAGTTGAAGGTGCTCAGGTTGCGGGATTACCTAAAGATCGTGAGTCTATCTTCTATTTTCACGCCAGAGCGATTGCGGCGAGTGAAAAAAATGGTGAGCTGCAAAAAACGTCAATGAAAGGTGACGTTAAAATCGCGTTAGAGAGTGTCATTAAAGTCTTTTACCGCCCAAAAAACCTGCCATTAACGGTAGAGCAAGCGCATAGCAGTCTGCTCTTTGAGGAAACAGCTAATGGGATCAACGTGGTTAATCCATCACCGTATTACATCACATTGTCATCATTGAGTGTGGGGGGACAAGCCGTTGCGTTAAACCCTGATCTGAACAACACCATGATTGCGCCTTTTGCCAGTATCAATTATTCACTGTCCGTGAAAAAAGGTAAAAAAGTGTGGGCAGTTATCAATGATCTTGGAGGAAGAAGTGAGTATTCACGACCGTAGCATTTATCAGCATCGATGGATGCTTCTCGCTGGCGTGTTTTCCATCATGATGATGCCTCTAGGGCATGCGGGTAACACCCTTGAGTTAATCGCTGAAATAGACAATGCGGGTGAGTGTGCAATTTCGGTGAGTCCCTCATTGATTGAGTTTAAAAGACGCCCATCAATCGGTGAGTTTGTTGCAAACGATGCCGTGGATTTACAGAGGTTAAGCTTGAAATATACGTGTACGGGCTATGAAACCAATGCGCGTCCTGAAGTCAACGTGACGGGAAGCACTGCAACAGATACCAACTTGTTTTTAACGGCAGATTCTACAGGCGCTAAAGGGGTTGGTTTTATGCTGAAAGAAGGTTCTGTAAAAGATCTTTCTGGGTATTACAACACAGGTAAAACCGTGGTGAATGGTGATTCAATATTCTTACCAGCTGACATTAATGAGGGAGAAACGCCGTTTACAGTCGGGTTTATCCGCCAAATTGGTAATAACACAGTGACAGCTGGTGCGGTGAAAGCGGCAATTCTGTTTACTGTTGTTATGCCATAACCGGAGGCGATGTGAGCAAATATTTCTATTTTCTTATGGTGCCACTGTGGGGATTTGCAGAAGGAATATTGGCTGCTCCAAATTCAGTCAGCATTAATTTTGATGCCCACTTATACCAGCGAACATGTGAGATCAATCTTTCTGAAAGCGTGATTGCTTATGGGAGAGTGAAACCTCAAACCATTGTCGATAATGATTCGGGAAAGAGTACAGCGCTTAATCGTAATGTCTCTTTAACCTTAGCAAACTGCTCCGGTCTTGGCACATTAAGTGGGAGCAAAGTGATTGTCACAGGTCCGACTCAAGTCATGAATGGTGAAACGTTATTTAAGGAGAGTGGTAGTTCAGGTGGAGTTGGTATTCGGCTAAAAGCGGGTGGACAAAATAAAGTTAGTGGTGATTCCGTCTGGGATTTATCCGCAACCCATAACCAAGGAAATCAAATCACTGTGGTGACTGCACTTTCATGCGGCAATTGCCAAAACGTTCAAAAAATTCAATTAGGCACATTTAAAGCCACCATGATGTTTACCATTTTAGCGTACTGAATAGTACGTGGGTTAATCACGCTTATTAATAATAAAAATAACGGAATAATTTTGAGTATGTTTAAGAAAACAGGATCCCTATTTTTTATTTTTCACTTATTTGTGCTGTTAATTAGCATTAATGTTAATTCAGCACAGGCTGGATTACGTCTAGAAAAAAGCCGTATTATTTGGAGTAATTCAGATACTCAGCAGTCAGTGACATTAACTAACGACAGCGATGATATTTATTTAATTCAATCAGGCATATTTAATACGCCTACTGGAACCCAAGAATCCTCATTATTTTCTGTTATTCCACCATTGTATCGTTTGGATGCGAATAAACAGCAAACGATGAAAGTGCTATTACAAACTTCACCCGACTCATTACCTCAAGATAGAGAATCTATTTTCTATTTTAGCGTGATTGCGATCCCCGGTGTTTCACCGGAATTAACGGAAGATGCTGCAGCACAATTATCTATTGGCACACGCTTAGTGATTAAACTGTTTTACCGTCCTGTTGAGTTTGCCCAATCTCTTGATTTTGCGGTGGCAAATGTGCAATTTCACGCATTATCTCACGGTTTATGTGTTGCGAATCACTCGCCATATTTCATTACGCTCAGTGACGTTAGGGTGGGAAATCGTATATTTCCTCAGCTAGCCGGAACGATGCTTTCGCCTTTTAGCCAACAAAAATTAGCGATTTCAGACTCGATTTCGGTGCAAGCCCCAATGCGTTGGCAAGCAATTAATGATTATGGGGGTGACACTGTACTTTATTCAGGTTCTGTGAAGGATAACAAGGAGCAGTTATGTCAGTAATAAAATTATTGTACGGTCTTGTTTTTATGCTGCTGCTGAACCATGCCTTTGCCTCAGAGATTAACGAAGGATTTCATTTTTCTCCAGAACGGTTGGTTTATTTGGAAAGTAATCCCAAAGGTATTTCCACAGGTTTACAGAATGGCACGTCAAAAGCAGCATTGATTCAGGCACAAATCATCCCGACGGATAGTCAAAGCGGCTTGCCTGTCGTTGAGCATTTGGGGAAGAGCCATGATGCTTTTTTAATTACGCCGCCATTACATAAATTAGGGATTAATGAGCGTTTTAATTGGCGTATTCAACGTGTAAATGAAGGAAAACTGGCAACGGACAGGGAAACGGTTTTTTACGTTGCTTTAAAGGTTATCCCAGAATCAGAATCGAATCATCAGGCGCCATCGCAGTTTATTCTGGCACCAACTATTTATTTAAAAATGTTATATCGTCCAAGGCAAATTGACGCGTTACGTTTAGATTCTCAAACTGAAAAATTAGACGTAGTTGTGCAAGGCAATAAGGTCATCATTAATAATCCGACACCATTATCCATGACATTAGCGACATTATCGGTAGGGGATTATGACGTACCGGTAGAAAAATTTACTCATGGGATAGCCCCTTTTGGAAAACAGGTAATTGACCTAGATAAGTCCGTCTCTGGCACGGTTACATGGCGAATATTGAACGAATACAGTATCCCGACAAAGCTGGAAGTAAGGGGCGCCAATGAATCTTAAAATGCACAAGATGCCTTTTGCCATTACCCGGATAGCTTTTGCGCTAGCATGCTGTTTATCAGCCGGTAATGTCTTGGCTGAGCCTTATTTTGATCCGACGCTATTGAACTTGCCAGAGGGAACCCGTGTAGACAGCATTGATCTGTCGGCATTTACACGTTCTGAATCAGTGACGGCAGGTCGTTATGTGGTCACCTTGCGAATTAACAAGGAAGATCAAGGGCAGAAAGAGATCCATTTCTCTGCGGATGAGCAGGGCAATATTGTACCTGAAATCACGCCAGCCTTATTGGATGAATATGGGGTTAATGTGGATAGCATACCGACATTGAAATCTTTGCCTAAGGATGAGCCGATCCTTTCTTTAAAAGAGGCACTGCCTGATTCTCAAATCCAGTTTGATGTCGCTAAGCTGGATTTGAATATCAATATTCCACAAGTTGCTATGCGCCATAAAGCACGCGGAGCGGTAGATCCTAGCTTGTTAGATCAGGGGATCACGGCATTGCTCTTTAACTATCAGCTGAATGGTAGCAAACAAAAGTTTAGTGGTTCCCAAATCAGCGGTAAAAACACAGTGAATTCCTTGTACGCCAATATGAGCGGTGGGCTTAACATTGCGGCATGGCGCTTACGTTCTAATTTTTTATATATGGAAAATAAGTCGAAGCACAGTGGGTATAGCACTCACCATCGGGAAAGTAAATTTTCACGCACCATCCTTTCTCGAGATATTCAGCGCCTAGGCTCTGAGTTGGTGGTGGGTGAAACCAGTACGCTGAATGATGTGTTTGATAGCGTTCCATTTAAAGGCATTCGTTTATTGTCTAACGAACAAATGCTCTCAAGAGGGGAGCGTGGATTTGCACCGGAGATTCGCGGTGTCGCGATGTCGAACTCACGAATTATCATCAGGCAAAACGGCAATATTATTTACCAAACCTATGTGGCTCCGGGACCGTTTGTGATTAATGACATTTATCCGACAGGAGCTGCAGGAGACTTAGAGGTTTCTATTCAAGAGGAAGACGGTTCTACACGTGTATTTACGCAAGCGTTCTCTTCTCTGCCCGTTATGCAGCGTGTCGGTGGCTTAAAATATGAAATTGCTGCGGGTCAGTATGATGGAGGGATCACGGACGGCTCTAAAGAGCAGCATTTCATGATGGGAACACTGATTTATGGGTTGCCAAAAGCTATCACGGTTTACACCGGATTATTAGGGGCGAATAACTACTGGAGTGGAATGATCGGGACAGGGATTTCATTGGGCGCATTTGGTGCGCTTTCTATGGATATGACGCACGCTCAAACCACGATTTTTAATGAACGTAAACAAGGTCAATCTTTTCGTGTTCGCTATTCTAAAAACCTATCGGAAAGTGGGACATCTGTGGATTTAACAGCACTACGTTATTCGACGAAAGAGTATTACAGCTTTGCAGATTTCAACCAAGCTGGATACCAATTAAAGGAAAACGTCGCACCGTGGCTTAATGGTCGCCAGCGCAGTAGCTTTCAAACATATATCAACCAGTCATTAGGCAAGTGGGGTTCTATTTACTTACGTGGGATGCGCAGTGATTACTGGGGGAAAGCGGATACGGTCACGACACTGGGTCTGGGTTATAACAGTTTTTATCGTGGCGTTAGCTACGGTATTGATTACAGCATCAGCCGTACTGAAGGTAATGGAAATTGGCCTGAAAATAAGCAAGTGAGTGTGAACATGAGCATTCCGTTCAGTATTTTCAGTGGCCACAAAAGTATTGAGAACATTAACAGCACTTTTCAAGTCAGCCATGATAATACTGGGCGTACTTATCAGCAGGTCGGGATTAATGGTCAGTTGCTAGAAAATAAACTTAATTATCAGTTGACTGAGAGTGGCGATAACCAAGATCAGAGCATGATGAGCTCGTTAAGTTTGGGCTATCAAGGTAGTAAAGGATACCTCGGTGGTGGATACAGCTATGGTCGTGATAGCCAACTCATGTATGCCAACGCGTCAGGTGGCATGATTATTCACGCCGGTGGCGTCTCTTTGAGCCAATATATAGGAAATTCAGCTGCGGTAGTGTATGCCCCTGATGCAGCAGGAACAAAAGTCAATAACGGCTCAACAGTCATTGATTTGAATGGTTACGGTGTACTCCCTCATTTGTCGGATTATGCACAAAACATCGCAAGTTTAGATGTGCATACACTGCCTGAAAACGTAGAGAGTAAAGAAAATGCGTTGAACCTCTATCCAACAAAAGGTGCGATTGTGAGTGCTCATTTTAAAACATTAAAAGGCTATCAAGCCATGATCACCCTACAGCAGCCGCACAATGTACCGATGGGTGCTATTGCATCGCTTCACCAAAATGAGGCTGCAGAAGAGGCTATCATCTCTGGCATTGTCAGTGATAACGGACGGGTTTATTTAAGCGGATTACCCGAGTCAGGACAGTTGGTGATTAAGTGGGGCAAAAGTGGCTCCGAGCGTTGTGAAGCGCCTTTTGAAATGGAGAAATCCGTTGAGAACGCGTATTCATCGTTACGTAATTTAACGCTGTTATGCCATTAAGTGGGCTGGATGTTTTATGAGAATGAATACAATGACGAAGAAGATATTAATGAGGCTGAAAAGCGTATTACTGAGCGGTTTGTTCATTTTAATCGTGAATGCCCCCAGCTTTTCGAAAACGGTGACAGTCCTCAATGGGCGAGGATTAATTGGTGTTTATGGTGAATACACTAAAACTGTGTGGGGTTATAGCGGTATTGGTCAGAGTGGTATAAGGGAATATCCATATGTCTATCTTTATAATGCTGGAGGTTCTGCGAATGGACGTGATAATTTTTGGTGCTCGCCGTATAGTTTCTTTGGTGTTATTGATGGTGTGACCGGCCTTAAACTTGATGGCGGCGATGAAATGATTTTGGTCCCAGAGTTTACGTTTGTTGATGAAAGAACAGAATTCATCAGTGGTCGTTATTTAGATACCATTGCTGGATATTTTAGTGGATGGGGTTCTGGAACTAATGAGCAATTAGGAGTGGACAGCAATTGCTTATGGATGCCTTATCAAAGCACACCGACAGGAAATCTTATTCGTCATTCTGTTACCCTGACTGGGCGTATGTTAATTTATGGAACAGGTAATCAACGAAGTGGTTTTTATAGAATATCATCACCATATTTTGGGGTCATGATTGAGGATTATCTTAAATTTGGTACTGCCGCAACCCATATAATGGTTAGGGCGAATGAACCAATGGACATTATCGTATCGGGGTTAACTTGCACATTGAACACACCAACGTATGTGAATTTTGGTTCTCACAGTGCGAGTAGTCGAAGTAATGAATTACTGGCTACGGTGAAAAATAACATGTCGGTAAATTGTGACCAAGTGACGAATAAAATCGCTGGAACTATTTCGTTATCGGGTAATGTGAAGCCGCAATATTATTCGGGTAATAGTTTGGAAATCAATTTGCTCGATACACAGCAAAAACCAGGGGCATACGTCAAAATGTATGTCATGGTCAATGGCAATAAAACACCGATTACTTTAGATCAGCGCCCAATTGATTTAGCCAAAATTACCGCTCAACAGGCAAGTGTGGGTATTAATAATGAATTGGTCTATGAGCTTTATTCTCGGGGTAATAACGTTGCAGGTAAAGTGAGCGGTAGTGCGGAACTGTCTATAATCATGCGCTAAGAATGAGATGGTTTTGCGGGATTAATAAGGCGTTACTGAGTTAACGCCTTATTTTACAAAATTATTTATTCAGATAAGCATTTATCGCGTTAACGATCCCTATGGCATCTAAGCCCAGATCAGCCAATAACTCATCTTGTGTCCCTTGAGGAATAAAGAAATCCGGTAAGCCTAAATTCAGTACAGGGAGAACTTTCTTCTCTTTCATTAAGAATTCATTCACACCGCTTCCAGCTCCACCCATAATCGCATTTTCTTCCAATGTCACAAGCATGTCATGACTATTCGCCATTTCAAGGATTAAGGCTTCATCTAAAGGTTTCACAAAACGCATATCAACCACCGTTGCGTTGATTTGTTCTGCGGCTTCGAGTGCATTGCTGAGCAGTGTACCAAAGCTGAGAATAGCCACTTTTTCACCTTGGCGGCGGACAATTCCTTTTCCTATTTCGAGTGGTGCCAATGGCATTAATTCTGCACCAGTACCAGCACCTCGCGGATAGCGTACAGCGGTTGGACCTTCTTGATAATGATACCCAGTATGTAGCATTTGGCGACATTCGTTTTCATCACTGGGTGTCATGATGACCATTGTTGGGATACAACGTAAGAATGAAATATCGAATGACCCTTGATGGGTTTGACCATCAGCACCAACGATACCTGCACGGTCAATGGCAAACATCACAGGAAGTTTTTGGATAGCCACATCGTGAATCACTTGGTCATAACCACGTTGTAAGAAGGTCGAGTAAATAGCTACGATTGGGTTATAGCCCCCAATAGCAAGACCTGCCGCGAATGTAACGGCATGCTGTTCAGCAATCGCCACATCAAAGTATTGGTCTGGGTACTCTTTTGAGAAACGTACCATACCAGAGCCTTCGCGCATGGCAGGGGTGACTGCCATGAGCTTGTCATCATCTTTTGCTTCTTCACACAGCCAATCCCCAAAAATTTTTGAGAATGTCGGTCTGGTGTCTTTGCTTTTTGGTAACGTAAAAGTAGCTGGGTCGAATTTAGGTACTGCGTGCCAGCTAATTGGGTCTTTTTCGGCCGGCTCATAACCACGACCTTTTTTAGTCATGATGTGCAGGAATTGTGGTCCTTTTAGCTCACGCATATTTTTTAGCGTTTGGATCAGCGCAATAACGTCGTGACCATCGACAGGACCTATGTAGTTAAAGCCCAATTCTTCAAACATGGTACCAGGGACAACCATGCCTTTGATGTGTTCTTCGGTTTTTTTGAGTAACTCTTTGATTGGTGGAATATTAGAGAAAACTTTTTTTCCACCTTCACGCAGCGTTGTATACAGCTTGCCAGAAAGTAAGTGGGCTAAGTGGTTATTCAGAGCACCAACGTTTTCAGAGATGGACATTTCATTATCATTGAGGATCACCAGCATATCGGGCGCGGCATCGCCGGCATGGTTCATGGCTTCGAATGCCATTCCTGCGGTAATCGCACCATCACCAATGACACAAACGGTTTTGCGATTTTTATCTTCTTTTTCTGCGGCGATAGCCATACCTAAACCGGCACTAATGGAGGTTGAGGAATGACCAACACTTAAAATGTCATATTCGCTTTCTGCGCGCCATGGAAAGGGGTGTAACCCATTTTTTTGACGAATAGTGTCAATTCTATCACGGCGACCCGTTAAAATTTTGTGTGGGTAAGCTTGATGCCCAACATCCCAAACAAGGTTATCAAACGGGGTTTTGTAAACATAGTGCAGAGCAACGGTGAGTTCAATAGCCCCCAGTCCTGATGCAAAGTGACCGCTCGAGCGACTTACACTATTTAGTAAAAATTGTCTCAGTTCATCACAAAGCTTTGGCAAGCTCTCTTTTGGCAAAAGGCGCAGTTCATCAGGCGTCTCTGCAAGTGCCAGCGTTGGGTATTTAGCGGTATCTATACTCATTAGGTGCTCACTACTTAAATTAATTAGGGCGATGCCTGTTAACATTGAGCGGCTGGTGACAGTGATTTTTCTTCGTTAAACGCATTTTGTAAGTCGTCACAACAGCTCAAGGTTGTTTAGGTAATCAATGTTATAATTATCGGTCTTATGCATACCAAAAGGCAAAACATATTGTCAGCTTTTGCGCTCAATGACAAAATTGGCTAAAGCTCTTAACAAATCCGTATTGTAGCCTTGGGATTGTAATGATTCTAAAGCAGTGATCGCATCTTGATAGAGTTCTTTGGCTTTTTCTTGAGCCGCTTCCAGACCCAGTAGTGAGGGATAAGTACTTTTTTCATGTTGCTCATCAGCACCTTGGCGTTTGCCCGTCACTGCACTATCACCGATGACGTCTAAGATATCGTCTTGAACTTGGAAGGCTAATCCGATGGATTCAGCGTACTTATCTAAGTTAGTTAAGGCTTGATATCCTTTATGCCCCGCGGCGTAGGCGCCAAGACGAATAGCGGCACGGATTAAAGCCCCCGTTTTGTGCTGGTGGATACGCTCAAGAGAAACAAGATCAACGCGTTTACCTTCTGCATCAAGATCTAATGCTTGTCCTCCACACATACCCGCTAAGCCACTGGCATACGCCAGTTCGGCAATCATCGCAATGCGGTCTTTATCGGAGACATCGGGCATTGATGCGCTAGACAGTAACTGGAAGGCAAATGTCTGTAAGGCATCGCCTGCAAGTACCGCATTACCTTCACCAAATTTGATGTGGCAAGTGGGTTGCCCACGACGTAAGTCGTCGTCATCCATAGCCGGTAAATCATCATGGATCAGCGAGTAAGCGTGGATGCACTCAACGGCGGCTGCGGGTGCGTCTAAATTATCAAGACTCACGCCGAGCATTTCGCCAACGGCATAAGTTAAGAAAGGACGTAAGCGCTTACCCCCTAATAACGTGCCGTATTTCATGGCTTGTGCTAAGGGGAGATCAGCAAAAGGCAGTGAATCTAATGAGGTTAATAGATACTGATTAACGCGATCATGAGCTTGGCGTTGTTGACGCGCAAAGGTGTCTGGATGTTGTTCGGGCATAGTTTATTCTGTATCAGGTGAAAAATTGTCGAGGGCTTTATTTTCGTCATCGCTCAGCAAAATTTGCACACGCTGTTCTGCTTGCTGGAGGACTTTTTGGCCTTGTTTCGCAATTTGGACGCCACGTTCAAATTCATTTAATGCATCTTCCAAAGGAAGCTCCCCTGTTTCTAAGCGAGCGACAATTTGCTCTAGCTCTTGAAGGGAGTTTTCAAAACTAACAGTTGGAACTTGCTGAGATTTTTCTTTAGCCATAATCGTTAATCACTAATGTTAAATCACTTAAAAGAGGGGAAACTTTAATTATTGTGCAGACTAACTTAGTCTCGCAATGGTTACAATTTATTATTGGTGTTTTTAGATTCAGTACGCAAGATAGTGCTATAATACGCCTCTTTATTGACAACTGGTAAAGTGAACAACAGTCACTTTTTCGCAACGTCCGTTTGCCCCACTAACCAAGAACATGCAGCGACTATGAAGTTTATTATTAAGTTATTCCCAGAAATCACAATCAAAAGCCAAACCGTTAGACTCCGTTTTATCAAAATTTTAACGAGTAACATCCGCAATGTATTGAAGAGTCTTGGTGAAGAGATCTCGGTTGTCCGTAATTGGGATAACATTGAAGTGCGTGTTAAAGGGGAATCAAAACACGACGAAATCTGTGACATGCTAAGCCGCATTCCGGGTATTCACCATATTCTCGAAGTAGAAGAGAAACCTTTTACTAGCCTACACCATATTTTTGAAATGACACTGGAAGCCTACGGGGCATCGGTGGAGAACAAAACGTTCTGTGTGCGAGTAAAACGCCGTGGCAAACATGAGTTTTCATCCATTGACGCTGAGCGTTATATCGGTGGCGGCTTAAATCAGCACATCGCCTCAGCGAAAGTGAGATTGAAAGATCCTGACACCACCGTGCATCTGGAAATTGAAGATGACAAGTTGATCCTAGTAAAAGCGAGAATTGAAGGTATCGGCGGATTCCCGATTGGTACGCAAGAGGATGTCCTGTCGCTAATTTCAGGTGGGTTTGACTCCGGGGTTTCCAGCTACATGTTAATGCGTCGCGGTTGCCGCGTGCACTATTGTTTCTTTAACCTTGGCGGCGCAGCCCACGAAATTGGAGTGAAGCAAATCGCTCACTATTTATGGAACCGTTTTGGTAGCTCCCATAAAGTACGTTTTATAGCAGTAAACTTTGAACCTGTTGTGGCTGAGATTTTAGAAAAAATCGATGATGGTCAAATGGGGGTCGTATTGAAACGTATGATGGTACGTGCAGCCTCCAAAGTGGCAGAGCGTTATGGTGTTCAAGCTATCGTGACTGGTGAAGCGCTTGGTCAGGTTTCGAGTCAAACACTGACGAATTTACGTTTGATTGATAATGCATCAGACACCTTAGTATTACGCCCACTCATTTCTCATGATAAAGAGCACATTATCAAATTAGCCCGTCAGATCGGAACTGAAGATTTCGCAAAAACTATGCCAGAATACTGCGGTGTGATTTCGAAAAGTCCTACCGTGAAAGCAGTAAAAGCGCGTATCGAAGCGGAAGAAGCTAACTTTGATTTTGGTATTTTAGAGTCAGTCATTGAGCAGGCTCAAAACATTGATATCCGCCAAATCGCACAAGAAAGTCTTGAGAAAGTGCCTGAAGTTGAGATGGTCAACGAGTTATCCGCAGATAACGAAGTTATCTTAGATATCCGCTCAATCGATGAGTTTGAAGATAAACCATTGAAGCTGGAAGGGATTGAAATTAAACATATTCCATTCTACAAACTGAGCACACAATTTGGTGATTTACCAAAAGAGAAAACGTATCTTCTCTATTGTGACCGTGGTGTGATGAGCCGCTTACAAGCTTTGTATTTGAAAGAGCAAGGTTTTGAGAATATTAAGGTTTATCGCCCGTAAGTTGTCAGGTGATGTCGAATGAAAAAGCGAGCTGATTAGCTCGCTTTTTTGTTTCTAGTCTTCCAGATAATCATTAATGCCTGGAGGTAAAATGAGCTGTGCGGCAACGTTGGCAGCCGTTTCTCGCCCTTGCAGTAATTCAATCAGCTTCAGCGCAAAATCGAAGGCCGTCGCAGGTCCTTGGCTCGTGAGTAAATTCACTCTCTCATCGAAATAAACACGTCTATCGACCCATTTATGGGCTGGAATTTTGTCCCGCATACTTGGAAAGCCAGTCATGTTTCCGAGAGGAAATAGCTGGTGGTGCTCCAAAACTAATGCAGGGGCGGCACAGATGGCTGCTACAATTTTTCCATCCAAATGCATGCGCCTGACTTTTTCAACCACCAGAGGGCTATCACGGAAAGCTTCTGCTCCTGCCAGACCGCCAGGTAACACGATTGCATCAAAAGGCTCGTCTGCTACGTGGATGATAGGTAGGTCAGCAACCAGTTTAATACCTCGAGATGCGGTAATCTCTAATGCTCCGTCTTCCGTCACACTGGCTAATGTCACCTGTATTCCGGCACGGACCAGTAAATCGGCGGTAGTGACTGTTTCAATTTCTTCACTACCATTGGCGATGCATATCAGCACGGAGGTTGTCATAACGTTGTTCTCGATTTTTAATTAAATGGTATAAGCGGTCATTTTCGGGAGTGGCTAAGCCATGCGCTCGGGCTTTTTTGATTAAAAATCCCGTAATATAGTCAATCTCAGTTCGGCGATGATTTCGCACATCTTGGAGCATCGATGAATAATTTTCTGCACTGCTGTGAATGATGCCATAGATATATTCAGTTAGCTCTGTTTTGTCTGCGTGCAATCCTTCAGCGCTCATCACTTGGCAACATTCATCAATCAGTAGTGCAATCTGTTCTGGGTAGTGGACAAGCGCTCCATTAGCACAGTTATGCTCGATAGTGAGGGGGTTAATGACGCAATTGGCCATCAATTTTCGCCAGCTGGTATTGAGGATTTGATTGTGCCAAGCCACGTCAGGTAGTGCATCATGTAGGATATTGGCAATCGGGTAATAAGATTCCGCTAGGGAGTTAACTGCACCAATGTGAGTGACACCATGAGCGACATGAAAAACTTGGTTATTATCTTGCCATGCGGCATGGGTTGTGACGCCACATAAAAATGGATGACGTAATGTACCGAGCTCTTCCAATGTACCTAATCCATTGTGAAGCAAGAGGATTGGGCTACTTTCAGGTATGATTGCAAGTAAGGGTAATAGGGCATCTGAAACTTGCCATGCCTTCAAACAAACGATGACCAGCTCACTCGAATGAAGGTGTTGGTGGCTATTACAAGGAATTAATTCACGAAATACTTGACCATCGGGCTCATTGACATCGACAAATAGGTCAGATTGAGCCATGCGTAACCAGCCTTGAATATCATGTCCTTGTGAGGAGAGCGCGGCTAGCCAGAGTTTACCAATAGCACCACAGCCAATCAGGGTTATTTTCATCGGTTTTCCCTACTATCTGAGAGCAGTTGACTTTGATTATTGATTGCCATCATAGCGATTTTATTATGATATCCAAATAATTAGTTGTGTTATACAAGTGATGAGCGCTGTCAACGTGGAGTGTGATAATCAAATAGGCTATGATAATCCGATTGATTATAGGAGAGCGTTAAAATGCCATCATTTGATATTGTATCTGAAGTTGAAATGAGTGAAGTCCGCAATGCGGTAGAAAATGCTCAGCGTGAATTAACGAGTCGCTGGGATTTTAAAAATGTCACCGCAAATTTTGAACTGAATGATAAAAATGAATCTATCAAAGTCACCAGCGAATCTGATTTCCAAGTTTTGCAATTGGTTGATATCTTAAGAGAAAAAATGGCAAAACGAGGTATTGATGGTGCCGTATTGAATGTCCCGGAAGAGATTGTTCATAGCGGTAAAACGTACAGCGTAGAAGTGACATTAAAACAAGGTATCGAAGCGAGCATCGCAAAGAAAATTGTTAAATTGATTAAAGACAGTAAGTTGAAAGTTCAAGCACAAATTCAAGGTGAACAAGTGCGTGTGACCGGCAAAGCGCGAGACGATTTACAATCGGTTATGGCATTAGTTCGTGGTGGTAACTTAGGTCAACCATTCCAATTCAATAACTTCCGCGATTAATTTTAAGTTCGTTTCCGTTATTGAAATAGCCCGCTATGTTGCGGGCTATTTGCTATAAGTGAATGAGTACGGGTGAGTCGTTAAGCATGAACGATCGCTTCGAGCTCTGCGCGATTAACGATTTTTTTATCAATTTTAATATATATACTCATTTCTTCAGCGATAACAGACACATCCAGTACGCCATTAACCGCTTCTAACTGTTCTTGAAGTTTAGCGATATTTTTAAACCGGTGTGGTAGAACCATACGAATGCTGCTGACATAAGGCGGTTGTTTCATCGTCAAACTGACAATAAACCACGCGGCACAAAGTATTAATCCGCCGATAAAAACGGTACTAGCACCTTCAAATTTATATAACCATCCGCCAAGAATTCCTCCTAGCGCCACACCTAAAAATTGGCTAGTCGAGTAAACGCCCATTGCGGTGCCTTTATAACCAGCGGGTGCTTCCTTACTGATCAATGAAGGTAAAATTGCCTCCATGATGTTAAAAGCAATAAAGAACAGTTGGATGCCTAAGAAAATAATCCACAGTTGATGACCCGATTGCCATAAAACAATTTCTGCTGCGGCTAAGAGTAAAATACAAAATAGGAAAACTTGCTTCATTTTACGGTGTTTTTCTGCATAAATAATGAATGGCAGCACACAGATAAACGCGACTAGCATAGTGACTAAGTACGCTTTCCAATGGTCTTTAGCTAAGTAACCTGCATCGGACATAAGTAAGGGGAGGGCAACAAAGCTGGACATCAACAGTGTATGTAAACTTAAAATCCCAACATTTAGTTTGAGTAGTTGAGGATTGAATAAAACCGCTTTTAAGTTACTTTTAACGAAAGCAGACTCTCGGTTTACAACATGGTAAGTGTTATTAGGGACGATAAAAAGGGTCACGAATATAGCGCCAACTGCCAATAGCGTAATGCCCCAAAATAAACCACTTAAGCCAACAGCGTGAGTGATAATCGGTCCTAATACCAAGGCGATAGCGAAAGTGACTCCAAAACTAATACCTAAAAAAGCCATCGCTTTAGTACGATTTTGTTCGCGAGTTAAATCAGATAATAAAGCCATAACTGCAGCAGAAATGGCACCCGCACCTTGCAAAGCACGCCCAATAATAATGCCCCAGATAGAGCTGCTAAGTGCAGCAATAATACTGCCCACGATAAAAATGAGTAGCCCAAAAACAATGAGAGGTTTACGACCAATTCGGTCAGACATCAAACCAAATGGGATTTGAAAAACGGCTTGGCTAAGCCCATAAATACCAATCGCCAAACCAATCAAAAACTCGTTAGCACCCTGTAAATGCATCCCATAACTGGTGAGGATCGGGAGCACCATAAACATGCCAAGCATGCGAAGGGAGAATACGGATCCTAGTCCCCAAGTTGCTCGGAGTTCTAGGTGGGTCATTTTATTATCATTCATAAAAATACTCGTTATATTTTGAGCTGTAGCTGTGTTGGCTACGCTCACTAACCCTAGTCACGTAGTTATCTACGTTCCTAGGGATTAGCTTCACTTGCCGCCTTGCTACAACCCAAACTATTTAGAGTATTAAATCTTAATGAGCTTAAATTATTCTTTTTATTTCGGGTAGCAGCTGTTTTGGTGTTAATTTAAAGTTAAATCAGTGAGTTATGTTTTTTTATATAAAAGCATTGGCTTATTGATAGCAGGTGGCTATTTAACCATAAAACTCATCACAAAAATATTCGCAGGCAAAAAAAAACGGCGGGAAGTTTGCACTTCCCGCCGTTTGAACGCATTTATTGTCAATAATGCAATAAATTATCGGACTAATGCTATAACAGTATCGCTTGAAACGGTTGGGTCAACTGACATCATCACACTCAGCGATGTAATCGCCACGATAGAAAAGATGAACAGTTTGCGAGCCCAAACTCGGTCGTCATTTTCAGTTTTGAAACCTGAAATTGCCATACCGAGCCACCATAAGCTAACTGCAGCGCCGACAACCAGATATTTATAGCCCGCGTATCCGCTAATCGCTAACATTAATGTTGCGACCATAAATGCAAGGATATACAAGAAGATATGCGTCTTAGCGACAGATATTCCCTTGATCACCGGTAAAACAGGGATGTTTGCGGCTTTATAATCCTTAAAGCGGAAAATTGCGATGGCATACGAGTGCGGCATCTGCCACAAGCTGAATATCAACAGCAGGATTAAAGCTCCAGCATCAAATTCATTTGTGACAGCGCAGTAGCCGATAACCGGTGGTGCTGCGCCTGATAGGCTGCCAATCAACGTGCCATATACGGACTTACGCTTCATGTACAGGCTATACACGCCCACGTACACAATGAAACCAATGAGTGCAAGTAGCATTGCCAGTGCATTGGCTGCTACGAGTAGCAGCACCATACCAGCAATACCTAATGCAGTTGCGTAAATCAGGCTAACTTTCGGGTCAATCAGCCCTTTAACTAAAGGGCGATTCTTAGTTCTTTCCATGATACGGTCAATATCACGGTCGATGTAGTTGTTAAATACACAACCAGAAGCCACGACCAATGATACACCCAGCAAAGTCGCAATAAACAGCGGGTAATCAATTGACCCTTTAGAGGCCAGCAGAAAACCGCCGATCACAGAAATCAGATTTCCGAATATAATTCCTGGTTTGGTCACTTGCAGGTATTGCTTAAACATATCGGCAACTCTTTAGTCGAGCATCATATTGATGTTCAGGTTGTACATAATCCACAGAGAGCCAATAACAACGATACCGATGATTAGCATAGTGAACAGGAATGCAATCAGGTTCCAGCGCTCATCTGATGATGTATTCATGTGTAAGAAACAGACAAGGTGTACAAGGATCTGCACGACTGCCATTCCAACAACAGTTGCCAGAATAACGCCTTGTGACGCTGTTCCATTCATCACCATCCAGAAAGGAATTACAGTCAAAATTACTGACAGAATAAAGCCAATCAGGTATGTCTTAACGCTACCGTGGCTTGCTCCAGTATGAGCATCTTTTGCATGACTCATTTAAATAGCCCCCAGAAGATAAACAACGGTAAATACACAGATCCAAACAACATCTAAGAAGTGCCAGAACAGGCTCAGGCAGTTCAGACGGGTTTTGTTAACCGCAGTCAGACCACGACGACAGTTTTGGATAATCATCAGAATGATCCAAACCAGACCACAAGTTACGTGGATACCGTGAGTTGCAACTAATGCGAAGAAAGCAGATAAGAAACCACTGCGATCTGGACCGTAGCCTTCAGCGATCAGCTCGTGGAACTCATAAACTTCCATCACAACGAAGCCAAGACCAAATAAGAAAGTAATGAATAGCCATAAGTTAACGGCAGCCACTTTCTCTTTGTGCATTGCAATCATTGCAAAACCGTAGGTGATACTACTGAATAACAGTAAGAATGTTTCACCTAATACGAACTGCAAACTAAAGATGTCTCTACCAGCAGGACCGCCAGCAGTGCCATCAGATAAAACCACATAAGTTGCAAACAAGCTAGCAAACAGGATCAGGTCACTCATTAAGTAGATCCAGAACCCAAATACTTTCGTTGCACCTGCATCGTGGTGCCCATGCTCTGCATGGGCTACATTATGATTAGTCATTGTATTAGTTGACATCGTTCACACCTGCCTTACGTAATTCTTCAAAGTGCTTATTCTCGATTTGTTCGATTTCAGCAACAGGTACGTAGTAATCAACATCTTCGTCGAAGCTTTTTGCAATCCAAGTAACAATCATGCCACCGAAACCAACGATTGCCAGCCACCAGATGTGCCAGATCATTGCGAAACCAAAAATTAAGCTAAATGCAGCGATGATAACGCCAGCGCCTGTGTTCTTCGGCATATGAATTTCTTCATATGAAGTTGGTTTCTTATGAGCGATACCTTTCTCTTTCATATCCCACCAAGCATCGCGAGTTTGAATCTGTGGTTCAATAGCGAAGTTGTAGAATGGTGGTGGAGAAGAGGTTGCCCACTCAAGAGTACGTCCACCCCATGGGTCACCGGTTAAGTCACGATTTTCATGACGGTCACGGATACTCACGATAATTTGAATAACTTGGCAAGCAATACCCAGAGCAATCAGACCTGCACCACACGCAGCTGCAACCAGCATACCGTGATAGGTTGGGTCAATATTCTGGCTCAGACGACGGGTCATACCCATAAAGCCAAGGATATATAACGGCATGAATGCTAAGAAGAAACCGGTAATCCAGAACCAGAAGGCACGAACACCCCATTTCTCATTCAATGTGAAGCCGTAAGCTTTAGGGAACCAGTAAGTCATACCCGCGAAGCATCCGAATACCACACCACCAATAATAACGTTATGGAAGTGAGCAATCAGGAACAGGCTGTTGTGCAGAACGAAGTTTGCACCCGGAACTGCTAACAGAACACCAGTCATACCACCTACAGAGAAGGTGATGATAAAACCGATAGTCCATAACATTGGTGATTTGAACTCGATACGACCTTGGTACATGGTGAACAGCCAGTTGAAAATCTTAACCCCTGTAGGGATTGCGATAATCATCGTAGCGATACCAAAGAAGGCGTTAACGTTCGCACCTGAACCCATCGTAAAGAAGTGGTGTAACCATACGATGAAGGACATAACGGTGATAACGATGGTTGCCCACACTAGTGAGGTATAACCAAACAGACGCTTTTTCGAGAAGGTTGCTGCAATTTCTGAGAACACACCGAACACTGGTAGAACAAGGATATACACCTCAGGGTGACCCCATGCCCAAATCAGGTTGATGTACATCATCATGTTGCCGCCCATATCGTTAGTGAAGAAATGGGTGCCCAGATAACGGTCTAATGTCAGTAACGTGATGGTCACTGTCAGAATTGGGAATGCTGCAATAATCAGGATGTTGGTACAGAATGCTGCCCAGCTAAATACTGGCATTTTCATCATCGACATACCCGGTGCACGCATGCGGATAATGGTCGCGAAGAAGTTAACACCTGTTAATAGCGTACCGATACCGGATATCTGGAGACTCCATATCCAATAATCGACCCCGACCCCCGGATTGTACTCCAAGCCGGACAGAGGAGGGTATGCTAACCAACCAGTTTGTGCGAATTCACCTACCCCTAATGAGATGTTGATTAATACAACACCCACTACGAAGAACCAGAAGCTCAGGGAGTTAAGGAATGGGAATGCAACGTCACGGGCACCAATTTGCAGAGGAACAACTAAGTTCATCAGACCAACAACAAATGGAGTTGCCATGAAGAAAATCATGATAACGCCGTGCGCTGTAAAGATCTGATCATAGTGGTGAGGGTTTAAGAAACCTTCTTGACCCGCTGAAGCCAGCACTTGCTGACCACGCATCATAATCGCATCCGCGAAACCGCGGAATAACATCACCATCGCAACGATGATGTACATAATACCAATTTTTTTATGGTCAACAGACGTTAACCATTCTTTCCACAGCCATTTCCATTTTCCGAAATAGGTGATTGCACCGACTAAGCCAAGTCCACCGAGGACAATGGCAATCAGTGTAATAACGATAATCGGTTCATGAAGTGGAACTGCGTCCAGTGTTAGTTTTCCAAACATGCCCTTATTCCTCAGCGCCTGCATGAGCATTATGGCTCATATGCATTGAATGACCTGTAGATTCTTGTGCTTGAGCAGTGTTGCCCATGTGCATAGAATGATTTGCTTCATTATTAGCATCTACAGGAGCGTGACCTTTATGGTGCTCATGACCAAACTTCATAATAATGTCTTCATAAAGTTTAGGTTTCACGCTAGAGAAGTAGGTAACAGGAACGTTCATGCTAGGTTTAGCAACTTCGTCGAATGCCTGCATCGTATCCATAGTTTTTGGTGATGCTTTTACTTTCTGTACCCACTCATCGAAGCCTTGGCGATCTGCTGTTGCAATAGCATTGAACTTCATATCTGAGAAGCCGTGACCGCTATAACTTGCTGAGAAGCCTTTATAGGTACCTGGTTCGTTAGCGATTAAGTGAAGTTTTGTCTGCATACCCGCCATCGCGTAGATCTGTCCACCTAAAGATGGGATGAAGAATGAGTTCATCACAGAATCAGACGTGATTTTGAAGTTTACAGGAACACCAGCAGGGAACGCGATTTCATTGACTGTAGCAATGCCTTGATCTGGATAGATAAAGATCCATTTCCAATCAGCTGAAATAACTTGAATGGTAACAGGTTCCTGATCACTAACTAATGGCTGATACGGGTCCAGCTCATGAGTCGTTTTCCAAGTGATAGCACCTAGAATAATGATAATAATGATAGGAACTGTCCAACAGACTAACTCAATTTTGTTAGAGTGAGCCCAGTTAGGACGGTAGGTAGCTGACTTATTGGACTCACGATATTTCACTGCGAAGATAATCGCCATAAAAATAACAGGAATCACAACAAGGAGCATTAAACCGATTGCAATAAGAATCAGCTCTTTTTGTTTTACGCCAACGGCGCCTTTAGGATCCATCAACACCATATCGCAACCGCCTAATAATAAGGCTGCTACAACCAGTGAGATTGCTCCAATGCTTTTTTTGTAGTTCATAAGTCTCATCCACGACCCCAAATGACAAGAATCTAATTGTCGTTTCATCAGTGCGGGCATTTTACGGTAAGGTTATGCGAGTGTAAATGATTGTAAGGCAAAGAAACGGAAATGTTAGCTCTTTATGTTAATATGATCACATGTAAAGCTTTTGCGTCTAAAAAGTTAAAAATGCTGCTAATTATAGGTATGTTTTGATAAAACAGTATGAATACTAAATTATCTTGGTAATTTTTCAAAGAAAAATATATACAAAATTGACAAAAAAATATGAAAACTGATTGGATTGTTAAGAGAATTGGTAGGGGAAATTACTGAATTTATTGCCGATAAAGCTAAACTGATTACTTTACCGGCAAAACAATACAGAAAAACTGTTACATTTTTGAAACTAAAGGAAATATATTAAAAATATATACAAGTTTTTCGTTGTCACTAGAAGTTATACTTTAATGTATAAATGATTGCATCTTGATAGAAATCATCGCCTAATTTATTGTCAGCATAACGATATTGGACACCGGCTGCTAAATTTGGAGTGGCGTTCCACCAAAAAGCAAGTGCTCCATTTACGCCATCACGACCGCCATTACCATAGCGTTCATGACGAGCAAATTCCATTTCGTGCCAGTTGGTGATCATGAAATTTTCTTGGAACATTTTAAAGTTATAACCCGCAACCCAACCTACGACATAACCGTTATTACCAGAATAATAAGTTTGGTCTACATAATGTAAAGCGACGAAAGGCTTGAACCATAGATCGCCAATCGAAGTGTTATAGCCTAATCCATACAGTGTATTTACTTCATGGAAATTGCCCCCATGCTTATCACCTGGTAAAGACCAAGTACCATAAACATGACCATATAAGTTAAATCCAGTATCTGCGATATAAACGCGAGCCGTTGTTTTTACAGTGTAACGTTGGTTTTTGCCTGGATCTTCATGTTGTTTATTGAATGGGTTTTCAAGATCAAAGAATCCATACAGTTCACCCCAATTAAAGTTAGCGCCGCCTTCGAGCTCGAAGTAAGCAAAATCTTCCTTATGAGTTGTATTCTTAGATTTGTTTACTGTATGACGGGACCAGTCAAGATAGTTCACGTTGATGTCTGCGAAACCATTCTGATACCCAAGAAAATTTTCAGCATTCGCGGTTCCTGCTAATGATGTTAAAGCAGCAGCGCAGAGTAGTGTTTTTTTCATAAGACATTATTTTCGTTTATGTATTAATAAAAATTAGTTGCTACGCAAACTTTCAGCTTGTCAACTAACCATCCTCAAACGTGTGAGATATTAGACTTTACATTTGTAATTAAAAAATATCTTTCAAAGAATGGGTGATAATGATCACGTTTTTATCAATCTTTAAGCGATATTTGCTAGAGAGATCTAATTTGGGAAAATAGGAGAGATTCCCCAAATTAATTAGTTCAAATTGGGGAATATTGAATTAGATAGAATGAAAATTCTTCAAAAACATTATGATAGTTTATGTTTTGTTGCTTTTCGGACAGCCAAGTAGTCGAGTGTACCACCCACAATAAGGCTCATAGATCCAATAGCTATCCCAATGTTAAATATGAGGTTTTGATAGTAAGGAAGAGCTAGCCATAGTGATAGATGGGAAGTAAACAAGTAAACTTTCACGCTGGCAAATGATGTGATTAGCAAACTGATTAACCAGACAGCCAATATAGATGCGGCAATAATTAGGGCATAAACTGCTATTTTGTAGGCTTTAGGGAATAATTCTCTGCGCTGGAATTCCCCTGTTGTTTGGGTGTAAACCAGCGAAGTACGGCAAGCGAGTAGTAATAAAACGCCAGGAACAGCCACACCAATGGAAATTAAATAGAATAGTGGCCAGCCATAGGTACTGACAAAAATACTAGCAACAGGACCAATATAAACACGGCCTACTGCGGATAAGGCTGAAAGCAGCGCAAATTGTGTTGCTGATAACGATTTATTACATAGGGTCATTAATAGGGCAACAAAGGCCGCAGTTCCCATACCTGAAAAAATATTTTCGAGGAAAATAATGGATCCCATACTAATAATATTGGGTGGTGTAACAGCAAGGAACCAGTAACCAATATTAGAGCCACCTTGAAGTACACCAAAGACAAGTAGAGCTTTAAATAAGCTCATGTTTTTCATTAAATAACCGCCAAATAGTGCCCCGATAATGGTAGCCGCCATTCCAACGGTTTTATTGACCGTTCCCACCTCACTTAAGCTAAAGCCAAGGGCATTCAACAAAAAGTTGGTATTCAATGCCATGACAAACGCATCACCCATCTTATAAAAGATTAAAAGCAATAAAATGAGCCAAGCGTTATTTCGACTGAAAAACTCGGCAAGTGGCTCATAAATAGCATCTTTTAGGGATGTCGGTGGCGCGGTATTTTCTTGAGGCTCTTTCGCAAAAAGTGTCGCGAAAATACCGATAAACATCAGTCCAGCCATGCACAAATAAAGTTGTTGCCACGTGAGAAATTTGTCAGCAAGCCACAGTGCCAATCCGCCAGAAACCAACATACTTATGCGATAACCCATGACGGATGTTGCTGCGCCAATACCACGCTCTTCTGCACTTAGTAAGTCAGTTTTATATGCATCGAAAACAATGTCTTGGGAGGCGGAACAGAAAGCGACTGTGACCGCTAGCGCTGCTAGCCACCAAAGATGTTCTGAAGGATTCATAAAGCTCATTCCAGCAATGCTGCTAACAAGCAGAATCTGTGTTGTTAATAACCACCCACGACGGCGCCCCAAAAATGGTGGGGTATAGCGATCCATCATGGGAGACCATAGAAATTTTAAAACATAAGCTTGACCAACAAGGGAAAAGAAACCGATGGTTTTAATATCAATTTTTTCAACGGTTAACCAAGCTTGCAATGTTCCAGCGGTCAATGCCAGAGGCAATCCTGAAACGAATCCCAGTAAAATTAAGGTGACATTATTGGGTAGTGTAAAATTGGGCTGTGTAAAACGTGGCATTATTCCCTCATCGCCTGATGCTGGTGTATTACATTGCGCGAAGAGTTGCGCAGCAGAAAGATAGAAACAGCCCAAGCTATCTGTATTAAAAGTATAGCTTGGGATTGTTGGGGGCGGCGGATGCTTTGCCTAGCCTCGAAAAACCTGAATGATACTAGTATGAAATCATTCGGAATGCGCGATTAATATCGTGAATTTTGTCTGATAAAATCGGCGAGTTCTTGGTCTTTAGCCATATCGGAAATTAAATCACTTAACGCTAAGTTAATCGCTGCTTCAATTTTTTCGTTAGTTGCGCCTAACGTTCCTTGAGTATTGTAATTACGGCTATAAGTTCGGGTTTTTGTCGAACCATTCGGCGCAGTTGCATTGACGGCTACGCTGGAGTTAACTGTAATATTATGTCGTAAGCTTCCTTCGCTTACTTGAGTGTTCAGCTTGTTTAACTGGACAACTAAGTTGATATTCGCTGGGGAAGTCACCATAAACCCACGTGCTGCCATCTGTTTTTCAACCGCTTCTTGCATTAAATAACGAGGGTCGCGAGAAGGGTTCAGAACCACTAAACTTCCGTTGCGATTAATTTCAGCTAATGAACGGTTTGGACGGTTATCAACGCTACTTACACTAATTGAAGTGGCATTTAATGTCGGATTTTTTGCGGGTAAGGCAATTTTAGGTTCGAGGGATAGCGTATTCGACGGTGCTGTACAGCCCGCTAATAAAAATAACGCAAAAAGTGGAAAACACAGTCTTCTTAACATAATTCTTCCCAGTTCATCTTTCCTAATTGAAAATGTTCCGTTATGGTTCGGGGTGCAACAACTCAACACTATTAGACAACAGTTTGAGAAAAAATTCGCATAAATGTGCAGTTGAAGAATATTTTGCGTTCCCAGACCATGGTCCTAACAATGTCGATGCTATTATCCGCTATTTCCATAATAAGAAGATAGCCATTAACGGTATACTAGGGCGATTTTTTTCTGTGTGCTTTACTGCATTCAATTAATTTAGGAGTCTCTATGGGCGCCAATGTGTCACAAACGATGCAGTCTCGAGTGAGTGAAAAGCTAAAGACTGCATTTGAACCGGAACACATGGAGGTGATCAATGAAAGTCATCAACATAATGTTTTGCCGGGTTCAGAGAGCCATTTTAAAGTGGTTTTGGTCAGCGATAAATTTGAAAACAAACGTATGATTGGTCGTCATCGTGAAATTTATGCTATTTTGGCAGACGAGCTTGCAGGTGGCATCCATGCATTAGCATTACATACCTATACACCGAAAGAGTGGAATGAATTAGCAAATACTGCGCTAAAATCGCCAGCTTGTCGTGGTGTAGGTGGTGTGAATCGCTAATTCAATGCGTCAATGGCAACAAAGCAGCAAAAATATGTTTGTTTAAATCACCGCAAGTGAACATTTTTTCCTCAGTTTGAGAGAGAAAAATGAATTTTTAGTCAGAAAAGTCACAAATAAAGAGGAATGATCGCTTCTTTTATCGGCTTTTCTCGACTCAGAGCGCATGCATCGGTATAATGCTGCGTCTAATTTTCAGTAAGGTTTCGGGACGCTTCTGATATCAGGGATGACCGTTATGAAAGTAACGCCCCCGGTTCTGGAAGGGAGATTGCCGTTATGATTTAATGGCATAACTCTGGAGTAGACCGATCACTAAGATTTATTTTGAGGTAAGAAGATGCAAGTTTCTGTTGAAACGACTCAAGGCCTTGGGCGTCGTGTAACAATCACCGTTCCTGCCACTGATATTGAAAAAGCGCTGAATAGCGAGCTGGTAAATGTTGCTAAGAAAGTTCGTGTTGATGGTTTCCGTAAAGGGAAAGTACCAATGCACATCGTTAAACAACGCTACGGTGCGTCTGTAATGCAAGACGTTCTGGGTGATGTGATGCAACGTAACTTTATCAATGCAATCATTGAACAAAAAATCAATCCAGCTGGTGCTCCAAGCTACAAACCAGAAATGTTCGAAGACGGTAAAGACTTCGTTTATGCGGTTGAGTTTGAAGTGTACCCAGAAATCGAATTAAAAGGTTTTGAAACTATCGAAGTTGAAAAACCAGCTGTAACCGTGAAAGACGAAGACCTCGACAACATGCTGGAAACTCTGCGTAAGCAACAAGCACAGTGGAAAGAAGTTGAAGATGCAGCGACTGCTGATTCACGTATCACTATTAACTTCACTGGTTCTATCGACGGTGAAGAGTTTGAAGGTGGTAAAGCTGAAGACTTCGCACTGGTTATGGGCGAAGGTCGTATGATCCCAGGCTTCGAAGAAGGCGTTGTGGGTCATAAAGCGGGTGAAGAATTCGATATCGAAGTTAACTTCCCAGAAGATTACCATGCAGAAAACCTGAAAGGTAAAGCGGCTAAGTTTGCTATCGTTCTGAAGAAAGTAGAGCAACGTGAACTACCAGAATTTACTGAAGAATTCGTTAAGCGTTTCGGTATCGCTGACGGTTCAGTAGACGGTCTGCGTGCAGAAGTTCGTAAAAACATGGAACGTGAACTGAAAAATGCAGTTCGTAACCGTGTGAAAGCGCAAGTTCTAGATGGTCTGGTTAACGCTAACGAAATCGAAGTTCCAGCAGCAGTTGTTGATGGTGAAATCGATGTTCTGCGTCGTCAAGCTGCACAGCGTTTTGGTGGCAACGAAAAACAAGCGATGGAATTACCACGTGAACTGTTCGAAGAACAAGCTAAGCGTCGCGTAATTGTTGGTCTGCTGTTAGGCGAAGTTATTCGTACTAATGAGCTGAAAGCTGACGAAGATCGCGTTAAAGCGCTGATCGAAGACATGGCATCTGCTTACGAAGATCCATCAGAAGTTATTGAATACTACAGTAAAAATGAAGAGCTGATGAACAGTGTTCGTAACTTAGCGTTAGAAGAGCAAGCTGTAGAAACGATTCTGGCAGCGGCTAAAGTGACTGAAAAAGAAACTAACTTCACTGAGCTGATGAACCAAGTTCAAGCTGGTTAATTTTTCTTTTTAGCAGTACAAAACAAAAACCCGTAGTGTTTCACTGCGGGTTTTTTGTCAATTAGAGCCGTAATATTTAGACTTTGTGCAAATCATCTTGAAAATTACATTTAAACCCTAATTATAATAAGAGTCATCAAAATATTGTTCGCAGGATGATGAGCGGATTTTTGTGTGGAACACGTTTTTCAGCAGTATAAAACCGTGTAACTAGATAGACTTGTGTTAAACTCTTTAACAGAGCATCTTGCTTATCACAGTGTTTCTAACTGTGTTCTGGCTTAATTCTTCTGTCACTTTTTAACCTATTATTTAAAAAGTGGCTAAAATAATGAAGTGAGCGAAGATCATAAGCATACAGATACAACTAATTTAGAAAACGTGTTTTTTAGAAATATTGTTTGTAGCACAATTCCTGCCCAAAATGGCGGACAGACAGCAAATTAGGCGCAAGCACCAGAAAGTTTTTAATAGGAGATTTCGATGTCACATTTTGGCGGTCAGGAGCAGTTAGCATCCCAAATGGCACTTGTGCCAATGGTTATCGAGCAAACCTCTCGAGGTGAACGCTCATATGATATTTATTCACGTCTCTTAAAAGAACGTATTATCTTCCTAACGGGTCAAGTGGAAGATCATATGGCGAACTTAATTGTCGCTCAAATGCTATTTCTTGAAGCAGAAAACCCAGAAAAAGATATTCAACTGTATATTAACTCACCAGGTGGTGTGATCACCGCTGGGATGTCAATTTACGATACCATGCAATTTATTAAGCCGGATGTTAGCACTATCTGTATGGGACAAGCGTGTTCAATGGGCGCGTTTTTATTAACCGCAGGTACAAAAGGTAAACGTTTCTGCTTACCAAACTCCCGCGTTATGATCCACCAACCATTAGGTGGCTATCAAGGCCAAGCGACGGACATTGAAATCCACGCCCAAGAAATCTTGAAAGTGAAGTCACGCATGAATGAATTGATGGCTCAGCATACTGGGAAATCCATCGAAGAAATTAGTCGCGATACAGAACGCGACCGTTTCTTATCCGCAAATGAAGCAAAAGAATATGGTTTAGTTGACCATATTTATACTAGCCGTTAATTTGCGAGCATTTTGATATAATTCGTTTATATCTTAAAATTTTTGAAAATTTGTTGCCTTGTTTTGCTGCGAAAGCTAGATAAAACAAGGCATTATAAATATAAGTGAGGTCTACTGATGACAGATAAACGCAAAGAGGGGGCAGGTAAATTACTGTACTGTTCTT
The DNA here is from genome assembly GCF_028479465.1 of Providencia sp. PROV208. NCBI lineage: Bacteria > Pseudomonadati > Pseudomonadota > Gammaproteobacteria > Enterobacterales > Morganellaceae > Providencia > Providencia sp. PROV208. The sequence goes on along the minus strand of NZ_JAMPNS010000003.1, from coordinate 180,497 downwards.
TCTGCGGAAAAAGTCAGCATGAAGTGCGTAAGCTGATTGCCGGTCCGTCAGTCTATATTTGTGATGAGTGTGTGGATTTGTGCCTCGACATCATCCGTGAAGAAATCAAAGAACTGGCTCCGCATCGTGAGCGTAGTGAATTGCCGACTCCCCATGAAATCAGACAGCATCTTGACGACTACGTTATTGGTCAAGAAAAAGCTAAAAAAGTCTTAGCGGTTGCGGTTTATAACCACTATAAACGCCTTCGTAATGGCGACAAAACTAGTGATGACGTGGAATTAGGCAAAAGTAATATTCTGCTAATCGGTCCTACTGGTAGCGGTAAAACGTTATTAGCAGAAACCTTAGCGCGTTATCTGGATGTGCCATTCACAATGGCAGATGCGACGACATTGACTGAAGCAGGTTATGTGGGTGAAGACGTTGAAAACATCATTCAGAAGCTGTTGCAAAAATGTGATTATGACGTCGAAAAAGCTCAGCGTGGTATCGTGTATATCGATGAAATTGATAAGATTTCGCGCAAGTCTGATAACCCATCTATTACGCGCGATGTATCCGGTGAAGGGGTGCAGCAAGCATTACTGAAACTGATCGAAGGTACTGTTGCGGCTGTTCCACCCCAAGGTGGTCGTAAGCATCCTCAACAAGAATTTTTACAGGTAGATACCTCGAAAATTCTGTTTATCTGTGGTGGTGCATTCGCAGGTCTGGATAAAGTGATTGGTCAGCGTCTGAATACTCGTTCGGGTATCGGTTTCGCAGCACAAGTTAAAGGCGAATCAGAGAAGGCTACTGAGGGGGAATTACTCACTCAAGCTGAACCTGAAGATTTGATCAAGTTTGGTTTGATCCCTGAATTCATTGGGCGTCTTCCAGTCGTTGCTACACTGACTGAGTTGAGTGAAGAAGCACTTATTCAGATTCTGAAAGAGCCTAAGAATGCGTTAACTAAGCAATACCAAGCGCTGTTTAATTTAGAAGGTACTGAATTAGAGTTCCGTGAAGAAGCATTAACAGCGATTGCGAAAAAAGCAATGGCGCGTAAAACGGGAGCTCGAGGCTTACGTTCAATTGTTGAAGCTGCCTTGCTAAATACCATGTATGACCTACCTTCAATGAGTGATGTTGAAAAAGTGGTTGTAGATGAAAACGTGATTAATGAACAGTCTGAACCGCTGCTGATATACAGCAAGCCGGATGCTCAAGCTTCTGGTGATAATTAACTTCTCACCTGTGTTCAATAAATAATCAAATAAAATGAGGGGGAACCCTCATTTTGTTTTTTATGCTTAACTAACCATTGAATGCTAAAATCTTGTCCCCATATAGTTTATATTCTTAGTTGTGGTTTCCTTATTTTGAAATAGCGCTGTTTATATAACAGTGTTTTGCAAGAATTTTTTCTGTTATAAGCAGAAACCCTTAACTGGCGTGTGCTAAACGAAGAGAGAGCTTTATGAATCCAGAGCGTTCCGAACGCATTGAAATACCAGTATTGCCTCTGCGTGATGTAGTGGTGTACCCACATATGGTGATCCCACTGTTTGTTGGACGTGAAAAATCCATTCACAGTCTGGAAGCAGCAATGGATCATGATAAGCAAGTGATGCTGGTTGCGCAAAAAGAAGCCTCAACCGATGAACCTGGGGTGAATGACTTATTTACTGTTGGGACAATTGCGTCTGTGATTCAGATGCTGAAGTTACCTGATGGTACCGTTAAGGTGTTAGTCGAAGGATTACGTCGCGCACGTATTACTAGCCTGACTGACAATGGTGAATATTTCTTAGCTCAAGCTGAGTATTTACCAAATGACAGTGCGAAAGCGGCTATTTACGATGATGCATCTAAAGAGCCTAGCGCTGCTGAATTGGTCGACGAAAAAGAGCAAGAAGTTTTATATCGCACTATCGTTAGCCAATTTGAAAGTTACATCAAACTGAACAAAAAAATTCCACCGGAAGTTTTGACTTCACTGCATACGATTGAGCAAGATCAGTTAGATAAACTGGCTGACACAATTGCTTCACATATGCCGTTAAAACTGGCAGATAAGCAACGCGTTTTAGAAATGGCAAATATTGCTGAGCGTGTTGAGTTCCTGATGGCAATGATGGAGTCAGAAACTGAGTTACTGCAAGTTGAAAAACGCATTCGCAACCGCGTGAAAAAGCAGATGGAAAAAAGCCAACGCGAGTACTATTTGAATGAGCAAATGAAAGCGATTCAAAAAGAACTTGGCGAAATGGATGATGCTCCAGATGAAAACGAATCGCTGAAACGTAAAATCGAAGAAGCGAAAATGCCAAAAGAGGCTCAAGAAAAAGCGGAAGCAGAATTGCAGAAGCTGAAAATGATGTCTCCAATGTCAGCGGAAGCGACAGTTGTTCGTAGCTACATTGATTGGATGGTTCAGGTTCCATGGCATAAACGCAGTAAAGTTAAAAAAGACTTAGTGAAAGCACAAGAAGTGCTCGATACTGACCATTATGGTTTAGAACGAGTCAAAGACCGCATCCTTGAATATCTCGCGGTTCAAAGCCGTGTTAGCAAAATCAAAGGGCCGATTCTGTGCTTAGTTGGACCTCCAGGTGTAGGTAAAACCTCACTGGGCCAATCTATCGCAAAAGCGACAGGACGTGAATACACTCGTATGGCGCTGGGTGGGGTACGTGATGAAGCAGAAATCCGCGGTCACCGCCGTACTTACATTGGTTCAATGCCGGGCAAACTTATCCAAAAAATGGCGAAAGTTGGGGTTAAAAACCCACTCTTTTTATTGGATGAGATCGACAAAATGTCATCAGACATGCGTGGTGATCCTGCGTCTGCACTATTAGAGGTGTTAGATCCAGAGCAAAACGTAGCATTCAACGACCATTATCTGGAAGTTGACTATGATCTGTCTGACGTGATGTTTGTCGCGACATCGAACTCGATGAATATTCCTGCTCCATTATTAGACCGTATGGAAGTAATCCGTCTTTCTGGTTATACCGAAGACGAAAAGCTGAATATTGCTAAAAGACATTTGTTATCCAAACAAATCGAGCGTAATGCCTTGAAAAAAGGTGAGTTATCTATCGATGATGGTGCACTCATGAGCATCATTCGTTATTACACTCGTGAAGCTGGCGTGCGTGGTTTAGAGCGTGAAATCTCTAAATTATGTCGTAAAGCTGTTAAAGCATTGCTGATGGATAAAAAACTGAAGCATATTGAGATAACAGCAGATAACCTGAAAGATTACTTGGGTGTTCGTCGTTTTGACTATGGTCATGCTGATACTGAAAACCGTGTAGGGCAAGTGACTGGATTAGCCTGGACAGAAGTGGGTGGTGATTTATTAACCATCGAAACTGCCTGTGTACCTGGTAAAGGTAAGCTAACATATACGGGTTCTTTGGGTGAAGTGATGCAAGAGTCAATCCAAACTGCACTGACGGTTGTTCGTGCTCGCGCGGAAAAACTAGGCATTAACAGTGACTTCTACGAAAAACGTGATATTCACGTTCACGTTCCGGAAGGCGCAACACCAAAAGATGGTCCAAGTGCGGGTATCGCGATGTCAACGGCACTGGTTTCTTGCTTAACGGGTAACCCTGTGAAAGCGGATGTGGCAATGACAGGTGAAATTACGTTACGAGGCTTAGTATTACCAATTGGTGGGCTAAAAGAAAAATTACTGGCAGCTCATCGTGGTGGTATTAAAACCGTGCTTATCCCAGATGATAACAAGCGTGATTTAGAAGAAATCCCTCAGAATGTGATTGCTGATTTGCAAATTCATCCTGTTAAGACAATTGAGGAAGTACTCTCATTAGCATTGGTCAATCCTCCTTTTGGGGCTGAAGTGGTCCAAAAGAAAGCTAAAAGAGTGAGCTGAATCAAGAAGTTTGTATAAAAGTAAGGCTGACAGCTAATTTAGGGCTTGTCAGCCTTTTTTTTCGTCGTTACTTTAGCGAAGATTCTGATAATGGTTAGCGTACTATCTGTTTTCTTGCCATTAATATTCAGGATTGATATAACGGCTGCATCATTAATTAACTATACTTAGTAATGTTAACTATACTGTAGTTGGTTAATTAACCGATAAAGTCAAAACTAATATGGGGATGATAATAGTGAATAAGTCTCAACTGATTGAAAAAATCGCTGCAGAAGCGAATATTTCTAAAGCCGCAGCAGGTCGCGTAGTCGACGCTTTCGTTGCTTCTGTAACGACGTCTCTGAGCAAGGGTGATGATGTTACTTTAGTTGGTTTTGGTACTTTTAACGTACGTCAACGCGCAGCACGTACTGGTCGTAACCCGCAGACAGGTAAAGAAATTAAAATCGCTGCGGCAAAAGTACCTGCATTCCGTGCAGGTAAAGGTCTTAAAGACGCTGTTAACGGTTAATTGAGTTTAGTTTCGTCTTTCACGCATTTTTGCGAAAACTCAAACTGACGTAATGTCTTTAATCAGCTAATATATAAGCGCGCCATGGAAATGGTGCGCTTTTTTTTCTATCTGAGTTAAAATTAGCGTAATATTAAGAAATTCAACAAAGCAAAGCGGAGTTAAGCCTTTTTATGATGGAAGATCTACGCACGAAGGCGAACAGTCCTTTTATTAAAGTGTTGTTAGCTATTATTATCTTGTCATTCGTGCTGACAGGTGTTGCTGGCTATGTGATTGGTGGCTCAAGTAATAATGCTGCTGAAGTCAATGGACAGCCAATAAGCAAGGAACAATTACAGCAAGCTTTCCAGCAAGAACGCCAGTCGTTACAAGAATACTTAGGAGATAAATTCTCTGAAGTTGCGAGTAATGACAACTACATGAAAGAGCTGCGTACCCAAGCTTTGAATAACTTAATCAATAATCAATTGATTAATCAATATGCTAATGAATTACAACTTTCTGCCAGCGATCAACAAATTGAGCAGGCTATTTTTGCTATGCAAATTTTCCAAACTAATGGAAAGTTTGATAGCGAAAAATATCGCGAAATTTTAAGTCGTTACAATATCAATGCAGACAATTTTGCCGCTCAAATTCGTCAAGATTTAGTGCGTGCACAATTAGGTAAATCGTTCACCGGAACAGAATTTGCGCTACCTTCGGAAGTTAAAGCTTACGCTGAATTATTTATGCAAGAGCGTGAGGTACGCACTGCAACGCTGTCATTGGCTGCATTGCAAGCAAAACAAACAGTGACTGAGGATGAGCTGAAAGCTTATTACGCGGCAAACCAAAACAGTTTTATCTCGCCTGAACAAGTTCAAGTGAGTTACGTAGAAATGGACGCGGCATCAATGCCTAAAGCGTCAGTCACTGACGAAGAAGTGAAATCTTACTACGAACAAAATCTGAAAAACTTCACGAAAGCAGAACAAAAGCTTTATAGCATGATCCAAGTTGCATCAGAAAAAGATGCGCAAGCTTTAGAAGCTGAACTGAAAGGTGGTGCTGATTTCGCAACACTTGCGACAGAAAAATCGACAGATAAATTCAGTGCGGGCAATAAAGGCGTGATTGGCTGGATGGAAGCGACCTCCACGCCAAGTGAAATTATTAGCGCTAATTTAACTGAAAAAGGTCAAGTTTCTGCGCCAATCAAAGTTCAAGATAACTATGTTTTATTCCGTTTAGATGATGTGAAGCCGGAAGCTGTTAAGCCTTTTGATGAAGTAAAATCCAGCATCGAAACTAGTTTGGTTCAAGATAAAAGCGTTAAACAATTCTATGACTTACAACAAAAAGTCAGTGAAGCAGCAACGAATGACAATGAATCATTAGCCTCCGTTGAAAGCATTTCCGGTCTCAAAGTGGTCACTACAGGTTGGTTTGATCGTCAAAACCCGCCAGCAGAACTGAATTTCCCTAAGGTGGTTAATGAAGTATTCAGCGAACGCTTAGTGGATAAAAACGGTTCAACAGGCATTAACTCAGATGTTATTAACGTGGAAGGTGACCGTGCGTTTGTCTTACGTGTTGCTCAATATAAAGCGGAATCAATTGAGCCATTCGAGACGGTAAAAGCGGATATTGAAGCATTGGTTAAGCGCCAAAAAGCATCTGCACAGTTAAAAGCAGATGGTGAAAAATTACTGGCAGCGTTACAAGCAGGTAAAGGTGACGAAGCACTGAAAGCCGCTGATACCCAGTTTGGTGCTGTTCAAACGGTTTCATTCCTTGCTCCAGCTACTGATGTAACGGGTGTTGCAATGAAAATGACACCACCGGCAGAAGGCAAGCCAACGTATGCAATCGCTTATGATCAAAAAGATAACCTGTTGATTGTCCAACTAGATAAAGTCACTTTAGGTCAACCAACTGCGGATGAACTTAATCAGTTAGCTAACGAATATCGTGGTGCAATGAGCTCTGCTGTGAATGAAGCATTAATGCTGAACTTACGTACAAATGCAAAAATTGAAGTACAAAGCTTAGAATAAGCTTTCAGCATAGGATAGTTGCGAAGTGCTTCGCAATTAAAAATGCAATATATGTAATAGAAGGCCACCCATAGGGTGGCCTTTCGCATTGTATAGTTCGAAGAAAAGTTTTTGAAAAAATTCTCTGGCATTGTGGAGTTTCAACACACATAGGAGAACAATGATGGAATGGAATAAATATATTAAACAAGGATTAGGGACAGTGTTAATGGTTGCGATATTGTGCCCTTTATCCGTCTCTGCGGCGGTAAAGAAAGCGGAAACAGAAAAACCGGTGACTTCGATTATGCAGTCTCAAAATAGTGATGAAATAAAAAGTACAAATCACTTAACTTCCCCTGATCAGGTCAATATTAATCAAGCGAGTGCAGAAGAGTTAGCGAGAAAACTCAGCGGTATAGGTAAGCAGAAAGCGCAAGCTATTGTCGAATATCGAGAGAAGTTTGGGGCTTTTAATGCCATAGAAAATATTCTTGAGGTACAAGGAATAGGTCCGGCATTTTTAGAAAAAAATCGAGAAAAACTCGTGCTTTAGCAAAATATTAGCTCACTTCATTGTGAGCTAACTTTATGTAGATAAAAAGAATGTTTTAAGTGCTCAGTTATTGAAATTAAATTCTAAATATAAGTTAAAAATTATTAGTCGGTATGTTTTGTTCTAATCAATTTGATTTAAAAAGTAAATATGAGAGCCAAGTCTGATAAGTGAGATTTATTCAGCAGAGTTTCTAAATATTTGTTATTTTTATGTTACCAAATAAATTAACTGGTCGGAGTAGTTATGGCGATACAGATTAAAGTACTCGGTTACCACATTGATGTGTTCCAACATGTAAATAATGCTCGATATTTAGAATTTTACGAAGCGGATAGATGGGATTGGATGGGAAAGGCAAATCTCATTGAGTGGGCTATCCAGCACAAAATTATTATGGCTGCTGTAAATATCAATGTGAACTACTTCCAAGCTGTTGGTTTGGGGGATGAACTGACCGTGACGTCAAAAATCGATAAAATCGGTGTTAAAAGTGCTGTTTGTTACCAGCAAATTATTCGTCACCGTAATGGTGAAGACGAAGTGGTTTCCGATGCCTATGTCACTTTTGTGTTCATTGATGGAAAAAGCAATAAAGCGATGGTGATTGAAGATGAATTACACGAAAAGATTGAGTCTTTGAAAAATAAAATAGATGCATGTATTGAAGTATAGCCAACCGAGGGGCAGTCTTGGTTGGCCGGCTGAATTACTTAATGCTATTGAGGTGTTTGAGTAGGGAGTCCATAACGGCTTGCTTATTATTGAGATAATAATTCAAACCCTTGCTACGTAAATGACATGCTGCGCATTCAGCACAGCCGTCACCTTGGATACCATTGTAGCAAGTCAGTGTTTGTGTACGGATAGTTTCAAGATGCCCATAATAATCAGCAAGAGCCCAAGTTTGAGCTTTGTCTAACCACATAAGCGGTGTTTCGAAACGGATATCTTTTGCTAACCCTAAATTGACAGCATGATTCAGTGCTTTGACAAACTCGTCACGGCAATCAGGGTAGCCCGAGAAATCAGTTTCACACACGCCAGTGATCACTGCTTCTGCGTTGACCTGATAAGCATAAATGGCGGAAAGCGTCAGAAATAGAATATTTCGACCAGGCACAAAGGTACTTGGAAGGCCACTTGCTTCACTTTCTTCATAATCAGGGACAGGGATATTGTCACGGGTTAGGCTGCTTATCGCAAGTTCGTTGAGTAATGAGACATCGAGAACTTTATGCGCTTTTGCACCTAATTGGAGGCTCAATTTTTGTGCGACCTCAATTTCTAAGCGGTGACGTTGCCCATAATCAAAGGTCACACAGTGAACCTCATCATAATCTTTGAGTGCTTGAATTAGGCAGGTCGTTGAATCTTGCCCTCCACTGAAGACGACAACGGCGCGTTTCATAAGTCTCTCCTGAGCTTGCAATAATGAGGAAATTAATTGAGCCCTATGTTAGCGGTCTAGAAGAGTAATGAACAGCTTGTTTTTGTACTATACCCTTATGGTATAAGCAATTTATGCTATTTTTCGGCTATTTATGCAAAGTTATTCTACAATACTTGCAATTCATAACGGCTTTATTATTTCATCATGATAGAATTTTGCTGATACAGGAATCCGCCTAGGGGCTAAATATGCTGGATAAAATAGATAAAAAACTACTTGGCTTATTACAAAATGACAGCAGCCTATCATTAAATTCATTAGCGGAAGCCGTTAACTTAACTTCCACGCCATGTTGGAAGCGATTAAAACGACTAGAAGATGAAGGCTATATTCGAGGTCGTGTCACACTCCTTGATGGAGAAAAACTAGGATTAGGATTGACCGTCATTGTCATGATTAAAACCCAGCAACACAATAGTGAATGGTACGCGCAGTTTGTTTCCTTTGTCGAAAAGCTTCCTGAGGTTTTAGTATTTTATCGTATGGCGGGAGAATATGATTACCTGATGCAGGTTGAAGTCCATGATATGAAATCCTATGATCTATTCTATAAGAAGTTGGTTAATGGTGTTCACGGCTTAATTGATGTAACCTCCAGTTTTGCAATGGAAAAAATCAAATATACGACAGTACTGCCCATTCCCGACTAATTTAGCTTACTTAAATTGGTGCAATATAGGCTAAAACACAAAGTCATTAATAATAAAGAAAGTAGGCAGTTACTAACATCATTCAAGGCAGTAATACGTGCGATTATTTTCACAGTTACGTTGGTATTTTATAAGCGAATGGCGTCGTTATCTCGGCGCTATTTGTTTTCTTGTGGTCATTGCCATTCTACAGATAATTCCTCCACGTTTCGTTGGTGTGATTGTGGACGGCATAAGTAAAGGCTCGATGACTAATCAACAACTTGTTAATTACGTCTTATCGATGTTAGCTATTGCCTTAACGGTTTATGGGTTACGTTATGTTTGGCGGTTATGGTTGTTTGGTGCTTCCTATAAGTTAGCCGTTCAGTTGAGGCAACAAATCTATCGACAACTCAGTTTACAAAACCAACCATTTTATTTGAAATATCGTACAGGCGATCTTATCGCTCGGACTACGAATGATGTCGACCGCGTGGTATTTGCTGCGGGGGAAGGGGTGCTGACCCTTGTAGACTCTTTAGTGATGGGATGTGCTGTCCTTATCATGATGAGTATTGAAATTAGTTGGCAATTAACACTGCTTGCCCTGATCCCTATGCCTATTATGGCATTGGTTATTAAGCGCTATGGCGACCAACTTCACCACCGCTTTAAACACGCTCAGGGCGCTTTCTCTTCTTTAAATAACCATGCTCAAGAAAGCTTAACCAGCATTCGAATGATTAAAGCATTTGGTCTGGAAGATCATCAATCTAACCAGTTTGAACAAGTTGCCACTGAAGCAGGGCGACGCAATATGCATGTCGCAAAGATTGATGCTCGCTTTGACCCGACCATTTTTATGGCAATTGGTATGGCAAACCTATTAGCCATAGCTGGTGGGAGCTGGATGGTATTGAATGATACCTTGACTCTCGGGGAGCTCACCAGTTTCGTGATGTACTTAGGTTTGATGATTTGGCCAATGTTAGCGCTTGCATGGATGTTTAATATCGTTGAGCGTGGTAGTGCAGCTTATAGCCGAATTTTAAGTTTACTCAATGAGCCATTAGTGATTAAAGATGGTAACCAAAGTTTGCTCGCTGAAAAAGGCGAGTTAAGTGTGAATATCCGAACGTTTTCTTATCCTGAAACTCAGCGGTATGCTCTGAAAGACATTCAATTTACGTTGAAGCCTGGTGGATTTCTTGGTTTATGTGGACCAACGGGTTCCGGTAAATCGACACTAATTACTGTACTACAACGTCATTTTGATGTGAGTGATGGCGAAATTAGTTATCAGCATAAGCCACTTACTGATATTCAGCTCGATGAATGGCGGGCTAGGCTATCTATCGTCAATCAATCCGCTTTCCTGTTTTCGGATACAGTGGCAAATAATATCGCTCTTGGGCAGCCAGATGCCACTATGGCACAAATAGAAGATGCTGCTCGTATTGCTTGTGTTCATGAAGATATTCTACGGCTACCTGAAGGGTATCAAACCCAAGTGGGAGAACGTGGAGTCATGCTTTCCGGTGGGCAAAAACAGCGCATTTCCATTGCGAGAGCCATTTTGAAAAATGCCGAGATATTGGTCTTGGATGATGCGTTATCTGCGGTAGATGGGCAAACGGAACACGTTATTTTGCAAAATTTGAGTGACTGGAGACAGGGGCGAACTTTGATTATTAGTGCCCATCGTTTATCTGCTTTGGTCGATGCTGATAATATCCTCGTGTTATGTCATGGTGGGATTGTTGCTAAGGGAACTCACAAAGAGTTAGTTAAGGAATCAGGTTGGTACAGTGATATGTATCATTATCAGCAAATTGAAGCTGCTTTGGATGGTGACCTATGAACCAGAAAAAGCCGCTATGGCCGGCACTAAAACGCTTATTATCTTATGGTAAAGCTTACCGTAGGACTATGGGGATCGCGATAACGATGCTGTGGCTGGCAGCCGCAGCAGAAGTGAGTGGACCCTTACTTATTAGTTACTTTATTGACAACATGGTGGCAAAAAAACAGATTATCATGCCGCTTACGTTATATATGGTGATAGGATTTATTGCATTGCAAATTATCGCCGCACTCCTCCATTACTATCAAAAAATACTGTTTAACCAAGCTTCTGTTGGTGTGGTACAAAACTTACGAACGGATGTGATGAATGCGGCTTTACGCCAGCCTTTGAGTGCTTTTGATAAGCAACCCGTAGGGCAGATTATTTCCCGAGTGACTAACGACACTGAAGTCATCAAAGACCTGTTTGTTATGGTCGTACCAACCGTATTTCGTAGCTTAGCATTGATTTGCGCTATGTTAGTGGCGATGTTCTCTTTAGAGTGGAAAATGGCGTCCATTGCAGTATTAATATTTCCAGCGGTACTGGTTGTTATGCTGGTTTATCAACGCCTAAGTACACCAATTGTACGCCGAGTTAGGGCATATTTAGCGGATATTAATAACGGCTTTAATGAAGTTATTAACGGTATGACAGTCATTCAACAATTTCTACAACAAGCGAGATTTGGTCAAAAAATGTTGTCTGCGAGTGAAGATCATTACCATTCAAGAATGAAAGCATTGAAATTGGATGGGTTACTCCTCAGACCGTTACTAAGCCTGTTTTCCGCTTGTGTACTGTGTGGATTGTTGTTGCTATTTGGGTTTGACGGAACCAGCACCGTTGGGGTTGGGGTCCTGTATGTTTTCATTAACTATTTGGGACGATTAAACGAACCACTCATTGAATTAACTTCTCAACAATCGATGCTGCAACAAGCGGTTGTCTCCGGTGAACGTGTTTTTGAATTAATGGATAGTCCACAGCAAGGGTATGGCGAAAATATTGCGCCATTGCAAGGTGGGGCGATTGAAATTAAGCATCTTTCGTTTGCTTATCGTGCAGATAAAAAAGTCCTTGATGATATTAATTTGTCTGTACCTGAACACCATTTTGTTGCATTGGTTGGGCATACGGGTAGTGGGAAAAGCACTATCGCAAACTTAATTATGGGTTATTACCCGTGGCAAGAAGGGGAAATATTACTGGATGGGAGAGACCTAAACTCACTGTCTCATCAAGTATTACGCAATGGTATTGCCATGGTACAGCAAGATCCCGTTGTATTGGCGGCTTCATTTTTTGATAACGTGGCATTAGGGCGTGAGGTTTCCCAAGAAAAAGTGTGGGAAGTGCTTGAAACCGTACAATTAGCTCAACATGTTCGTGAATTACCGGATGGATTAGACTCTTTATTAGGTGAACAAGGGAATACTTTATCTGTGGGGCAACGCCAATTATTGGCGATGGCTCGAGTACTGGTGATAACGCCGAAAATTTTGATTTTGGATGAAGCCACCGCGAATATTGATTCGGGGACCGAACAGGCAATTCAGAAGGCACTACGCGTTATTCGTCAAAATACTACATTGGTTGTGATTGCTCATCGCTTATCCACCATTGTAGATGCAGACCATGTTGTCGTATTACATCGAGGGATGATTGTAGAACAAGGAACTCATACTCAGCTCCTCCAACAGGGAGGGCGCTATTATCAAATGTATCAATTACAGCAGGTTGGCGAATCATTGAATTCCCGTGATGAAGCAGCGGAAGCATTATTAGTTTAGTTAGTGCTTACTGACAGATATTGCTCCAATAGCGTGGTGTATTATACGAGATATCAAATAAAAGAGCCTCGTAGTAGAGGCTCTTAATATCTTGAGAAGTAATGGCTTACTTTCATTTCATGAGCAGAGATAAGAGATAGTGGGTATTAGCGAGGTTTTCTCTTACGAATAACACCTTCTTGTACGGTTGTTGCCACTAAATCTCCTTGCTGGTTATAAATTTGCCCCTTAACAAAACCACGCCCACCGGAAGCGGAAGGGCTTTCAATGGCATATAGTAACCATTCATCAATGCGATAAGGTCTATGGAACCACATGGAATGGTCAATGGTTGCGACTTGCAAGTCCCGCTCCATGAAACCTCGCCCGTGCGGTTGTAATGCGGCCGGTAGGAAATTGTAGTCTGATGCATAGCCTAGTAAGTAGTCATGTAGCTCAGGGCTATTGGGGAGCTCACCTTTGGCTTTAAACCAAATATAGCGAAAGGGTTCTTGAGGTGCACTATCAAACGGGCTATAGAACTCAATAGGACGAAATTCAAAAGGATTAGGTCGTAACGCATATTTTTTAACTGCATCGGGCAGTTGATCCGAGAAACGTTGAATGATTTCATCCTGCGAAATTAATTGTTCTGGCGTAGGAACATCAGGCATTAGATTCTGATGGTTAAAACCGTCTTCTTGTTCTTGAAAAGAAGCCGTCATAAAGAAGATAGGTTTACCATTTTGGATAGCACTAATGCGGCGTGTACTAAAGCTTCCACCATCACGCAAGATTTCTACATCGTAGACAATTGGTTTTTGGCTGTCCCCAGGCCGTAGAAAATAGCTGTGAAAGGAAGTGATAATCCGCTCTTCTGGCGTGGTTTGTTTTGCAGCATACATTGCTTGTCCAACAACTTGCCCGCCAAAAACTTGCGGCAAACCAAGATCTTCGCTTTGTCCCCGAAAAATACCTTCTTCAATTTTTTCGAGTTTAATTAGGCTGATTAAATTCTGTAATTCTGGGCTCATGGTCACCTTGAAGAGGATTAAAAAATATCAGATGCGGCTATTTTCCCATTAATCTGCATAAATAGGTAGGCTGTTTATGTACTGATTAATTGACAATCGTTTTTGGTTACAATTTGAAATATAATTTCATTATTTAATTTGTATTAGATATAATTTTCTAAGTTTAGATAAACTCTGATATATCAATAATAATCATATGAAAATGTCTAAATAAATCAAAAAACTATAGGTAATTATTATGACATTACATCGCTACATGATTAGTTTGTTGATGCTTATTTTCTTGGCAGGTTGTGAAGGTAACAATGCGAGCCCACCAGAAAAAAGGGTGAAAGGAAAAAGTAGTCATGAGAACCAGAAGGTCGATATTGGCACTATTAGTGGGAATATTATCATTGGTAAAAGTATGGGGTTATCTGAAAACGTAGACCTCACCGTCACGATGTCGGACAATTCATTTGTTGAGTTACCAGCGCTTATATTATCTCAAAAGCATTACACAAGTTTGGATAACCAAGTGACGATTCCTTATGAACTGACTTACCACAAGGATGAAATAAGAAGCCAAGCCAAAATTACGGTGAGTGCCACGCTATATGTTGATGGTAAATTAATTTATATTACAGACTCACCTACTGAAGTGATCAACAATGGTATCTATAAGAATATAGATCTGTTATTGGTTCCTGCCAACTGATGTTGCTCCTTGCTAATATGTACTCTTTATCGCTATCTATTATTCAGCGGTGATTCGGATTTTTGTGTAATAAAACAGCACTTGGTAGCGGCTTTCTTGCTATTTAGCTATCTATCAAGCATAATGCCCCTGCTTTGAAAAAAGCAATCAATGGGGGCTCTGTTGGTTCTCCCGCAACGCTAACTTGTTAACTCGGTCAGGTCCGGAAGGAAGCAGCCATAGCAGGGGTCGTGTGTGCCGGGATGTCGCTGGCAGGGCTCCCACCCAAAAAACTCCCAAAACGTTGATACCTTTCTTATATTCACGCCTATATTTTTACATTAATCAAATGTTGTTCGTTTGTAGATATTTTTGACTATTATCTGCTTAGCTTTATATATTATAAATAATAGGATATTGATTATTATTCTTAATACTAATTTGCTATGGTCAACGATGAATTTTATCTCGCATGCAATGTTAAACTAATTGGGATTAAGAAAGGGTAAAAATATAAGGATATAAGAATTGAGCCAGTATTCATCGAACACTAACTTGGGAAATAAGGATTTTCATTGAGCCGATAAAAAGTTACCGGCTATAACCATTCACTATCTATGCGTGTAAATAAGTATTTATCTAACAAACTTCCAAACAGATGCTGGAATTTTATCGTAAAGTTTATTCATCGTGAGCTCTGCAAGACGATGATCAGCGGCAGAGTAAAATAACTCTAACTCATCATCGGATAACTCATACTTATTTTTTTCAATAACGCGCTCAAGTGTTTCAATAGTGGTGCATTTTCTTAAACGCATCAGATAATCGGATTTGGTCATAACGCCCTTTCTTTATGTGTCTATAACCTAAAATATACTATGCAATAGTGGGATTAAAGGTAAATGGTAATACTAAGTCTTACTTGTCAGACATTTTAGATCATCATCGAGCACGGCGACAAGATTTTGATTCATACTTTCCCAGTCAATGATTTCGCTGAAGGTAACTACTGGGCTGCCAAATAAATTATATGTTTCGTCAAGATACTCTTCAACAAGAGAAATAACGAGATTTTCTTTTGGATATTTGATTTTAAATCGCCAGACAAAAGCTGCAATATGCTCAACAAGCTCGTTAAGACTGATGCTTTGTGCAGAACTAAGATCATTTATCCAATGAGTGTTTGTTTTTTGTAAACTTGATATAGCGTCTCTATTCAAACTGTTACAAAGATATTTTAATTCGGCTATATCATGTTTCTTGGGTGAGTATTCATCCATAATCACCTCCATGGGCGAATCTGACTTTTACTTTGTGTATTTTTGTATCAAAAATAATGCCATATTAACTGAATATAAGCACCCGTTTTCAATATAAACAAACATAGCTAATATATTGATAAATATCAGATTATCACTAGTTGAGAGAGTTTTTAGATTATCACTAATATAAAAGTAATATTCAAATATAAACTGGTTGCTCAGATTGCTTTCGCCACATGGATAATAATAGCACTTTTATTACATAAGTCACCACCCAATAATGATTTTTTTAGGGGATCATTGGCTGGTGGAGTAGGAAAAATTGGGCTATTTATTTTTTATCATACTCTAATGAAGAATGTAAATGATATTGTGCGGTTTATGCAGTGAAGTGTATTTAAATGATATGTTACAACTCAAGTTGTGATCGAGATTGATATCGAGATTAAACCTAATTAAATAGTTTATTTCTAATCATTGAATTTTATTTAATATAAAATCCCCTAGGGTTTAACCTTTGTGGGGATTTTTGAAATATTTAATTTAAAGATATAAATTTAGTGTAACACCTGGTTTTAAATCCGCCATTTTAACACCAGAGTTCCAATTCATCAGGTCGTTAAGTTTAATCCCATGACGTTTAGCAATGCTGTAATAAGTGTCACCTTTTCTGACTTTATAGGTTCCACCTTTACGGCTATTACTAGTAGGGGAAGTGCCTGAAATTTTTAAGGTTTGTCCTGGAACAATATTCGCCTTTGCTGTTTTTAACCCATTAAGTTGTTGGATATTCTTCGCTGTCGTATTGAATTTTCTAGCAATACTGGCGATAGATTCACCCTTGCGGACTTTATAGCTAAAGGTTTTGTTCTGTTTTGAATTTCTCTTGGCTGTTTGGACGTTATTGAGCGCCGCTTGTGCATAACGATTTTGTGCAACCGCATTACGAATATCATTCAAGACATCTTGATCAGTTAACGAAACTTTTAATTGTTCAGCTTTCGCAGTTGGTAACATTATATAATGCGGACCATTAGGAGATGTCACTCCTCGGGTATAACCCGAATTGTAGGTTTTAATGGATTCTTCCGTTAAGCCTGTCAATTCAGCCGCTTGAGTTAGTGTAATTTGTTGCCCTACATCAACTTGGGTCAGCCCTCTATTTTTATTAC
This sequence comes from Providencia sp. PROV208, assembly GCF_028479465.1. Taxonomy (NCBI): domain Bacteria; kingdom Pseudomonadati; phylum Pseudomonadota; class Gammaproteobacteria; order Enterobacterales; family Morganellaceae; genus Providencia; species Providencia sp. PROV208. Next base: position 163,667 of record NZ_JAMPNS010000003.1, on the reverse strand, counting down.
TTTTTGGTAATCTGACTTGATAACGTTCTGGTTGTCTCAAAACTTTGCTAAGCGCAAGGATCTTTGGAACATATTGTTTGGTTTCTTTAGGTAGTTGAAGAGACCAAAAATCTGTTGGTAAGCCAGCGGCTTCATTCTTTTTAATGGCGTTTTGTACGCAACCCTCACCACAGTTATAAGCAGCAAGCGTGAGTTCCCAATCGTGACCGAACATAATGTTTAGGTTTTCAAGGAGATCTAAAGCCGCTTTTGTTGATGTGATAACATCGCGTCGCTCATCAACCCATTGGGTCTGTTTTAGCCCATAAGAACGTGCAGTAATGGGGACAATTTGCCAAAGACCCGCAGCTTGTGCAGGGGAGGTTGCTTTAGGGTTATAGGCACTTTCAATAACTGGAATTAAGGCTAATTCCATCGGCAAGTTGCGATCATTGATTTCATCTACAATTAAGTACATGTAAGGTTCGGCTCTTACTGCAACGTCATAGATAAAACTTTGTTTATTTGAGTAATTGTTGGCCATTTCCCTAATTGTTGCATTCTCAGGGATATCCATCTTCAGCTCACCACTAATATAACCCCAGAGGTCATGATCGACTTTAGAAGCTTGTCTACTTGCTGCCTGATTATGGGATGCAACAGTGTCAATTGAGTGATTGGCTGAAGATTTTGGTTGCTTAACGGTGACCTTGGAAGTGCCTTGACAGCCCGCAAGCAAAACAATGGCGATGAGGGTCGCGATTATCTTCATTAGCTCTGTTTTTCTTTGTTTTTGATGTTTAAAAGTTGACCAGATAATACTGGCTTTAACTGCTATTGACAACGATTATACATCAATATTCATCTTTTAATTGACGTAATAAAGTGAAAACAGCGCGTAATGATGGATTTGTCACATTAATGTTCAGTTTTTGTTGTAATTTCGGGTTGTCGCACTGTAAAAAAATGTTGATGTTTCTCTCTGTTTTCAACGTACTAGGAACACTTGCTTGCTGGTTGCTGCGCAGTATTCTTACTTTTTCGGAATAATTCGTAATTATCTCATTTTCAGGCCAAATATGATGTGCGAATTGCAAATTAGACAGAGTATATTCGTGAGCGCAACAGATAAGCGTCTCATCTGGAAGTGCAGCAATTTTTTGAATGGATTGGTACATTTGTTCTGGGGTACCTTCAAAAATTCGACCACAACCAGCGGAAAATAGAGTATCCCCACAAAATAGATAAGGAGCTTGGTAGAAACCAACGTGCCCAAGAGTATGTCCTGGTAATCCAATGACTTGAAATTTGAAATCATCAATGACGACTAAATCCCCCTCGTTTACTTGCTCTGTGGCACCTTTAACGCGTGTTTCTTGGGGACCGAATACGGGGAGTTTTGGATATTGTGCAATAATTCCTTTAACACCCTGAGTATGGTCGTTATGATGGTGTGTGAGTAAAATTGCAACAGGGGTCAAATGATTAGCCGTTAATATTGCGAGAACAGCCTCTGACTCAGCTGGGTCAACGATGATACACTGTTGGTTGTTTGTCAGCAGCCAAATGTAATTATCATTTAACGCTGGAATTCGAATTAACTCCATAATCACCTCGATCCGATTTTTTAAAAGGGGAATGTTATGAAACCCGCGCGTATTGAAGAAAAGATTCAAATGCCCGCCAGTTGGTCTGATATTCCTTTTGGTGAACACTATCGCCAAGCATTGGAAGCACAGTTAGCGCCTTGGTGGCAAAAAATGTTTGGTTATCACTTGCTTAAATTAGGGCATTTGAGTACAGAAATCCACACTAAAGAGTGTATGATCCCTCATCAATTCACCGTAGGTGAAGATCCTCATTTATTTGACGTGGCAGCAAATCCTGAAGCATTACCGTTTGCAGACAAAGTCATCGATGCTTGCTTAATGCCTCATTTGTTGGCATATAGTCACGATCCTCATTGGATCTTGCGGGAAGTTGACCGTGTTTTGATTGATGATGGTTGGCTAATTCTTTCAGGATTTAACCCATTTAGCTTAGCTGGAATGGCTAAATTGGTGCCAATTTTACGTAAGCAGCAACCTTATTGCAGTCGTTTCTTCCCTTCTCTCAGAGTATTTGATTGGCTAGGGTTACTCAATTATGAGGTGCTATATCACCGAAATTGCCAAGCTCTCCCTTGGCTTTCATCAGAAAAACGCGTGAACAAGCGCTGTGGAGGGCTGGGTGTTATGAGTGTCATTGTTGCCAGAAAGCGTACTTACCCTTTAACACCAACGCCCCTGAAATTTAAGCAACCAAAAGTTAAAATTTCAACAGCGTTAGGTGCAACGAAAGAGATCAGTAAATCGAAGCAGTTTCGTTAAATTTTAATGTAATCAATCTTCAGTTGGCTGGTAACCTGTATCTTCTTTGGTTGGAGCATTTGCGGCGGCTCGGGCTAATTCATCACATTTCTCATTTTCTGCATGACCGGCATGACCTTTTACCCAGCGCCAATCAATAGTATGGCGAGTAATCGCTTGATCGAGACGTTTCCATAGGTCTACGTTAACCACCGGCGATTTATCTGCTTTTTTCCATTGGCGACGTTTCCAATTATGGATCCATTGGGTGATCCCTTGGCGTACATATTGGCTATCGGTCGTTAGGATTACATCGCAAGGTCGAGTAAGCGACTCTAATGCAATAATTGCGGCCAGTAACTCCATTCGATTATTCGTGGTGAGGAAAAAACCGTCACTGAGTGTTTTCTCATGTTGCTGATAGCGAAGCACAATACCGTATCCGCCGGGGCCTGGGTTACCTAAACAAGACCCATCAGTGAAAATTTCTACCTGCTTTGTCATTTCTGTTACACTCTTTCTTATTCATCAACTTCTAGTTTGACACAAAAAAACATTATGAGCACGGCGATAACCCGACAAATTGTCCTCGATACTGAAACGACAGGTATGAATAAACTTGGTGTTCATTATGAAGGGCACAATATCATTGAAATTGGTGCGGTAGAGGTGATTAATCGCCGACTAACTGGGCGTAATTTCCATGTGTACATTAAACCTGATCGCCTTGTTGATCCGGAAGCTTTTGAAGTTCACGGTATTAGTGATGAATTCTTGCAAGACAAACCCGTGTTTGCCGATATTGCGGATGAATTTATTGAATTTATTCGCGGTGCAGAACTTGTTATTCATAATGCCCCCTTTGATATCGGTTTTATGGATTATGAGTTTCGTAAACTCAATAGAGGGATCCCGCCTACAGCAGAATTTTGCACGATTACGGATAGCTTAGTGCTAGCCCGAAAAATTTTTCCGGGTAAGCGAAATAATTTAGATGCGCTGTGTGATAGATATCTAATTGATAACTCTAAGCGAACATTGCATGGAGCATTACTCGATGCTGAGATTCTTTCTGACGTTTACTTAGCGATGACGGGGGGACAGACTTCCCTTGCATTTTCAATGGAGTCTGAATCCAGCAATACAGAACAAGCTAATACAATTCAACGTATTGAACGACCAGTGAGTGGATTAAAGATTCTTTATGCCTCTGATGAAGAAGTAGCAGAGCATGAAGCTCGCTTAGATATAGTCGACAAAAAAGGGGGTAAACCTTGTTTATGGCGGCAAACTAAGCAAGATGAGGATGTTCTACATTAAGAGTGGTGATTTAGTGATCTCGCAAGGCTAAAAACTGCTCAACCGTACGATTTTTCAAGAAAAAGTATTGACTGTCATAGCAAGTATTCGTAATATGCTTGGCGTTCCCAGTAGGGAACTTCGGAGCGGTAGTTCAGTTGGTTAGAATACCTGCCTGTCACGCAGGGGGTCGCGGGTTCGAGTCCCGTCCGTTCCGCCACATTATTAAGCCCTGAGTCTTATGACTCGGGGCTTTTTTTTGCGTAAAAAATTATTGATCGTTTAACTTTTTTGTTTTGAAGCATGCATGGCATGCTTACATCATCAAATCCCTTTCAATAGGTTCAAGGTGACTTTGCGCCTATTTATTTCACTTTAGTGATAAGACGTTGTGCCCGTGTAGGATAATAATTAATCTTATAGTAGGTCATGGTTATTTTCGATTATTGAAATAGGATTATGTGATTATTTTAAATAATATTTATTCTCCTAATCTAGGAATAATTCTTAGGTTCAATTAGAAACAATAAGGGAATATTCTTAATTTAAATTCATTTCTAAGTATTAAGTTAAATTATGAGGGGCAATAATTGATATATATTGATAAGTGTATCTGGAGATTATTTGAAAGAAGATTAAATTGTAATAATGTTTAATTAGAGAACTATAGCCTTATGATTTACACGCAGTAAAGGTATCTTATTATAATGAAGGTTTTACTCGTATTAGCGTATTTTTATCAAAATGTTAATAGTTATTAACATGGCCTATAGACCATTTTTTTCAAATGGTCTTTTGCTGAAATAATATTCTTTGCATTGCTTTTTAATTGGATTTTTGCTTTTATTTTTATTAATTTTATGGTTTTTATTCTCACACACCATATGGGTTATAAAAATAAATAAAAATTTAACATGGATTATAATCCATAAAAATCAATAAGTTGATATTTAATTGAAAGAATAGCGACTAAAAATGATATCTTTTCTTGCGATTGGTAGGTTTTAGGGGGTGAAAATTGACGCATGTCAACTTTCAACGATATAATGCTGAAGTTTTCATCATGTAACAAAGTATTTCAATCATCCATTTAATAGATTAGTTGAGTCGAAAAATAACGATAAACATTTATTTTTAAGCTGGAAGTTAAATAATTCCAAGCGTTAATATTTATTCAAATTACTAAACTATTTATTCTCTCTAATATAGCTTAGAGGGATTTTTCTTTGCATAAATAAAACACCATAGCGTTGAAAGGATTAATATGAAAAAGTTTACTGGCGTTGTAATGTTATTATGCATTGCAGCATTGACTGGCTGTGTGCGTAATGAAGGACTTCACGGATATAATAACGAGAGCTGGAAGAATAAGAATATTCTCAAAGAGAGCAAGGAAGTTGAAAATAATAAAGCATTGGTTTCCTTCTATAGAATAGATAATCAAGTTGAAGGGAAAACAATTAATATATTCGTGAATAAACAGTATCTCACTTCATTAGAACCTAATGCGACTAAACAAATTAAATTGTGCTCTGGAAACAACAATTTTACTGCATATAAGACAGACGTTAGCGAACGCTATAATACTAAATTAAACGAAATCGATAATAAGCCATTAGAGCCAGGAAAATCCTATGCGTTCTTGGTCATTGAAACCAATGGAACAGTATCATTAAAACCAATGACAGAAAAAGAAGTTAATGAATTTAAAGGAAAAGTTAGTACTCAGATTCATACTTTACCGCGTGTGGATGTAGCTCAAAGCTGCCAATAATTAATACGTTCTTAAGCTAAATTTAATTCAATAAATAATTGTCTGATACGAGGCAATGGATAACTATGTCTATTAAAAAAATATCAATTAAAGTTAATAATAGCAAAGAGACGATTGAGCAATATTCTGTCACTGGTGGAGAAAACGGCGCAGGTAAATTAAAACAACCACTGCATATTAATGCACAAAAAAATGTAAATTATTTATTAATTGATGAAAGTACACAATTCGCGCCAGAAAATATCGCGGTTAAGCGCGTAGATAAAAATCTTGTCATTGCATTTGAAGGTGGTGACGTAGAAAGCCCTGATTTAATTATTGAAAATTACTTTGCTGAAAACGGTGCCATTGGCTACCACGAAGGTGATGCAAACCTAATTATCGGCCAATATGAAAATGGTCAATATTTCCCATATGTTCCTGAAAGCGCTGTAAAGGCAGATGCAATAAGCCAACTGGCTGATGGCCAGGCTACAGGGCAAGCTATCGGCGGCGATGCACTACCGCCAATGTGGGCATTTAATCCATGGTGGTTAGCAGCGTTGGTTCCTCTCATTGGAATTCCTGCTATTGCAATTGGCGGCGGTGGTGGTGGCGGTGGTCACTCCAAAGTGGTTGATCATGCACCTATTGCGGGTGATGATTCTGCGCATACTAAGCATAATACCCCCATTTCTATCCATGTTACCGCCAATGATAGTGATGTTGATGGTGACTTAAATCCTAATTCTATTCGTATTGTCAAAGAGGGTTCCAAAGGAACGGTGACAATCGGTAAAGATGGAAAAATAGTCTATACGCCAAACAAAGGCGAGTATGGTATTGATACCATTACTTATGTAGTAAAAGATCGTGCAGGTCATGAGTCTAACGTAGCCACTATTACGGTAAAAATTGATGCTGCACCAGAGGCGAAGGATGATTCTGCGGCAACCAAAGAATCCAAGCCTGTCACTATCGATATGGAAAACAACTATTCTGATAAAGACGGAGACGTTGACCATAGTTCTCTAGAAATTAAAACTAATGGTGCTAAAGGTTTTGCGAAGTTTGTGAATGGCAAGCTGGTGTACACCCCCAAAGCGGGCGAAGTGGGCACCGACACCATTACGTATCAAGTCAAAGACAAGAACGGCAACGTATCCAACGAAGCGACGGTGACCATCGAAATCGACGCCGCTCCGGTGGCGAATGATGATTCGGCTGCGACCAAAGAATCGGTGCCCGTCACGATTGACGTGTTAGACAACGATAAAGATCTTGATGGCGATATCGACTCAAGCACGCTGACTATTATCACCAACGGTAACAAAGGCACCGCGGAATTTGTGAACGGCAAGCTGGTGTACACCCCGAAAGCGGGCGAAGTGGGCACCGACACCATCACGTATCAAGTCAAAGACAAGAACGGCAACGTGTCCAACGAAGCGACGGTGACCATCGAAATCGACGCCGCTCCGGTGGCGAATGATGATGCGGCTGCGACCAAAGAATCTGTGCCCGTCACGATTGACGTGTTAGACAATGATAAAGATCTTGATGGCGATATCGACCCAAGCACGCTGACTATTATCACCAACGGTAACAAAGGCACCGCGGAATTTGTGAATGGCAAGCTGGTGTACACCCCGAAAGCAGGGGAAGTGGGCACCGACACCATCACGTATCAAGTGAAAGACAAGAACGGCAATGTGTCCAATGAAGCGACGGTGACCATCGAAATCGACGCCGCTCCGGTGGCGAATGATGACACAGCAAGAACAAATCAAGCCACTTCAGTGACTATTGACGTATTAGCAAATGATACTGATTTAGATAAAGATCTTGATCCAACTACACTGACTATCGTGGACCAGCCAGCACAAGGCAAAGTAGATATCGTCGATGGTAAACTGGTGTATACACCGAATGCGGGAGCTAAAGGTACAGATACCATTACTTACCAAGTCAAAGACAAGAATGGCAACGTATCCAATGAAGCTACTGTGACCATTGCGATCAATGAGCCGCCTGTTGCAGGTGACGATTATGGTAAAACTAAGCAAGGCGTACCGACAACAATTGATGTTTTGGCTAACGATAAAGATCCTGATGGGGAATTGGATAAATCGACTCTGCATATTGAAAAGAACGGAAGCAAAGGTACTGCTACGTTCGATGTGGATGGTAAATTGATTTATACACCAAAACCAGGTGCAACAGGTCAAGATACCATTACATATACGGTGAAAGATAAAGATGGCAGTATCTCGAATACCGCTACCATCACAATTGATATTGTGCCAACACAGACTACGCCGACAGAAGTTTATGAAAAAGGGTTAAGAACAGATGGCACGGCTGGTGATAAATCGTCTGTGACTGTAAATGGCGTTATCGAGCTATCTAACCCAACGGATAAACCAACAACACCAAGCGATATTAAGATCATCGAGCCGACAACCAAGTTAACTTCTGGTGGCGAACCCATTAAATGGGAGCCTTCGGATAACGGTTTTGTGGGTAAAACGCCAGATGGGAAAGAGGTTATTTCTGTCAAAGTCACTGATACCCCAACAGCAGATGGCAACACAAAAGTTAACTATGAAGTTAACCTAAAAGGTCTTGTTGACCACCCAGAGGGTAAAGATTCTCTGAATATTGAGTTTGGTGTTAACAACGGCACAGATGAAGTGAAAACAGAAATCGTGGTGCATGATGATAAGCCAAGTGCCGCGGATGTTGAATTATCAGTAGAGCCGCCAGCAGACAACACTTTTTACGCCAACTTAATTATCTCATTAGACTTATCCAGCAGTATGGGAAGGGATGATAGTGGGATTCAAGGTGGCAATACTCATTCAGGCATGAAAACGCGATATGACGCAGCATTAGACTCAATTGAAAGTGTACTTAATAGCTATGAAGAAAGGTTAAATAGTGCTGATGCGGGAGAAGTCCGCGTGAGTATGAATGGCTTTGCGAAACAAGCGTCAGCAATTGGTGCCATTAAAGGGTATCCAATGGATCAACCTTATTGGTGTTCAATCGCGGATGCGAGAAAAATTGTTGAAGGATTGCGTGGTTATCAAGAGTTACGCCCTGACCATCAAGTTATTGGGGTAGATACGAACTATGATGCTGCTTTGCAACAAATTATTAGTATTTTCCAAAAACCATCCAGCAGTGGAATGGAGCCACTGGATGCTAAGAATATTAGTGGGAAATTGGATAACACATTGTTTGTAATCACTGATGGTATTCCAAACTTTGGTAACCAAGAAGGTAGTCAAGATCCTTTGGTGGGCAATGGCATTGCACCAACATCGCCAAATGGTTTTATTCCCGGTAGCCCTAATTCTGATATTGGTGAAGATAGCTGGAAAGCTTTCTTAACTGAAAAAGGAATTCGTTCAGTTGCGATTGGTATTGGTCAGGATATGCTCAATAGCTCCAATGGTAAAACGGGCGAAGAGTTTATTAAGCCTATCGCTTTTGATGGTCAAAAAGGCAAAGATAATGATGGTAGTGATGTTATCGTCTTGAAAGATATGAGTTCGTTATCAAACATATTAGAAAAATATGTTCCTAGCGAAAATACGATTGAAAGTAGTTTCTCCAAAAATAGTCAAGATGAAAAAACCTTAAGCTTTGGTGCCGATGGCATGAAATCAATCAGTATTGAAGTGGATGGTAATACCTACAAATATGATCCAAAAACTAATTCTATTACCTCTGATGGTAAAGATAAGAGTATTTGGGCAGATTTCGGTGGCGGTGAAGTCGCCATTAAAACTGAAGCAGGCGGCTTACTCTCTATCTCGTTAGGTGAGAAAAACTTTGGTCAATTAACCTACCGTCCGGGGACAACACGTCCAATTGGAATGGAAAAAGAGACCTTCACACTGACACTAACGGATAACGATGGAACCAATGGTAAATCATCAATTTCAGTGGATATCAGTAAGTTAAAAGAATCTGGTCATACAGGTTTAAATGATGCTGATTTAACGGCACTGAAATTGTTCTCACCAGAAAGTGCAATGGAGTTATCTGGGGGGGATCATGATGTCAATGCAACATCCAGCCACTCTACTGGTTTCATGCATTCATCATTAGATGCATTACAAGAAACTCAAAACGCCATTATTTAAGACTATTTATAGAGGGTTGCTCATCAGTAGCCCTCAATATTTTACGTCGCCAACCCCTGTTTTATTACTTTGCGCCAAATTTATGAAATCTATGATTAATGGCATCTTAGCGTTAGTTTTTGTGAAGATGCTTTCTCTTTCTGCTGTGGCAGATGTAGTTGAATTAAAAAAGCTATTAAAAGATTCACTCGATAGTGCCCCAGAAGTTCAAGAGGCTTATGCCAATTATCAAGCGGCGCAGAGCAACGTTAGTGCAGCGGAAGCTGGGCATTATCCTGTTGTCAGTTTAATGGGAGCTCAGCCTCTTGCGCAGCAACACAAATATGAAAGTAACGCGATGGAATCGGGGTTTCACCTCGGTACCAAAGCGACCATGAATATTTATTCTTGGGGGGGGATTGAAGCGAGTGTCGACCGCGAACAGTCCAAGCAAAGTTACTACGAAAACCAATATATTCTTTCTCAAGAAGATATCAGTGTGCGCATTAGTCAGCTTTATTTACAGGTTTTGCGCCACAAAGAAACCCTTGATGTTATTGATGAAAACCTCGTTCGTCATCACCAAATTGCAAAGCAGCTGACTACCATCGTCCAACATGATTCGGGGCGAATGAGTGAGCTAACACAAGTGAAAGCGCGCACCTTAAAAGTGGAAATGAGCCGCGCCGAAACAGAAAGAAACCTGAATTTAGCCCTGAGCCAATTATCGATTTTGACTCAGCGCCAGCTCACTGTAGACCAATTTGTTGATCCCTTCAGGTCGACAACGAGTGGTGTAATTCTGGCGAGATTCCAAGATGATAACTTAGAGAATAATCCAAGCTATAAAGCCCAAGTAGCGGATGCTCAAAGTCTCGATGCAGACGTTAAAGTTGCGAGTGCGATGAGAAAGCCAGCATTGAATTTAGAAGTCAGTGCCACCCCCGATAACAGTGAAGTATTTTTACGGGTCTCTTGGAATATTTTCGACCAAGCCAGCTATTACAGCCAAGCACAAAAAGAATATGCCTTATCGGCAGCGAATGAGCGTATTAAGAAGACATTCCGTGAAATTAAAGAAATGAGTCAATCTGCGGCGATCAATATGGCGCAAAGTGAAAAGCAAGGAAACATAGCAAAAGCCTATATCGCAGAACAAAAAGTGGTGATCAGTAACTATGAAAAGCAATTCACCATCAACCGCCGTACTTTAATTGATTTGCTCGATGCGTATAACGAGCTTGCAAGCATTCAAACCAGCGCCGTTATCTTACAAAACGATTTCCGTGACGCGACACTTAATTACCTCAGCGTGCAGGCGAAAATGTCTGCATGGATGAACCAAGAATTGGCTTCAAGATAAATTATGAATATTATTAATAACCTATCATTAGTCACCCAGCGTTTGGGTTATACCCTTTCACCGGAAATCTTATTAGCACAAACCAAGCGTACTGAGTCGAAGTCTTTCGATTATGCCTCGTTAGTAAATGTGTTGAATTCCCACCAATTTGATAACCAGATCATTGAAATCGATCTGCATAAGATCCCGACGATTGCGGCGCCGTTTCTGGCGCTATTGGCAAATAATGAATCAGTGGTGATCAGCAAAATTGAAGATGGGGAAAATGGGCGTCATTTCGAGATCTTAACGGAAGAAGGCTTACGTCAAACATTAAGCGTGCAAGATCTGGCAGTGAACTACAGCGGCTATAGCTGGTTTATTAAACGTAATATTCGTTCAGAAACCCGTTCGGAAATTGATAAATATGAAACCAGCAGCTTCTGGAAAGTGATTTGGCGCTATAAAAAATATTACTACCAAGTGATCATCGCATCGTTTGTCATCAACTTATTAGCCTTAATTAGTTCCCTGTATGTGATGAACGTGTATGACCGTGTGATCCCAAACCAAGCTTACGAAACGTTATGGGTACTGACCATCGGTGTTGTGCTTGCCATTGGCTTTGAATTTCTCGCCAAAATGCTGCGATCTTACTTATTAGATATCGCAGGAAAAAAAGCGGATATCGTGATCAGCGCCATGCTATTCCATCGCGTGATGGGGATCCGCCTTGATAAGCGCCCAGCGTCATCAGGATCGTATGCCAACAATTTACGTGACTTCGAATCCATTCGTGAATTCATGACCAGCGCGAGCTTATTAGCGCTCGTCGATCTGCCGTTTATTTTGCTGTTTATCGGTGTGATCAGCGTCATTGGTGGATACTTAGCGTTAGTGCCACTGACCATTATTCCGGTTGTGGTGATCGCGGGTCTTTTGATCCAAAAGCCATTAGCAAAAGGGATCAACGCCTCAATGAAAGAAACGTCTCAACGCCAAGGTCTAGCAGTTGAATCCATTGAAGGGATCGAAACCTTAAAACTGAATAATGCCGTGAATTGGGCACAACAGCGTTGGGAAATGCTTACAGAGAAAACCGCATTTTCATCCATTGCCGTGCGTAACCTGACCAACTTTATGGTCAACTTCAGTGCGGCGATGCAGCAGCTCAATACCGTCGGTTTAGTGTGCTTGGGAACTTACCTGATCCACGCGAATGATGTGAACTCGCGTATTACGATGGGGGCATTGATCGCCAGTGTGATCTTATCCGGTCGAGCATTAGCGCCACTGGGGCAAATTGCAGGGCTGGCAACACGTTTTCAATCAGCGCGTATGGCATTAGCGGGCGTTAAAAATATCTTTAATCGCCCCGTAGAGCGCGAAGATCACAAAAAATACATTTCACCGACTTCTGTTAATGGCGCATTACGACTGACCAATGTGACTTATCAATATAATAAAGATGGGCAGCCAGCATTAAACAACATTAATTTAGAGATTAAAGCGGGCGAGAAAGTCGCGATCCTCGGTAAAATTGGTGGCGGGAAAAGTACATTACTGAAGCTATTGACTGGTCTGTATGAGCAACAGCAAGGAAATATCAGCTTAGATGACCTCGATATTCGCCAAATTGATCCGATTTTCCTCAGAAGCAAAGTTGGTATGCTGGCTCAAAAGCCGCGTTTATTCTTTGGAACCTTACGTGAAAACTTGGATTTGGCTCGCCTTGATGGCTATTCAAGTGATGACGATTTGGTGCGTGCACTTAAGCGTTTCCAGCTTGATAAAATTATTCGTCAGCATCCCGCCGGTTTAGATATGCCTTTGGGGGAGGATGGACTAGGGCTATCGGGCGGACAAAAACAGATGGTAGCACTGGCGCAGTTAACCTTACATAACCCAAATGTGGTGCTGTTGGATGAACCCACCACGGGCATTGATGTGGATACTGAGAAATTGGTTCTGGATGCACTGGAGGCGTGGACTCAGGACAAAACGCTGATTGTCGTGACACATAAATTACCTATTTTACGTTTAGTTGACCGAATTATCGTGATGGACGATGGCAAAATCTTAATAGATGGTCCTAAGCAGAAAGTATTAAAAATGCTAGGACAGTCGGAGCAGCCAGTAGACACTGTTTCTACCGATAAACCTGCGCCACAGCAGGCACCACAAGTACGCGTTGTTTCTCAAGTTAGACATACCGTTACAAAAGAAGAAGAGGCGATTTAAAATGGATCATTATGGTAAAGCGTCTAAACAGCAGCGTACTATTTCTAACGATTTTTCTCATGACTTAGCATCCGTGATGAAAAAAGAACGTAGCAATTTACTGTTTCTGCCTATTATCTTTTTGGCGCTATTGCTGACGATTTTTATCATCTGGGCGTATAACAGTAATTTAGAAGAGATTATTCGCGGGCAGGGAACCATTATCCCCAGTAGCCGTGAGCAAGTCATTCAGAGTATCGACCCAGGTAATATCCAAGAAATGTATGTTAAAGAAGGGGATATTGTTGAAAAAGGGCAAATTTTACTGAAGTTGGATGATGCTCGTAGTCGGGCGTTATTACGTGAAAGCCAAGCTCGAGTACAAAACTTAGAGGTTATCTCAGCGCGTTTGAAAGGGGAATCTCGTAACGAAGAGCCTGATTTTTCAAAGATAGCGGATCAAGAATTAGTGGCGCGCGAACGTAATGCCTACAACGCGAAAAAGACTCAGCGCGACCAAGCGATAGCAGGTTTACGTCAAAGCAAAGGGCTATTGGATCGAGAAATCGCGATCACTAAGCCGTTGGCGAAAGAAGGATTAGTTTCCAATGTGGAGATCCTGCGAATGGAAAGACAATCTGTTGAGTTGGCAACCCAAATCAACGAACGCATGAATAACTATCTGGCGGAAGCTAATGCGGAATTAATCAAAGTCGAGTCGGAGTTGGATCAAGCGGAAGAGAGCATGAGTATGCGTGAAGATCCGGTGGCACGCTCGGAGATCCGCGCCCCCGTTCACGGCATCGTAAAAAATATTAAGATCAATACGATTGGCGGTGTGGTTAACACGGGGCAAGATATTCTTGAAATCATCCCTCTGGATGACAAACTCATGGTCGAAGCGTACATTCGCCCACAAGATGTTGCATTCTTAAGACCGGGTATGCCTGTGGTTGTTAAAGTGACTGCTTATGATTACGCTATTTATGGTGGTTTAAATGGGGTGGTGAAGTTAATCAGCCCAGACACGCTAAGTAATGATACACGTCGCAGTGAGTTAAAGCTCAATCCAGATGAGACCTTCTACCGAATTCTTGTCGAAACAGAGAGCAATTATTTGTTAGACAAAAATAACCAGAAAATGGAAATAATTCCGGGTATGGTGGCATCAGTAGATATTAAAACAGGCGAAAAAAGTGTGTTTGATTATCTTATTAAGCCAATCACGCGTATGAAACAGGCAATGACAGAACGTTAATCATCCTCTAAATGCCGTGATATAAAAATGAGGGCGCTAATGTTAGCGCCCTTGTTGTTTTGTGTGGGTTTTCCCGTCAAAAATTTGCCAAATATCACTAATATTGAGGCTAATTACTCAAGAAGCATAAATCACCTTGATCCTAAGTGGTGAACTCAGGTTTAATAAGGTCAGGCAATTGCGCAAAACGAAGAACCCAAAGGGATATTTTGCGCAATGGAAAGGATTCAGCTTGACGGTTGCGATAAAGATCCGCAGTCTGCTGTCAGATTGTTTCAAATAATTGCTGTATGGATGAAATTGCGTTAGTTTCGTAGAGTCTCATCGCCAAACTTCAAGTTGTGGGTAGGTTTAATAAGCGCTTATGCACCTGCGGCTCGAATTATTGAGGCTAACTCTATAAACCGCAATGATTCTCTATTGCGTTGTGAATATTGGTTTAAGTACGTTCTATCCTACTTGGAGTATACTAATGACGACTCGTAAAACCCTTGCTAATGCTATCCGCTTTCTGAGTATGGATGCGGTTCAAAAAGCAAAATCAGGGCACCCTGGCGCACCAATGGGCATGGCTGATATCGCTGAAGTTCTTTGGCGCAACCATATGAATCATAACCCAGCAGATCCACATTGGGCTAACCGTGACCGCTTTGTACTGTCTAACGGTCATGGCTCAATGCTGATTTATAGCTTGCTGCATCTGACTGGTTATGACTTATCTATTGATGAGTTAAAGAACTTCCGTCAATTGCATTCTAAAACCCCAGGTCACCCAGAATATGGTTATACGCCAGGTGTTGAAACTACCACGGGTCCTTTAGGTCAAGGTATTGCAAACGCTGTGGGCTTTGCAATTGCTGAACGTACTTTAGCGGCGCAATTTAACCGTCCAGGTCATGATGTCGTCGACCACCACACCTACGTGTTCATGGGTGATGGCTGTATGATGGAAGGTATTTCCCACGAAGTATGTTCATTAGCAGGTACACTGAAGTTAAATAAACTGGTCGCATTCTATGATGACAACGGCATCTCTATCGATGGTGAAGTTGAAGGCTGGTTTACTGATGATACTGCAGCGCGTTTCGAAGCATACGGCTGGCATGTTATTCGTGACATTAACGGTCACGATGCAGACCAAATCAATGCGGCAGTGAACGAAGCACACAAACAGTCAGACAAACCAACCCTGATTATGTGCAAAACCGTTATCGGTTTCGGTTCACCAAACAAAGCCGGCACTGAAGCAGTTCACGGCGCACCTTTAGGTGATGCAGAGATTGCAGCAACACGTGAAGCGCTGGGCTGGAACTACGGTCCATTCGAAATCCCAGCGGATATCTACCAAGCTTGGGATGCACGTGAAGCTGGTAAAGAAAAACAACATTCTTGGAATGAAAAATTCGCAGCATACGCGAAAGCGTATCCTGAATTAGCGAAAGAATTCGAACGCCGTATGGCGGGTGAATTACCGGCTAACTTTGATGCTGAAGCGAAAAAATTCATCGACAATCTGCAACAAAATCCAGCTAATATTGCAAGCCGTAAAGCGTCTCAAAACGCATTAGAAGCGTTTGGTAAGGTATTACCAGAATTTCTGGGCGGTTCTGCGGATTTAGCACCAAGTAACTTAACCATGTGGTCAGGTTCTAAACCACTGAACGAAGACAAAGCGGGTAACTACATCCATTACGGTGTACGTGAATTCGGTATGTCTGCGATCATGAACGGTATCGCTCTACATGGCGGTTTCGTGCCTTATGGCGCAACATTCTTAATGTTCGTTGAATATGCACGTAACGCGGTACGTATGGCAGCGTTGATGAAAATTCGTAGCATCTTCGTTTACACCCATGACTCAATCGGTCTGGGTGAAGATGGTCCAACTCACCAACCAGTAGAACAACTGGCAAGTTTACGTGTGACACCAAACATGAGCACATGGCGTCCATGTGACCAAGTTGAATCTGCGGTAGCTTGGAAATATGCGATTGAGCGTAAAGATGGTCCAAGCGCACTGATTTTCTCTCGTCAAAACTTGGAACAGCAACCTCGTACCGCTGAGCAATTAGCGAATATCGAGAAAGGGGCTTATATCCTGAAAGATTGCGCAGGTACACCTGAGCTAATCTTTATTGCAACGGGTTCTGAAGTTGAGTTAGCAGTGAAAGCAGCGGATCAACTGACTGCAGAAGGTCGTAAAGTTCGTGTGGTTTCTATGCCATCAACGGATGCATTCGACAAACAAGACGCGGCTTACCGTGAATCCGTTCTGCCTTCAAGCGTGAGCGCTCGTGTTGCGATTGAAGCGGGCATTGCGGACTACTGGTTCAAATACACGGGTCTGAATGGCGCTATCATTGGTATGCATTCATTCGGTGAATCAGCTCCAGCTGACGTGTTGTTCAAAGAATTCGGTATTACGGTTGAAAATGCAGTGAATGCAGCGAAATCTCTACTGAAATAATTCATAAGATGCACCGCGGTTAAACGCGGACATCCGAAAGTGAATGAATGTAATTTACGCCTCAATATCAAGTTTGGTATTGGGGCGTTGTTTTTTTGTGCACCCTTTCTTGTTTTTCTATTGCGTTCTATAAATATATCCCTTAATCTAAAACTTGATTAGCTGAACCGTTTCAGTTTCGTTTGAGAAAATGTAAATAAATTTTAAAAATGTCGAGTGAAGCACACTTTTGATGTTTGACAGCTAAAATGAGCAGTAGAGTTGGTGGTAGTCAGTTATCCTTAGCAACCGTGTGATTTTGCTCAGATACAAGGTGTAGAATGGCAATCAGGGTAGCAATAAACGGCTTCGGTCGTATTGGTCGAAGTGTCCTTAGAGCACTATATGAATCAGGTCGTCGGGCAGAAATTGTCGTTGTGGCGATCAATGAATTAGCTGAACCGGAAGGTATTGCTCATTTGCTGAAGTATGATTCAAGTCACGGACGCTTTGCATGGGATGTCCGCCTCAATGGCGATCTGCTACAAGTTGGGGATGACAATATGCGTCTTTTCCATCAAGCGGATATCAGCAAGCTACCTTGGAAAGAATTAGGTGTGGATGTGGTATTAGATTGCACAGGCGTTTACGGCTCTCGCGAAGATGGCATTAAGCATCTGGAAGCTGGCGCAAAAAAAGTGCTCTTTGCGCATCCGGGAACCGATGATCTTGATGCAACCATTGTGTATGGTGTGAATCATGACAGCCTACAAGGAAGCGATACCATCGTTTCCAATGCATCTTGTACGACCAACTGTATTATTCCTGTCATCAAAGTTTTAGATGATGCTTTTGGTATAGAGTCGGGCACCGTCACTACCATTCATGCATCCATGAATGATCAGCCTGTGATTGATGCCTACCATAAAGATTTGCGCAGAACCCGTTCCGCTAGCCAATCGATTATTCCCGTTGATACGAAGCTGGCGGCAGGGATCACTCGAATTTTCCCAAAATTTCAAGGGAGTTTCGAAGCGATTTCGGTACGTGTTCCTACGACCAATGTCACTGCCATTGATTTAAGCGTGACTGTCGATGCGGATGTTTGCGTTGATAAAGTTAACAAGCTACTACAGAGCGCCGCGCACGGGCATTTTCGTGGTATAGTAGACTATACTGAATTACCGTTAGTCTCGATGGATTTTAATCATGATCCACATAGCGCTATCATTGATGGCACGCAAACACGCGTTAGCGGTAAAAATTTGATCAAAACTCTCGTTTGGTGTGATAACGAATGGGGGTTTGCTAACCGGATGCTAGATACAACCCTAGCGATGGCAGCAACAGGTTTAAACTAATTGGCGTCTGACAGACAGCAGGGCACAATAACCCAATACGTTATTTATTGCCCAGCCCAGTCGCTAATGAAAACTTTATAGAGAATCAACAAGAGGATTCACCATGTCTGTAATTAAGATGACCGATTTGGACTTAGCGGGTAAACGCGTTTTCATTCGTTCGGACCTAAACGTTCCTGTTAAAGATGGTAAAGTTACTTCAGACGCACGTATTCGTGCTTCATTACCAACAATTGAATTAGCGCTGAAACAAGGTGCTAAAGTCATGGTTACTTCCCACCTAGGTCGCCCGACTGAAGGTGAGTACAACGAAGAGTTTTCACTGCAACCTGTTGTTGACTATCTGGCCGCTAAATTAGATAACCCAGTTCGTTTAGTTAAAGACTACTTGAATGGCGTGGATATCGCTGAAGGCGAATTAGTTGTTCTGGAAAACGTGCGTTTTAACAAAGGCGAAAAGAAAGACGACGAAACACTGTCTAAACAGTATGCTGCACTGTGTGATGTGTATGTGATGGATGCGTTCGGTACTGCTCATCGTGCTCAAGCATCAACTCACGGTGTCGCAAAATTCTCTCCAGTTGCGTGTGCGGGCCCGCTGTTAAGCAATGAATTAGAAGCATTAGGCAAAGCGCTAGGTAATCCAGCACGCCCAATGGTTGCTATCGTAGGCGGTTCTAAAGTTTCGACTAAACTGACTGTATTAGATTCCCTGTCTAAAATTGCTGACCAACTGATTGTTGGTGGTGGCATCGCCAATACGTTCATCGCTGCGGAAGGCAACAATGTGGGACGCTCTTTATATGAAGCAGACCTGATCCCAGAAGCGAAAAAATTACTGGCTAACTGCCAAATCCCAGTGCCAACTGATGTTCGCGTGGCTACCGAGTTCTCAGAAACTGCTGAAGCAACACTGAAAGCAAGTAACGCTATCAAAGATGATGAGCAAATTCTGGACTTAGGTGATGAATCCGCAGAACGTCTGGCTGAAATTCTGAAAAATGCGAAAACCATTCTTTGGAACGGCCCTGTGGGCGTATTCGAATTCCCTAACTTCCGTAAGGGAACAGAAATCGTTGCTCGTGCTATCGCAGACAGCGACGCTTTCTCAATCGCTGGTGGTGGTGACACCCTAGCGGCGATCGATTTATTCGGTATCGCTGATAAGATTTCATACATCTCTACGGGTGGCGGTGCTTTCCTTGAATTCGTTGAAGGTAAAAAGCTCCCAGCCGTTGTAATGCTAGAAGAACGTGCTAAAGCGTAATTAATTTGTTCATACACAACAGGCAGCGTAGGCTGCCTGTTCACCACAGGACCTTTTCACATGTCTAAAATTTTTGATTTTGTTAAACCAGGTGTTATCACTGGTGATGATGTACAGAAAGTTTTCGCGGTTGCCAAAGAAAATAACTTTGCATTGCCAGCTGTGAACTGTGTTGGTACTGATTCAATTAACGCCGTACTTGAAGCGGCAGCTAAAGTACGCGCTCCGGTTATTGTTCAGTTCTCTAACGGTGGTGCTGCATTTATCGCAGGTAAAGGCCTGAAAGCTGAAGGGCAACAAGCCGCTATCTTAGGTGCCATTTCAGGTGCCCACCATGTACACCAAATGGCAGAACACTACGGTGTGCCAGTGATTCTACATACTGACCACTGTGCGAAGAAATTACTGCCATGGATCGATGGTCTGTTAGATGCAGGTGAAAAACACTACGCGAAAACTGGCAAACCACTGTTCTCTTCTCACATGATTGATCTGTCAGAAGAATCTCTGGAAGAAAACATTGCAATCTGTTCTAAATATTTAGAGCGCATGGCGAAAATCGACATGACTCTGGAAATCGAATTAGGTTGTACTGGTGGTGAAGAAGACGGTGTTGATAACACTGGCATGGACAGCTCAGCGCTGTACACCCAACCAGAAGACGTGGCTTACGCTTACGAAAAACTGAACGCTATCAGCCCACGTTTCACTATCGCAGCTTCTTTTGGTAACGTACACGGTGTTTATAAGCCAGGTAACGTACAATTAACGCCAAAAATTCTGCGTAACTCCCAAGACTACGTGTCTGAGAAATTTAACCTACCACACAACAGCTTAGATTTCGTTTTCCACGGTGGTTCCGGTTCAAGCGCTGCTGAAATCAAAGAAGCAGTAAGCTACGGTGTTATCAAAATGAACATCGATACCGATACTCAGTGGGCAACATGGGATGGTATTTTACAGTATTACAAAGCGAAAGAAGGCTACCTGCAATCTCAGTTAGGTAACCCAGAAGGCGATGATAAGCCAAACAAAAAATACTACGATCCACGTGTGTGGCTGCGTAAAGCACAAGACTCAATGGTTGTTCGTTTAGAGCAAGCATTCAAAGAACTGAACTGTGTAGACGTTCTGTAATTTAAGAGTCGGGCTACAAATAGAAAATCCCTCAGTAAGGCGACTTGCTGGGGGATTTTTTTATGCTTTGAAAAAGATGCTGGGTGTATTTGGTATAAATACAGCGGCATTATAAGTTGATTGTCATGGACTGGTTTCTACGCTCCAAAAAATAATTCAAATCACATTGCAGTACGTTGGCGAAGATACACAATCGAGAAATCGTGAAGTTTTGAGTGCCACGCTCATAGCGAGAGATTTGCTGTTGGCTTAAGCCCGTTTTCTTACCTAAAATGCTCGCGCTCCAGCCTAGCAATAACCGGCGTTTACGAACTTTGGCGCCAATATCAGTGTTTGAGATATGATTATCATAGAGAGCCATATGCTGTCCTCGTTTGTTTTTTATTTCTTCATTATGCAAATGAGAAAATATTGGTGTGAAAGAAAGATTGACCATTAAATAAACTTAATCCGATGATGAAAACACTAAGGCCAATAATAAAAGTGCTAAAACTAAACAATAAAGAAAGATGCTTATTAATATAAAAAATAGACTGCTCTTTGAGTGGGAATGACGCATCTGAAAAAGATAAAAATAATATAATCATTCCCCAATGCAGTACCGACTGTAAAAAAGGGTGCTCTAAGTTACTGTTGATGACTACAGGCGTTAGCGCTAATACCAACGATATTGAGTATCCATTTCCATTTTTTTTATATTTAATGATTGACTGATAAATAACATAAATTCCTCCTGTAATAAGAAATGACATGAAAATAAGATTAATATATCCACCTGTCATCACCCAACGTAAAATTTCATTAAAAACATGGGGCATAATGTAATTATCAGAGCTCAAAAATGGAATTTGATTTGTTTCAAAACTCGCATTCATTATTAACGGTTTTTCCCACATTTCAGTTGGCGGTGAGATAAACAGTGAAATGGAAAATCTCAACATTTGTTTAATATGGAAACGATTAATAATTTCACTATCAATATATTTTGGACATAACTGAATCAAGTAAACACCGATAAACACAGCAATGGCGATGATGAAATAGCTTACACTCACTCTGAGTTTATTCTTATGGTAAAACAAGCAGATAAAGATAAATGTACATACGGCGAAACTCAATATTATCGTCACGGACTGTAAGATAACGAGCATCATGGTAAAAAGAAAAATGCCAATGCCTAATAGCATCGTGCGGCATTTTTCTTGGAAAATTGATGCTAATTTAAACTGCGATAAAACCATGGTCATTAACGATAATATGCAACTCATTGCCATATTAACCGACAAAACGGTGATTTGCTGGGTCAAGCCGTATGAGCGCATGCCGGTTGCAAAATAAAAAATATTGGTTTCAAAGATATACTGGTAAATAGTAAAAAAACACTGAATTACATTAATAATTATGAAGCAATAAATACAGAAAGATTGAATTAACCATTTCTCTCTTATTTGCAGCCCGACAATGTAGAGTATTACACCAGCACTAATTCCAGACCAATACCAAAATATGATATTGGTATTTTCTTGTACATAAAAAAGATTAATGCTTAATATCACGAGCCCTAGACAAAAACACATTGCTGGAATCGTAATGAAAATTTTTATTTTTCTATAAAATACAGTAAATGCAATGATAGAAATAATTAATACAATCGCTAACCAGCTAATAATATTCTGTGGCAACGATTGCCGGAGACTCCCTAAATTGTCAATATAAATTATGCTGGCGAGATTCCAAATAATAAAAATACTAATGAATATAGAACGAGAAAGCATAATCATATTATTTTTTACAACATGTTATTATAAATAAGTCGCAATTAACCACGCATTACCGGTATATTTACCTGGTTCAGCATCTAATCCGTAAAGATGACTTTCAATTTGAATATTCTTTACTTTTTCAATGGTGGTTTCGATGGTTTTACCCCGTTGATTGCTCTCTGCATCGTACAGGGATAGCTCGGAATAAATGGTGTTATTGCCTGATTTTAACGGTACCCGCTTTTGAGGATCACTATCTGTTACATAATCTAAGGCGAATTTAACTTTAATCCCCTGACCTCGATCACATTGGTAGGTTGCAGTGCGGGTTTGTTTACTGTCAAATTCAATTGCATTCATCGTGTTATGGTTGATATTTAAGTTATCAATATTGGATTTACAGTTTGATGGGTAGTTAATTATTGATCGAGTTAAATCCAGTTTTACACCTGATTTTTCAGCAGGAACAAACATGTCGGGTGTTCCGGGGTATTGGAACATACGTGTATAACCCGCAATCATGGCTTGAGGGATCACAACTTTTCCATCTAATGGAATTTCTTTTACATAGATACGGACTTCAAATGGAAATTGAACGGTAAAATAGGAAGTACTTTGTGAGGTTTCCGTTCCACTACATCCATTACCGGCAATATTTTTCCAACCTTGGGTAATTCCGTTGTCTGAATACAAAGTAAAAAACGTATTACCATTAATTTTATATGCAGTTAACCCTTTGATAGTAAATCCAGCTTCAGGCATATACGAAAATACACGGTGGAAGGCATAGTTTGAAGCCAGCCCGCGTTGGTAATTACCTTCTAAGTAGTTAACTTTACAGTACACCGTACCAACAGGTTGTGAAGTACTTTCATCAATCACAATGCCTTCTTTATTAGGCGGAGCAACGGAATAGTACTTCTCCCCATTACTGCCAATCGTTGGGGTATCTGCTAATACGGAATTATTGGAAACAAGGTTCATTTTGTAGGTGCCGCCACTACCCGAATAGCGGGTTAACCCATGGGAAACTTGGCTGTATAAAAACAATGACATAACCATTGCCATTAATGAAGTTTTCGATGTTTTTTTCATTGTCATTACCTAGCTTTAAAGATAATCAATCATAACTGACAGTGCCGCACTAAATGGACCCACTTCAAGGGTTTCTGGTAACTGATTCGTTACTAATTGTGACTGTAAGGTCAACGTGGCGGTATCACCACTGATGGATGGGAAAATGGGTTCCCATTTCAGTAGATTGATAGCGGTGTTTCTGTTGGCTTGGGAAAAACGGATCCCTAAGCCTTGAATGGTCGTGCTCAATACTGTTTCGTTATTTATCGTGAGGGTAGAGCCTTCTTTCGGAGATAAATAAACGCGTAAATTTTTTCTGAGATCGCACTGTTTAATTAAGATCCCAAAAGATTGTTTTTCTTCTGTTAAGCGATCTAAAGCGACATTTTGAAAATTGACGTATAGCTCTTTATCACCGTTTTCATTCGTGATGACACAAGATGGGCGTACCAACGTGGTTTCTAACGTAATTAAAATATCGGCATATGAAAAGTGACTCACGAGCAGGCAAATAGCGCCTAAAAAATGGGATATTTTCATCATCATTCTCCTACTGGTAGTCCAGATTAAACGTGACCAAAGATGAGAAACTTCCTGTCTTAAGACGCCCACTAAATGGTTTCTGTGCATAGACCCCGAATAGCAAAGGGTTAATGGATCCTTTGCCTGTTTCCGTCACCGAGCTGACATCAATTTGCGTATTAAACTTCAGTGGCTGACCATTTTTTCCATCAGTTAAGGCTAATAGCACATTGGACTCACCAGTGGTTTTTAAATAGGTGATGCCATTGTGAGTTTCCGTATCTTGAGTATTTAGCGTAATTTTGATGGTCTTATTTAATGCCGCGGTTGAGCAATCGACGATATCCAACTGAAAAGGTTGAATATCAGAACGGCCTTGATTTTCAAGTTCAGAAAATCGTAAGCCAGATAAGTAGACCTTTTTCTTCGTATCGTCATCGGACAGGCGGCAACCAAGAGGCACGAGAGTTC
This sequence comes from Providencia sp. PROV208, assembly GCF_028479465.1. Classification (NCBI taxonomy): domain Bacteria; kingdom Pseudomonadati; phylum Pseudomonadota; class Gammaproteobacteria; order Enterobacterales; family Morganellaceae; genus Providencia; species Providencia sp. PROV208. The sequence goes on along the minus strand of NZ_JAMPNS010000003.1, from coordinate 139,291 downwards.
CTTCAAAATAGACGGATAAGCTATTTGCCAAACTGCCATAGCTGGTCAATAGCAAAGTGCTAAAACTGACCATGAGCGCGAATGTTTTAGTCATAAATCATCTCCAAACGGCGAGCCGAATTTTCGGCGGGGAGTAAAAATGTCAGGCTCTTATTCGCTGGTGGTTTTGAAACAACATACTGCTGACCCGAAAATTTCAACGTGAATGGTGACCAAGCTTGGTTATAGGAACTGGTGATACAGTGGGCATAACTCACATTAAATTGATAAGCTGGTTCATTGATATGATTGACCGCTCGAGTCATTGTCACCTTGGGTTGGCATGGCGTTATGACAAAACGTGCATTGACATAAATAGTGCCAGTTGTTTGCAATGAATCGTTTTGCGATGGCGTTGCCGCCAAGGTGGGCATTGCAAACATGAGCGATAACCCAAAGTGATATAGTTTCATGTTGATATTCCTGTTTATCTGGTTTGCGCTATTCCGTTACTGTGCATTGCGATGCTTGGCACTTAAATGCCAGCGAAGGTTTTCCACCATAATCATTGATATAGGTCAGATATGGCGTTGCAAACTTCGCGGATTTTAAGTTGTGGGTTGATTTTGGTGGCACCATGACGGCATCAAAATCACTTTGCTCTGACAGCTTTTGGCTATTACCAATACCAATAATGGTCAGATAAAATCCCGTAGGGTTATTCAGCTGATAACCATTGGCAGTCGGGGTTAATGTGATTTGTTTTGCCCACTCTTTTTTACTATCAGCCACAATCGCTTCAGGGCGATAGAACAACTTTACACGGCTTTGCAGTGCAATTTGTAAAACACCAGCTTCTGTCGATTTTGGTGGAATTTCACGCAAGTTATAATAAAACAGAGATTCTCTGTCTTGAGGTAACTTATTGATATCTGGTGCAGCACTTAAACGCACTAAGCTGGTGGATTTTGGCTCCATACGCTGAATGGGTGGAGTTGCAATAATCGGACCCGCTTCTAATTTTTTCTCAGCGGCATCTTCTAACCATGATTGGGCTAAGTAAGGCAACTCTGGATTGTCATTGCGGATGGTGATGTTAATAGACTGTTGGTCGCCATCAAAAATAATACGAGTACGGTCAAGCGTAACGGCGGCGTAAGTGGCGCCCATTGCACCCATGGTCGTCAATAAGACACTGGTGCGAATTAAATTAAAGATATTTGATTTCATTTAAATTTTTTCCTAATGACAAATTAATACAGGGTAGCTATCCGCACCATTTTTAAATTCAGTTACTCTGGCGCTGCATTGCAATTTATTTCCCCAGTAGAGATCGAGCAGGTCATTCGGCATGACACCAACAATCCATGTGATCCCTTGTTCACCCACAATACCGAGCTCAACGTTGTTTTTATTACGGACGCTGGCGCCGAAAGGTGGATAAGTGCCGTCCGTAAGTTTTAAACGGGCAAAGGTTTTTTCCCCTTGAATCACGTTAAGACTGCGATAACCAATGGCTCCGCGGGTTAATGTGGCTTCAGTGACACTTTCCAATGCTTCAATGTTATTCGGTAATTTACTGGTGTTAATCGATGCCGTTGTTTTTCGATAGCTACTTACGTTAGGGATGACCGTTAACCCAAAGCGGTTAGTTTGATAAACCCCGCCATTTAATGGCACGTTGCTGGCGCCTGGTGTTTCAACGACTAAGCGAGTTCCACCATAGGCTGCCTGATGCATTGCAATACCGTCTTTAACCAACGTGATCCCACCGTTAATCGACCCACCAATGGTGTGGTATTGGTTCGGTACATAGCTGGCATTAGCGGATAGTGATGCCGTTGGAAAATTCTGGCTCAAGTAACCGCTGAAACTGGTTTGTGAATCCTGAAATTGTCCCGTTTGATAACCTACGTTGAGGTTATAGCTGCGTTGATCGCTGTAGCCGCTATATCCCACATTATGGGTTGATGAACGGCGTCCACTCTGGTCTTTTGTGTAGCCTTCAGAGAAACTAAAACTACTCCCCATCGTAAACGGAACTGTGACGTACAAATTAATCGCATCATCTTGATATCCAGATCTTTTGGATCGAGTCGCTGATGCAGTTAGGCTGATATTTTTTAACCCAAAAGCGACAATATTGAATGCGGTGTTAATGTAAGCCCCAAATTGCTCTTCGGCTTGGCTATTCCAGTAAGTGTTGTACTGGTAGTTTCCACCCAGCGAGAACGAGTCAAAATATTTATTAATATTGACCTGATAGCTCTCTTTATGGGCTTGGGTTTCTGTCCCTGTGCGACGTTCATCCAATGTTTGTTGCAAAGAACGATAGGTTTCATCCGAGAATCGATATCCGGCGAAGGTGATATCCGTCCTCGCTTCATCAAACGATTTTGAATAACTTAAGCGATAGCTGCGCCCTGTCAGGGTGTTGTCCAGTAATTTCGCGTGGGATTGTGTCACGTCAAATGACAGGCTCCCGAAGGTAAATAAGTCTCGCCCAAAACCCGCAGAAAAAGCTTGGTAGTTTTTCGATAAAATCGAGCCACCATAGATAGACCAAATGTTGTTAAGCCCATATGACAGCTCGCCTGATGCGGTCATATCCCCTTCAAGATGGCGACCATCGTAACGTGGTTTACCCGCTGCAAATTTGTAGCGAATTTGTCCCGGACGCGTTAAGTAGGGGAGCGCTGCCGTGGTGACGCTGAACTTTTGTTCTTCGCCATTTTCTTCACGCACAGTGACATCCAAGGTTCCACGGATTGAGCTATCCAACGTTTGGATCTGGAACGGTCCCGCAGGAACTGTGGTTTCTAACACGATACGATCATGGCTTTTAACGATGACCGTGGCATTAGTTTGTGCTATCCCAATAATTTCAGGCGCATACCCTGTCAGTTTGGGTGGTAGCATATTTTCGTCGGTTTCTAATGACAAACCGGTAAACTGCCAAGAATCAAAAATTGCGGAATAGAAATAGTTTTCCCCTAACGTCAGAACCGAGGCAATATTAGCTAATGAACGATAAGCATATAAACGGCTGAATATGGCATCGCTATATTCATTGTTATAATTACCAGAGGATTTACGGTAGTTCGCTTGGTAGTCACCACGTAAACGCCACGCGCCAAGGTTCAATCCTGTGGTTCCGTTCGCCGATAAATATGACTCTTTGGTTCCGCTATCTCGACGGCTGAATGAGCCCGTTAAGGTATAGTCGAGTAAAAAACCATTAATACCTTCTTCCCAGCGAGAAGGTGGCACCCAGCTCGGGTCGGTATATTCTAAATAACTTTGTGGGATCAGAATTGACAATGTTAACGTCGATAAGTCCACACTCAGCGTACTACCTTCAAGAGCAGATAAATCCATACACTGATCGTTATCACGATATTTAACTAAACGAATCGCTTCAGGTTTTAAGCCGAGTTGATCTGTAATTACTGCTGGAATACATATGACACTAAATAATGAATCTTCAGAAGACGTAGGCGCACCAATAGTAATATCACGCGCGTTACCCAAACGTTCGTTATTGACTTTAATCGTTAAGTGATAATTTCCAGGCATAATAAATCCGGCCTGTGAAAACTGGCTAAAGTCAATATTCTGAGTATCTTTGGTATCGAGCATATCTGTATTAAATTCAACAGAAAAAGCGACAGTAGGAATACTGGATAAACAAGATATAATAATTAACTGGTGAAAAATATTAAATTTAGCCATAGTGTTCTTATCATATAAAATAATTTAGAATATTTATTAGTCGTAACTTACATTGAATTTTATCGTGGCAAAGTAATTCCCTGGTACAATTTCATTGTTAAGGGTGTCAATTTCTGTTTCATATTTCAAAAAGCTGACTTTCGTTTTACTATCAAAGTAAATTGCGCTATTTGAAATAGAATACGATTTATTCGGAGTGACTAAGTTATTGTTGGTGTCATAAATGTAAACAACGACGCCATCCGTGGGACCAGAAAGTTTAACTGCATTGTTATATAGATCGTTATTGGCAAAGAACTTGATTTTTATTCCTTTTCTATTATCTTTGTCGTATTCACTAATACAGTTGTTTAATTTAATGTTAAATGACTTCCTGTTATTATTTTTAGCTTCTTCTGTGTTGATATTTTTTTTAGAAACAAAATCATAATTAATATATTGATATTGGCTGTCTGTTTCTATTGAGCAGGGAGCGGCAACAATATATCCACGCATTACCGTTTCGCCACGAATACCACCATCAACCGTGTATTCAGCATTAGAAATAAAAGGTGTTAATAATAATATTGACCATAAAAAAGATAAATTTCGCATAATGAACCTTTTTATTGGGAGGGTTTCCCCTCCCATAAAAATTACTCGTAAGTGATTTTGAAATCAGCGATAGAGTTAAATTCACCTTCAGTTACTGGCGTTGCAGCATCAACACGTTTTGCTAATGCAGTAAATTCCAGAACGTTTTCACCTTGTCTATTACGAATTTGGTTCAGAATAGATTTAGCTTCGTCGAATTTAAAGTCTTTAATCTGAATACCAACGTTAGTAGCAGTACCAGTTACGCCTAAGAATTCTTTATTTGTACCGACGTAGTTTTTACCACCAAAAGTAATTTTGATGTCTTTAACCGCAACCCATTTACCTTCAGTATCTTTACTGAATTCGTCGAAGTTACATTCTTTTAATTTGATTGCGATATTTTTTTCTGCTGCATTACCTGCTTCTAAAGAAGCACGTGAAAGTTGACCAAAAGGAACTTCTTGTTTGGTGCTTTCAGATTCGATATTACATGGAGAGTTAATAACTTGACCGCTGAAATGTAATTCACCCGTGTTACCGCTAGCTAAAACTGAAGCAGACAGAGTAGAAGCTGCAAATAAAACAGCAACAGATAATTTATTCAATTTCATATTATAGATCCTTAAAGATAAGTAATTGTCAGTCCCTAAAAAACCTAAGCAAGTGAATGTTTCAACTTAGGATTGAAGACTTCATTTTTAAACGTACTTGGTATTTAAAAGTACTAAACGTTAAATCATTCCCTGAAGTGTTGAATGCAATTTGCCTTATGTATCCATCCGTAGGCTTTTTGTGTAAGTCATTTCGACGAAAACAAGTTTATCCATTAGAGGAGTTTTTTGAAATAAAGTGTTGATATTTTAATAAAGTAAAATATTTAATTCTAATATTAATGTTTTTAACGTTGCTTTTAATGTTTTAATTTCAATATCGTATGGCGATGAATGTTTAATGACTTTTGCTTTAAGGTAAATTAACAAATAAATTTTAAGTTATAAAAAAACAGAGCATCGAATGTCATAATCCGATGCTCTGTTTTTGTAGTTATTGCAATGTTATTGGGAAATTACTGAGATAGGTCAAATAGTACAAATAAAAAGAGGGGAGAAATTTTCTTCAAAAATATAATTTTTATCACTTAAACGTTTTATTTTTACAAAATAAATTTGGTCTTGCTGTGGAATTCCACGTATTTTGATTTTATCTTGGGCCTGGTCACTGGGATCAATGAAAATATTTTCAACGCGTGAAAAAAATGCCCTCCTTGAAAGACATATTTCATATAAAACTTACGAGAGATTGCATAATTTTTTCCATTACTACTAATTGTTCCATTCATTATAAAAGTATGGTGATCAGGATCATGCTCATTTGGGATAATACTTAATAGGTAGTAACCTTTTAAATCTGAACGGTCGTCTGATATGTTAATTTTCAAAGTTGCTCGGCAACTTGGTACGATGGGAGTATGATTTTTATAATAAAAATAACCGCTCATGATGACTAATATAGTTGAAACAATCAGTAACCAAACGGTTCTGACCGATTTCTTATTTGACATAGAAATTCTCACAACTCACAGTTGCACTGTCTTTTGGGGTGGTAGGACAATAAGATAAAAATAAAAAGTTATCATAGAGATTTTTATCGTTAGTGACGATACCCACGTTGTAATAAAACAAGGTCGCTGGTTTTTTACAATCAATATTTAATCGAGTTAGCTGATTTTGTAAGTCAGTAAAATTGATCGTGGTCATATCGGGTTTATGATAGCTATTTATATAGCGTATGCTGCATTGGTCAATACGCCCAACTTCAGGGTATTCAGTGCGCGTAGCAAAAAAATAGCTTTTAAAAAGATACAACAAGCAAAAAATAATAATGACAACTAAGGTAAGCTCAATATAGCGATTATTGAGAATGTAACTCTTTTCCTTTACCGATAGTGATTGTTCCTTTGGGCTGTTTTCTATAATTGAAGGCTGTTCAGATTCCTTAAGTAATATATTGGGTTGCTCTTCTTGGTGGGTTTTTTGATTTAATTTAGTCGAGAGAGACTGTAATTTTGCATCGAACTTTATACCCACTTTGGGAATAGTTGTAATAATTTCCTCCTCAAAAAAGGAGGAAAGGTGGCGGCGTAAAACAGAAATGCTGCTATTAAGGTTATTATCAGATGCAACTTGGTTATGTTCATCCCATACTCGGCTTAATAATGTTTCCCTATCTAAAACTTCACCATTATTTTGCACTAATACCAATAATAAACGGTTTAATGTGGTGGTAAGTTTAATTGCATCGTCGATATTATCGCGATATAACAACCCCTGATGGCTGTCATAAATAATATTATTTATAAGATATTTCATATTTTGATTATTTTTATTTATTTAGGTGTTATATAAGTATTAATCCAGTTTATACCTCTAATTTGGTCGGTGTCAATTAGACAGAAATAGCCTAATTATTTATTTCATTTAAGATCATTAAGTTAGATTAAGGTAATAAAAAAGCCCCTTAATAGGGGCTTGTTCTACATAATGAAGGTCAATTAGGCCGTAGGTTCTAAGATTTTGTGCATAACGGGATGAAACTTACGTTTAAAGTACACTAAACCATGTCCGTCATCACTGACGACGATCTTTTTCATCTCAACCATATACACAGAGTGAGTGCCAATATCTTGGACTTGGGTAATTTCACCCTCAAGATTGGCAAGCGCATTTCTTAACAGTGGTTGTTCTAAAATGCCTTTATCCCACACATCCCAGCCGAAACGCTCATCCATGGTTGAACCTTTCATGCCGGCGAAATGACAAGCTAATTCTTCTTGATCATGGTTGAGAACGTTAACGCACAGGCGGCCATTCTTTTGAAAAACCGCGTTCATTGCACTGTTGCGGTTAACGCATACCATCAAAGTGGGTGGCGTATCAGTCACAGAACACACCGCAGTGGCAGTAATACCACAACGACCTTCTGGACCATCCGTGGTGACGATGTTAACAGCGGCACCGAGACTTGCCATCGCATCTCTGAAACGTAAGCGATGTTCATTTTCTAAAGACATTTTGACCTCCTGCTACCGATTACTTCAGCAGCGAATCTAACAGATTAATATCATTGTTGTTGTGCAGGTGAGGGCGCTTCCAGCCGTGCTGATCATAGTCTGACAGGCAGCGATCAACCATATCTGTCATGGCTTTCATATTGCCAGAACCGTATGCATGACGCAGACATTGCAGACGAATTTCGTCTTGGCTTCCTGCGTAGTTAATTTCATACAGCTCGTGACGACCGCCAAATTCACTACCGATAGCATCCCACATTAATTTTAAAATTTTAATACGTTCAACGTGATCCATCCCATTTGAACCGCGAACATATTTCGCCAGATATTTGTCAATCTCTGGATTATTCATATCACGAACGCTTGATGGCAGGTAGATCAAACCACTCGTTACGTTACTTTCGATGATATTTTTGATTTTGGTGTAGGCCATTGGTGCCATAACACGATAAGTCTGAATGGCTTGGGTATCAGGTAGGTATGCTCCACCTTCCCACGCTTTCGCTTCTGAACACATGGCATCAGTCAGTGACCAGAATAAGTTACGCCAAGCAACGACTTCACCGAGATCGGCTTGAACACCACGGAAGTCAATGACCCCAGTACACTCAAGGCTCTTTTGCAGAAGACCTGTAATGAAATCCAGTTTTACCGCTAAGCGAACACAAGCTTGTAATGGGAACAGGCGAGCGAAACCACCTTGTACCGCCCAGTTACGAGCACGGTCGAAATCGCGATAAATCAGTACGTTTTCCCATGGAATTAACACATGGTCCATGACTAGAATAGCGTCATTTTCATCAAAACGGCTGGATAACGGATAGTCAAATGGTGCACCTGTTGCGCCAGCAACTAACTCATAAGATGCACGGGAAATTAATTTCACGCCGTCAGCATCCATTGGTGCAACGAACATCAGAGCAAAATCAGGGTTATCACCCATGACCTGTGCAGAACCAAAACCGATAAAGTTGTAGTGTGTTAACGCGGAGTTGGTTGCAACAACTTTTGCACCGCTGACGATAATACCTGCATCAGTTTCTTTTTCTAGCTTTATATAAACATCTTTAACTTCATCAGCAGGCTTATGGCGATCGATTGGTGGGTTAACAATCGCGTGGTTGAAGTACAAACCACTCTCTTGAATACGTTTGTACCAGTTACGTGCGTTATCAGCAAATTGACCATAATATTCAGGGTTAGCACCTAAACAGCTGGCGAATGCCGCCTTATAGTCTGGAGTGCGTCCCATCCATCCGTAGCTTTGACGTGACCAATCTGCGATGGCGTCGCGTTGTTGGCGTAAGTCATCTGCACTTTTGGCAAAACGGAAGAATTTATGTGTGTAACCGCCGTTGCCTGTATCTGTGCCCCAGCAAAGTTGGTCATGAGTCGATTTATCATGAAGCGCATCATATAACTGTCCTATTGAAGCTGCAGAGTTACGAAAAGCAGGGTGCGTGGTCACATCTTTAACACGCTCACCATAGATATAAATCTCGCGACCATCTTGTAAACTTTTTAGATATTCTTGGCTATTAAATGGGCGCTTAGCATCGGAACGAAAATCTTCTGGTTTCATGTCTACCTCGTTATAGAACAAAGAGGGCTTGCGGGTTATCGGCATACAAAGATTGCAAGCTTGAATAATGTTAATTTTATGTTTGTTTTGTGTGTACTAATTGAATCGTTTTCTGTGGGGTTTTAAAAGAGACTTTCCAAAGGATTGCTGGTACTTTTCGTTGGTAATGTGGTTTTATAAAAGAAATGTGATCTTATCGATATTTTAATATTAATGCTTTTTTATATTTTGATAAAAAGTTATTAATTATCATATTACTATGATTCATTTAAAAATTAATAATTTTTATTTTTTAATTTTAATTTGAGTGTTTTTTGAGCCGATCATTCACTTTTTGTTAGGCGCTAATAGTACAAGTTGCAACTTTAAAAATAAAAATGCAAGACATCAAAAATGTTTGAATTATGTAAAATAGTTTAAGGGGAATGCTAAAATTTTAGTATGAGTGACTCAGTGGATGTTTTGCTCACGCCATTGACTGGGAGAGGTACCCTCAGAGCGATTGAAAAAGCGGGCAAAATAGGCAGGATCTTTGAATCCAAGTTGGTAGGCAATTTCAGATACGGGGCTATCACAAAATAGCAGCATACGTTTCGCTTCCCGTAAAATTCGGTCGAAAATAAGTTTCTTTGGCGGGCGGTTAGCAAACCGGCGGCACATGTCTTTGAGTCGTGATTCAGTGACACCAAGCTTATTAGCATATTCGGGAACAGAGAGGTGTTCACGATAGTGCATGTCTATTAACTGGTTGAAACGTTGGAATAATCGATGTTCACCACGCACGCCGCTAACATGGTGCTCGTCAAGAGGGACAGAGCGCAGTAAAAAGGTGAATAGGGCTTGGGCAAGTGAAGATAACACTTGGTCTCGACCAATATAGTTATTGGTCGATTCCCTTGCCATTAAATCCCAGTAATGATTGAAGGTTTCAATATCTTGCGGCTTATCTGCAACAGATAAGCAAATAGCAGGAATGTCCAATCGATCTAAATTAGCAGAATACAGAGACTCTAATAGGGGCGAAATCAAATCCTGTCGTACGGTTAATACATGGCCATCAGTATCTTCTTGGGTAAAAAACGCGTGAGCGACAGAAGGTGGGGTCAATATAAATAGCGGTGCTTGCACAGAATAACGTGACTCATCCAGCTGCAATGTAATGTGCCCAGTGACCAAATAGTGTAATTGGAAATAGCCATCGTGACGATGAGCGGGCATGTCGCGACCGAAGAAGGCGGCAAGCTTGCCAAAGGTTTGGTAGTGGACGTCGTCGTTGCCCTGGACGTCATCATAATCCTTCCCAATATCTATATTTGTAATGCCCGTCATATTTCGACCCGTAGCGTTGTTGGCTTCACTCCGTTACTCGGGTCACATACGTATGTATGCTCCCCAAGATATCGTCGTTTGCCGCCTAGCTACAAGCCGAACTATTTTGGGCATTCCCACGTTTTCGGTCTGTAGCGTTGTTGGCTACACAAGCTAATCCTAGTCACATACTTGTGTATGCTCCTAGGAATTAGCTTGCTTGCCGGCTAGCTGCAACTCGAATTATTTTGAACAATATTTAAGGGGGAATTAAAAAATCTAAATATTTTCAATTTGTTGCAGCACTCATTTCTTTAATTCGACTGTTTTACAGTTTTGCCGTTTACGGTGTGGCTCTTGGTCTTGAGTTTTTCATTGGGATAGCGATGACCAGAAGGGCACCGACGACCAGCAAACCCGCCACAAAATAAAGACCTGAATTAAAGCTACCCGTTTGATCTTTCAGCCAACCGATTAAGAGTGGGCTGACCGCGGAACCTATATTACCTGTTGCGTTGATCACTGCAATACCAATGGCACGAGCGCGTAAACTGATCGACTGATCTGGTGTTGTCCAGAAAACCGCCATGGCTGTAAATGAACCGGTAGACGCCATAATGATCCCCAATAATTGGATCATCGGTTGATGGGTCATCGCTGCGATGACCCAACCTGCCGCTGCAAACAAATACGGTAACGCGGTGTGCATCTTACGCTCTTGCAAGCGATCCGAACGGCGACTCCAATAAATCATCCCCAAAATCGTACAGAACTGAGGGATCGCAGTTAATAGTCCGATCATGGCATTACTGCTGCCTTGGTTAAAGCTCTGCATAATTTGCGGCGTCCAGATATTAATGGCGCTCAGCGTGTTAGTTAGGCAGAAATACGCCACGGTATACATCAAAATCACAGGGGTGAAAATTTCTTTCCACAGGCTGCTATTTTGCAGCGCAGTCTGACTTTTTGATCCGTGTGGCTGCACTAATTCTAACTGGTCTTTATCCATCATCTCTTGCAGCGTGTCTTTATCTTCCTGAGTCAGCCACTTCGCTTTCTTCGGAGAATCATCCAGATAGAACCACACTAAAATACCCAGCAGTACGGATGGGAAACCTTCCAGTAAGAACAACCACTGCCAGCCTTTTAGATTTAACACACCATCTAGCCCTAAAATATAACCAGAAGCGAGTGAACCAAATGCCATAGTAACAGGCATGGCAATCATAAATAGCGCATTAGCACGCGCGCGGAAATAAGCGGGGAACCAGTAAGTTAAGTAAACTAACATTCCCGGTAAGAAGCCTGCTTCAGCAATACCTACCAGCATTCGTAAAATATATAAGCTGGTTGGTCCAGTCGCGAACATAGTGGCGGTGGAGGCAATACCCCATAGCACCATGATAGTGGCAATCCAGCGACGTGCACCGACAATACCAAGCATGATGTTACTTGGAATACCGAAAATAATGTAGGTGGCGTAAAACAAGGTGGCTGCTAGACCAAACATGGTGGAAGTTAGACCGATGTCTTTCCCCATTGTCAGTCCTGCAAAGCCGATATTAATACGGTCTAAAAACGAGAAAACAAACAGCACGAACAGGAATACGATCAGCCGTTTAAATAGCTTATTGATGACCCGCTGTTGCGGCTCTGTGAGGTTTTTATGTTGCTCCGCAGGATTGTTACTAGCAACATTTTGTGAATGGCTCATTATAATGCCCTCTATTACAATTTATTATAGGTACAAGGGTCTACTAGGCAGTTATTAAGGCTGCCTTGGTTGTGGTTGTGATTTCTTGCTTACTGTCTAGGTAGCTCGTGAGCGTAGGGTAAAATAGAGCGACCTAGAGAAGTTCAGATTGCTTAGTACACACTCGAGCCGCTGTTATCCATATCGGAAATGGTTTTACCAAATTTTGCGGCAAGTGCTTCGGCGGTACGCGCTAATAATGTGGTGTCCACACCGACGGCAACAAATAGCGCCCCGAGCTTAATATAGTGTTCAGCAATATCCGGTGCTGCCATTAAGATCCCCGGCGCTAAGCCAGCAGCGCGAATTTGTTTAATGGCGTCTTCGATAACGGCTTTAACTTCAGGGTGGTTTGGATTACCAGAAAAGCCCATATCTGCGCTTAAATCGGCCGGACCAATAAATACCCCATCAACCCCTTCAACTTTGAGGATCTCAGGCAGGTTTTTGATAGCTTCGCGGGTTTCTACTTGGACAATCACACACATTTCATTGTTAGCGCGTTTTAAATAATCTGGAATACGGTTCCAGCGAGAGGCGCGTGCTAATGCGCTACCTACGCCGCGAATTCCGGCAGGTGGATAGCGTGTTGAGCGAACGGCTTGCTCAGCTTGTTCGGCATTTTGTACCATTGGCAGCAACAGTGTTTGCGCACCAATATCCAGCAACTGTTTGACGATCACCGGATCATTCCACGGCGGTCGAACGACGGGTTGTGAGGGATATGGCGCGATAGCTTGTAATTGCGCTAAGGTGGTTTGCACGTTATTTGGTGCGTGTTCGCCATCAATAAGCAGCCAGTCAAATCCAGCACCGGCAACAAGTTCAGCGCTGTATGGGCTGCACAATCCTAGCCATAAGCCAATTTGTGGTTTGCCTGTTTTCAGGGCTTTTTTAAATTTATTTTCTAACAGATCCACGGTGAACTCCTTAAACAAAGCGGCAGCTAATTGAGCCCATCACGCCGTAGTCAACGTGGAAAACATCCCCTTTACGTGCAGGAACTGGGCGAGTAAATGAACCACCAAGGATAATTTGTCCTGGCTGTAACTCCACATTGTGTGGCGCTAATTTATTGGCTAACCATGCCACGCCATTGGCTGGGTGGTTTAGAACTGCTGCTGCAACGCCAGATTCTTCGATCACGCCATTACGATAAAGCAGGGCGCTGATCCAACGCATGTCTAAATCACGAGGTTTAATCGGACGTCCACCTAAGATCACTGCACCGTTTGCCGCGTTATCTGAAATGGTGTCGAACACTTTACGTGGACGGTTAGTGTCAGGATCGATATTGTGGCAACGCGCGTCGATCAGCTCTAAAGCGGGGATCACATAGTCCGTGGCATTATACACATCAAATAAGGTGCAGTTAGGACCGCGCAGCGGTTTTGCCAATACGAAAGCCAGCTCAACTTCGATGCGCGGGACGATAAAGCGATCCGTTGGAATATCACAACCATCATCAAAGAACATGTCATCAAGCAGTGCGCCATAATCAGGCTCATCAATCTGGGAGCTGGCTTGCATCGCTTTGGATGTCAGACCAATTTTATGCCCTTTTAATACGCGCCCTTCCGCCAGTTTTAAGCCAACCCACTCTTTTTGAATGGCATAGGCATCTTCAATGGTCATTTCAGGATGATCCAGTGAGATTTGACGGATTTGTTGGCGGCTTTTTTCCGCTTGGTTTAGGCGTTGAGCGATTGTTGAAATAATATCTTGTTGCAACATGCTTAAAATGCTCCTGATAACTCTTTGCCCTTCGCATCACTGCGTTATTGCATTAATGCGAAGGGGGAGAGTATGACTAAATCGGCTATAGTTAGTGGGATAACCCACCAAAACAGAGATATTTCACTTCCAGATAATCTTCGATTCCGTAACGTGAGCCTTCACGACCAAGTCCTGACTGCTTAATACCACCAAACGGAGCCACTTCATTTGAAATCAAACCTTCGTTAATACCGACCATGCCGCTTTCTAAGGCTTCAGCGACCCGGTAGATACGCCCGATATCCCGTGAATAGAAATAGGATGCCAGACCAAATTCAGTGTCATTCGCAAGGTCGATAGCCTCTTGCTCATCACGGAATTTAAATAGTGGTGCTAATGGACCAAATGTCTCTTCTTTTGCCACTTTCATGGATTCAGTCACATTGACTAAGACTGTGGGTTCGAAGAACAGACCACCAAGACTTGCTGATTTACCACCTGTCGCGATGCTGGCACCTTTGGCAACGGCATCTGCGATGTGTTCAGACACTTTATCGACTGCAGCTTGGTTGATGAGTGGACCTTGTTCTGAATCTGCTTGCGTTGCTGGGCCAATTTTTAACGCGCTAACGGCTTTCGCAAGGCGAGAGGCAAACTCATCGTAAACGCCTTCTTGCACTAAAATACGGTTTGCACACACGCAGGTTTGTCCGCTATTACGGAATTTAGCGGCTAAAGCCCCTTGAACAGCAGCGTCTAAATCCGCATCGTCAAATACGATAAATGGTGCGTTACCGCCTAATTCCAGTGACATTTTTTTCACGGTATCGGCACACTGTTCCATCAGCAATTTACCGACACGAGTCGACCCAGTGAACGTCAGCTTGCGAACGATTGGACTCGAGGTCATGATGCCGCCAATGGCTTTCGCATCAGTACCCGTGACGATATTGAATACCCCAGCAGGAATACCAGCTTCTTCACCTAACGCGGCTAACGCTAGTGCGGATAATGGTGTTTCAGCTGCGGGTTTTAATACCATGGTACAACCCGCCGCGAGGGCAGGACCGACTTTGCGGGTGATCATGGCATTTGGGAAGTTCCATGGGGTAATGGCGGCAACCACACCAACAGGTTGCTTAATGGTGACTAAGCGACGACCTGGTAGGGGGGATGGAATAGTTTCACCATAAGTACGTTTACCTTCTTCGGCAAACCACTCAATGAAGCTAGCACCATAGGCAATTTCACCCATCGATTCATTGATGGATTTACCTTGCTCAGTGCTGAGAATTTGCGCCAACTCTTTTTGGTTTTCCATCATTAAACGGAACCACTTGTTGAGGATTTGGCTACGCTCTTTGGCACTTTTTGCCCGCCATGCTGGTAAGGCTTGTTCTGCGGCTTCAATAGCCTGTTGAGTTTCAGTTGCACCCACATTGCTGACGCGAGCAATCACTTCTCCATTTGCAGGGTTAGTCACATCAAATAGGCTATTGTCTTTGGCGTTAACCCATTGACCATTAATGTAAGCCTGTTGGCGGAATAATGTAGAATTGGTGTTTAAGCTCATTTTTCGTTGTTCTCCGAAGACACTGAATGAACGTGTGCATGGACATTTCTAGCGGACAAGCGTTGGCTTGAGAAACTCAGTCCGGCACAAATCGCCATTACGAGTGCCATAGCAAATGGGGATTCATCTTGTAGTATGGACACTGCAACACTGGCAAAGGCTGCCAAGGCGAACTGAATTGAGATGGCGAGCGCACTGGCGCTGCCGGCGATTTTTCCGCGGTGTTGCAGTAACAGTGACAAACTGTTGGTGCCGATAGCATTCACCATCGATAGGAACAGGACCACTAGGATAACAATAATTGGTAGGCTTTGTTGATAGAAAATTAACAACAGCACACCAAAAATCAATTGGATACCACTTTGCATGCCCAAAATTCGTGGCAGACTATACACCTTGAGCAACCGGACGTTCAGCAGCAACATGGCAATCATGCCTAAAATATTGCAGCCAAACAGCAGCCCATAATACTGTTCAGAAACACCAAAATAATTGATATACACAAACGGTGAACCACTGATAAAGGCGAACATACCGGCAAAAGAGAATGCCATGGTGCCAATGATACTCAGTGCTTCTCGGTCTGTGAGCACCAACCGATAATTATGAAAGGCGACACCCACTAAATTGCGGGACTCACGCTGATGAGGCAAGGTTTCAGGCAGCAGTAAGAAAATAGCTAAAACGGAACACAATCCGACAGTCGCTAATACATAGAATATGACTTGCCATTCAAAATGAATTAATAAAAACCCGCCCACCAATGGTGCTAATAATGGGGCTATCATGGTGACCAGCGTCATCAGTGACAGCATTTTAGGAAGTTCATTTGAGGGATAAACATCACGGGCAATCGCCCGCGCCATCACGATTGCCGCACCGCTACCAAATGCTTGTAATGCGCGAAATGAAATTAATGCCTCAGCGCTGGTGGCTTGAGCGCATAACAGGCTGGCGAGGGTAAAAATCACCAGCCCACTTAATAGCATTTTACGACGCCCCAACAGGTCACTTAAGGGACCATAAAACAACATTCCAACACAAAATCCACCAAAGAATGCACCAAGGGTGTACTGCATTTGCCCTTGGGTTGCATTCAATGCTTGCGCCATTTGCGGTAGAGCAGGTAAATACATATCGATCGATAGGGGACCAAACGCCACCAGTGAGCCCAATAATGGGATTAACCAGCGCGGTATGGATCTATTGGTAAATGAAATTGGCATATTACCCCCTCTCGTGATTCATCAATGAATACGTATTAACTGGTGCGCATCAATTATGATTTGAACAGCGCGTGCACGTTGTTCTGTTTGTAGTTCAGAACAGGATCGAGCTCTTCCATGGTGAAAGAGAGCGCCAAGTAACGCTTTGCCATTAAATCGGCAAAATGTACTTTGATCAGATCAAACAGCATTTCCCCGGTTTTTTGGCGATCTTCAAGGGAGCGACCCGCACCAATTTTTAAGGTCATATGCACAAACGCGTAATCGTGTTTACCATCTGCCATTTGCCACGTATCTAACCAAATAGCGCGGCTACGAATACCGCCCAGTGGGAAAATACCTGTGCCTGCCAGTGCGCTATTCACTTTAGCAAACAGCTCTGGGAGAGCCGCTTCTTCACGAATGTTGTCAGTACATTCAGCATAAAAATGAGGCATATTCGCTCCTTACGCGTTAGCAGCTTGTTTGTCAGTAATAAACTTTGGCAGTGGGAAAATCGCGTTGATTTGTCCAGTTCCGGAGCTGGCGAACAGGTCGGTTAACACTTCCACTTTCTCATCATATTTATCCCAGCCTAGCAGACCCAGTAACATCACGGTGTCATGCATGTGACCTTCGCCGTAACAGTAATCGGCATATTCAGGCAGCATTTTGCAGAATTCAGCGAAACGTCCTTCTCGCCACAGTTTTACAACGCGTTTGTCCATTTGCTCATCGAATTCGCGGGTATAGCTGTTCATGCCGTCTTCCGCTCGATGGTCATCAATAAAGCGGTGAGATAGGGAGCCGCTCGCTAATACCGCCACGGTACCGTCATATTTTTCAATCGCAGTCAGTACGGCTTCGCCTAATTTGCGGCTAGTTTCAAAGCTGTGTGAGGTACAAAATGCGGAGATGGAGATCACTTTAAAGTGGCGATCGCTGTTCATATAACGCATTGGAACCAGCGTTGCGTACTCTAGAGTTAAGCTTGGAATTTCATGAGCTTGAGCACGAACGCCTAGCTTGCGAGCTTCTTCGCCGATCATCTGACCCAATACAGAGTTGCCGTCATACTCATATTCCATATCGCGAATAAAGTGAGGCAATTCATTACTGGTATAGATGCCTTTGAAGTGATCGGCACAGTTAATGTGATAAGCACTATTGACCAACCAGTGCGTGTCAAAAACGATAATGGTATCAACACCCAGTTCACGGCAGCGACGGCTGATTTCTTTGTGGCCATCGATGGCCGCTTGGCGACAACCGTGGTTTTTGCCCGGTAGTTCAGATAGGTACATTGATGGGACGTGTGTGATCTTTGCTGTTAATGCCAACTTACCCATTTCCTTCCCCCTCCGCTTATCCGTCATACTTCGCGCCGTAGCGTTGTTGGCTTCATAAAGTCACCCTAGTCACATACTTCAGTATGCTCCTAGGGATAACTTCACTTGCCGCCTAGCTACAACACGAATTATTTAGGATAAGTAGCTAAATTAATTATCATTGATTCAAAATTACTTAGAATAAATAATGGTGTAGCCTGCTACTGAGTAATTTTGCTTTCTACTGTGTATGCTTCCTGAGATTCCATCGTTTGCCGTCTAGCTACATCACGAATTATTTAAGCTAAGTAATAGCTTGGCTTAATTCTGTATGACGTAGAGCTAATAACAATTCATAAAACGGCAGATGATAAAACTTACACACCCCAGCGTGGGATGTTGTGGTCGCCGTAGGAGATACAAACGTTCTTCATTTCGGCAAAGACCTCGAAGCTATACTCACCGCCTTCACGGCCGACGCCGGAGGCTTTCACGCCGCCGAATGGCTGACGTAAGTCACGAACGTTCTGGGTGTTAACAAACACCATACCCGCTTCGATATTGCGCGAAAGTCGTAGGATCTTGCTGACATCTTGAGTCCAAATATAGGAAGCCAGACCATATTCCACATCGTTTGCCATACGCAGACCATCTTCCTCGGTCTTGAATGGGATCAAACAAGCGACTGGTCCGAAGATCTCTTCTTGAGCCACACGCATGCGGTTGTCGACATCGGCCAGAACGGTTGGGCGTAAGAAGTGACCGTTTTTCAGGTGCGCTGGCAGATCCGTTGGTTTGTCTGGACCACCCGCTAACAGGGTTGCACCTTCTTCCATACCAATGCGGATATAACCAGAGACTTTGTTCCAGTGCTGCTGGCTGATCAGTGCACCCACTTGGGTTTTCGGATCCGTTGGGTCGCCGACGATCAGGCGATTTGCACGCTCAGCAAAGCGTTTTACGAATTCTGGGTAAATGCTTTCTTGGATGAAAATACGTGAACCCGCAGTACAACGCTCGCCATTGATAGAGAAAATGGTGAACAGCGCGGCATCCATTGCACGTTCAATGTCGGCATCTTCAAAAATCAGAACCGGAGATTTTCCGCCTAATTCCATTGAGTATTTTTTCAGACCCGCGTTTTGCATAATGGCGCGACCCGTTGCGGTGCCCCCTGTGAAGGAGACAGCGCGAACGTCATGGTGTTTCACCAGTGCATCACCCGCAGTAGCACCGTAACCTTGCACCACGTTCAGTACGCCCGCAGGGATACCCGCTTCAAGGGCTAATTCACCTAAACGGTTTGCAGATAGTGGAGATAATTCAGACATTTTCAGAACCGCGGTGTTACCTAGCGCTAAACATGGTGCAGTTTTCCATGTCGCGGTCATAAATGGCACGTTCCACGGAGAAATTAATCCGCACACACCCACTGGCTGGATCAGGGTGTAGTTCATCATTTTGTCGTCAACCGGATAGGTGCGACCGTTCATTTGCTGGCAAATTTCAGCAAAGAATTCAAAGTTGTGTGACGCGCGAGGGATCAACACGTTTTTAGTTTGATGGATAGGTAAACCGGTATCGTTAGTTTCCATCTCAGCAATCTGAGGAACGTTTTCGTCGATCAGCTCACCTAAGCGGCGCATTAAGCGTGCACGTTCTTTCATTGGCGTGTTTGCCCACTTAGGGAAGGCTTCTTTTGCAGCAGCAACCGCTTGGTTGATCTCGTCTTGGCCGCCGGATGCCACTTCCGCTAATACTTCACCCGTTGCTGGGTTAGTGGTTTCGAAATACTCTTTACTTTCAACGTTTTTACCGTTGATCCAATGGTTAATCTTAGTCATCACACTCGCTCCTCATACTCTTTTTCGCTGATAATGGTATTGATCAGCCTGCCCACACCTTCAACTTCAACGATCACTTCATCACCCGGAACTACATCGGACAGCCCTTTTGGCGTGCCCGTTGCGATCATGTCGCCCGGTTGCAGTGTCATAAAGTCACTTAGGTAGGCAATTAAAAATGGGATATTAAAAATCAGATCCGCGGTGGTGCCTTTTTGACGCAATTCACCATTAACGTAGGTGTACAGTGCGAGGTTGTGTGGATCTTTAATATCTGACTTGTCTACCATCCATGGGCCGATTGGCGTCAACGTATCGCGGCTTTTTACGCGTAGGTTTGGCCGGTAGTAATTCTCTAAATAGTCACGGATCGCGTAGTCGTTACATACGGTGTAGCCCGCAACATAGTTCATCGCATCTTCTTGGGAGACTTTGTGAGCCGCTTTACCGATGATAACCACCAGTTCAGACTCATAGTGCATGTATTCAACATTGTCTGGGCGAACGGAGACTTGTCGGTGACCTGTTAAGCTGTTTTCTGCTTTGATAAAAATCAGTGGCTCTTCAGGTGGCTTAAATTCTAATTCAGTGGCGTGGTCGGCATAGTTCAGACCTAACGCGAATAAAGTACCTTGTGCAGGTGGTAGCCATTCAACATCTGCGCTATCGCCAGCAATTACATTGCCATTTGGCAGCTTGATGGCTTCGTCGTCACCGACAGTGACGGAATATTCAGTGCCTTGATAACGAATTTTTGCGTGTTTCATGATTATTGTCCTCCTGCCGCAACAACGTTGTTCTTGAGGCTTGGGAAGCCAGCTGCTTGGATCTCAACGTGATCACCCGGTTTGATGGTGACGCGTTTATGAGGAGTACCCAGTAAAATCACATCCCCTTGTTTTAGGGTTGCAAAGTCGCTCAGTGCAACCACTAATTCGCTTGCGCTACGAACGAGATCTTTGGTTGACCATCTGTCAGCTTCTTTGCCGTTAATCAGCGTCACGATATCAACAGGTGAAGATAAAGCGGTTTTCACTAACTCACCGATTGGGCAGAACGTATCACGGCATTTAGCTTTAATCGCAGGGCGGTAGAAGGTGTCTTCCGGCAGGCTGACTTCGTTTGCCAGTGCAAAGCCCGCAATAAATTCCAATGCATTTTGTGGCGTGACTTTTCGCGCATCTTTACCGATCACTAAAGCCAGTGTTGCACCACTTTGCACTTCTTCTCCTACGGGATGCAGGATGTTATCTCCGGAATTAATGCGTGTATTACGCGGCTTAATAAACCACACAGGTGTTTTCGGTGGGGTTTTATAAGGGGCTTGCTGGAACGCCTCGAGCCAATGATCAAGTTGGCTTTGATGGTTGAGGGCAACGGCAAAAACAGTGCCTTTCATTGACAACTCCTTATTAAAGAGATCGATTCTGAGTAATTATTAATATATTAATAAAGTATTATTTTGTAATAAGCAATAGCTTTATGGAAATGTTAATTTTAATTGTGATCGTATTAACATAATCAGATGGCTTGAGTGTAAGTTGCTGTAATTATTTGAATTATTTTTTTTAAGTTTTTTAAAAATTTACAACATATTAACTTTATAATTTTGATGAATTTTATTTACTCATTAATATTTTGGTGTTTTTCTTTGAGATTGTTAGTGCTGCATGCTACTCTTGCATTTAAGATAATTGAGTGTGTTGCTGTTACCTCCGTGATTTTTTTGCTCGCTGTCAATAGCGTTAGAAATGGTAACCAGCACGGAGGCTGACTAAACCCTATTGTGGGTGTTTAATAACTTTAAATAGCGTGGTGAGTTTTAAGCTTATGCATGAATCATTGACAATTGCATTATTACAGGCGCGAGAGACTGCAATGGGCTTCTTTCGACCAATATTGAAATCTTATAATTTGACGGAACAGCAATGGCGCATCATTCGTGTATTAGCGGATAATCGTTCGATTGATTTTCATGAATTATCAGTGCAAACCTGTATTTTACGCCCAAGTTTGACGGGGATTTTGACTCGTATGGAGCGTGAAGGGCTTATTTTCCGTTTAAAGCCATTGAATGACCAACGTAAACTGTACGTGTCACTGACGCCAACAGGACAAGACCTGTATGACAAAGCGCGTCAGGAAGTTGAAGAGGGTTATCAAAAGATTGAACAGGCTTTCTCCCAAGAGAAAATGCAGCAATTGACGGCATTGCTGGAAGAGTTGATTGCTCTGGAAAGCCCAGATTATAGCAATATTATGGATAGAAGTAAGAGCGCATAGCCTTCTTCAAATTTCGTATAATAATGCTGTTGGTGGCTATACCTTGATATAAATATGACTTGTCGATGTTTTGGTTGTGGGATTATAAATAATGATCTCGGGCTTATCGAGGAGTCATTTCTTTCCCATTGACCATATCAAATTTATTCCAATCTAAAGTATTATATTTTCCTGTGAAACCATTGTAGTTGAATTTGTATTCACATCGACTCAATAAGCTTGGAATTCCAGCCTCTTGATCGCTAATTTATAATAGCGTTTTTTGTTAAATGAAGATTTATTGAAGCAATTGAATAAAAAGAGTGCGATAAATAAAATCTAATACAAGAAAGATTAAATTTTAGTCATGATGTATGTTTTTTAGCTGAAAAAATTGAATGAGAATGAGTTACATTACGTAAAAGTAACTACTCATACGTAAACTCAAACAACATGACTATTCATCAAATTTTTTGGCGTTTAATATACTTATCGTTATTCATCATCTCTCCTTATGGTTATGCAGGAAACCAATTTCTGAGCTCATCACAGGAGAGCATTCAGTTTGAACAAAAGCAACGGTTAGAGTTGGAGCTGAACCAGCGTAATCAATTGGAAAAACAAAGTACTATCATTGTTGATAATGCTTTTTTAAAACCTACTCAAGATGAAACATGTTTCTCTACCGAAAAGATTCAATTTGTCGGTGCCACACAGCTTAGCATCATAATTCAGGATAAATTAACATCAACTTATCTCAATCGTTGTCTTACACTTAGTGAAATACATGGACTCACAAAACTCGTCACTAATTATTACATGGAACAGGGATTTATTACCTCCCAAGCTATCATTCCAGAACAAGACTTATCTTCACATCGACTAATACTGCAAGTCATAGAAGGACAAATTGAAGCTATTGAAATTGAAGATTCCCCTGAGCGTTTAGCGCATCAAATATTTCCTCATCAACGAAGTAACATATTAAATCTACGGGATATTGAACAAGGGTTGGAACAACTCAATCGATTATCGTCTGCTAAATACACTATTGATATTCAGCCAGGAACCCAAAATGGCGACTCTCGGATTATTATTCATAAGCAAGGAAAAAAATGGCCCACTACGAGCCAACTGAACCTTGATAACTCAGGCATGAAAGCAACAGGAAAACAGCTGCTTACTGGAAGCTTGACGGTGGACTCCCCTTTAGGGTTTGGTGAACAGTGGTCAGCCTCGGCCAATACAGATATGGATGGAAGCCCATCCCACCATAATCGTTATATTGTTGCGAATTTGAATGTCCCTTATGGCTATTGGTCTTACCGCTATCAATTTTACCGTAACAGCACGCTACAACCGTTTAAGACGTTAGGTCAGCAATACCGTTATGAAGGCAAAAATACCAACCAACAATTTGATGTCAGCCGTTTAATTTATCGTGATGGCAAGCAGCGTTTAACCTTACAAGGCAGTTTAAAACATAAAAAAGCCAATACTCAGTTGGCTTCCCAAACACTGAGTATCAGTAGCCCAACATTAACCTCTCTCTTGTTTACCCCACAATATAGTACCACGCTTGGACAAGGTTATTTCACGTTTAACCCTACCGCAGAATGGGGAATATCCGCTTTTGGGGCTTCATCGGACACCCTTGCGAAAGATTCACCTCGCAGTCATTACCGTAAATTCAGTCTAAGCAGCAGCTATCAGTATTTTTTTCCAATGGTTTGACCTATTTAACCTCATTTTTCGGTCAATACTCACCCGATAACTTATATGGCATTGAACGCATCAGTATTGGTGGGCAGTACTCTGTTCGTGGCTACCATGAGCAGGCTTTAAGTGGTAATCGAGGCGGGTATTGGCGTAATGAAATTAACAAAGACATCGCCAATACGGCAATTGGGCAACTGCGTTTTATCGGTGCATTAGATTACGGGTTTATTAGCTCAGCGGTGATCATAACAGTAGTAGAACAAATCAAATGGCTAATACCATGAAAAAATTAGGGATATTTGAGGACGTTATCGGAAAAAATATCCTTATCGAACATTTTAAAGTAACACCTCAGCTGAAAGGTAATACAATTAATACATTTGAAAATAAGTGGGGAAAATTTGAAGAGCGCGAGTCATTTCTTATTGGACCATCAGGTAAAGCTACAGTTTTCCATACGACATATAAAATAGAAAGCAATGGCAATATGACTTTTGTAACAACAATTCCTAAAGGTGAATAATGAGCATTTATAAATACCCAGATAGTGTTGAATTGCTTGAATTCTTTGAAAATGAGCCTTTTTACACGAACTTAGATGATGGTTTAACTTTTGGCTATGAATATAGTACTGGCGATATCTCTCTCCTCTTTTATTTTACTATATTAGAAAACAGCGCAACTCTTATATTAAAAGTTAGAAATATCAAGATTGCAACAATAAATATTATTAATGTCAATAAGATAGAAATTATTGGTGATGAAATCATCATTACTTCAGTAAAGGGACACAATGAGAAAATATTTTATGCGCAAATAAAACCATCAATACTAATTAAAAATAGTTATTATTAAAATATTACTAATAGAGTAATGGCAATTCAGCATAAAACTAATTGTGGGCAGCTCGTCGGAACTGCCCACAAAATGAAATTGAGAGCCTGTCTGTTAGGCTCGGCTGAAAACTGTTGTGCCTGTAGATAATTTTGTACAGGTCAACGATGTGTTATTTACAGGTGGTCATTGATCCAACCATCAAAGTGGATCCTAAACCAGTTCATCGATGAACTCCATTTGGGGCTACTTACCCAGTAAATGTAAGAAGTGAATATGTTTTTCATATTGGTCGAGAATATCGTGGATGATCTGCTCTTTTGCCCAGCCCATCACATCGTAGTCTTGCCCACCTTCTTTTAAGTGAATTTCAGCGCGGTAATATTTTTGCTCTTCACTTCGCTCTTCATCGTTGTCATTTCCCATTCCCGCGAGGGCGAATGCGGGTTGAATGTAGTAGCGTAAGCGAACTTCATACAGAAAGTTCATATCGTCGCCTAAATCGACTTCAAATCCGATTCTATCGTCTTTATCTGTATGGATATGGCAAACGGTACCTTGCTTAGCTAACTCCTCGGAAACCATCTCCATGGATGGCTTCACGGACTCTTCCATAAAGCGTTTTACATGAGCGCGTTTCGGGAAGTAGACAATATTACGTAAACGGCGCTGCCATGGAATTGGATTACGACTAGCGGTAGGTGCAATGGTGGCTAATTGCTGGCTATCTCGTTTATAGGCATCCACTCGCAACGCTTTAAATAGCCCATAAATAGAGATAAGCAGAACGATAGCAAATGGCAACGCGCTAGCGATGGTTAAGGTTTGCAGCGCTTGTAGACCACCTGCAAGTAACATCGTGATAGCGACAACGCCCATTAATCCTGCCCAGAAAATACGTTGCCAGACAGGCGTATTTGAGTCCCCGCCAGAGGCGAGAGTATCCACTACCATTGCGCCAGAGTCTGCGGAAGTGACAAAGAACACCACCACCATCAACATGGCGAAGAAAGATAATACGGTTGAGAATGGGAAATAAGTTAAAAACTCAAACAGAGCGAGGGAGACATCGGACTGCACAGTTTCTGCCAGTCGGGTTGCTCCTTGATTTTTAATCAAGTCGATGGCGGTATTACCAAAGAAAGTCATCCACATCAGGGTAAAGCCAGCTGGCACAAACAACACCCCAGTCACGAATTCTCTGATAGTGCGGCCACGGGAAATTCGGGCGATGAACATCCCAACAAACGGTGACCAAGATAACCACCAACCCCAATACAGTAATGTCCAGCCCCCTAGCCAATCACTCGATTTGGGTTCGTAGGCATATAAGTTAAAAGTTTTGCTGACTATCTCAGAAAGGTAACCCCCTGTATTTTCCACAAAGGATTTTAATAGCAGCACGGTTGGACCTAAAATCACAATTAGCAGCAATAGGAGGAAGGCGAGACCGAGGTTCAGCTCAGATAAAATACGGATCCCTTTGTCGAGCCCTGAGACGACGGATAAAGTTGCAAGAGCGGTGAAGGTGATAATCAAACCGACTTGCACAGTCTCATTCACAGGTAAGCCGAACAAGTGGTTCATTCCCGCATTCACTTGCAGTACCCCAAAGCCAAGAGAAGTCGCGACACCAAACACGGTACCCACGACCGCAAAGACATCAACCGCATGACCTAGGGGACCATAAATTCGGTCGCCAATAATCGGGTATAACGCAGAGCGTAGCGTGAGGGGTAAGCCATGGCGATAGCTGAAAAATGCCAGAATCAAGGCGACAATGGCATAGATAGCCCAGGCGTGTAGCCCCCAATGGAAGAAGGTGAGGCGCATTGCTTCTTTCGCCGCTTCTATCGTTTGAGGATCACCCACTGGCGGGTTGAGATAGTGCATGACGGGTTCGGCAACACCGAAGAACATCAAACCGATTCCCATTCCTGCGGAAAATAGCATGGCAAACCAAGAGACATAGCTGAAATTGGGTTGAGCGTGGTCAGGACCTAATTTTATTTGTCCATAACGCGAGAGTCCCAGATAAGTCACACTCAGCAAAATGATGGCTACAGCAAGGATGTAGAACCAACTGGCATTGTTAAATAAGTTCTTTTGAAGATGACTTAGATGAGATTCTGCCATTTCAGGCATTAAGGCGGCAAAACCGACGATAATCAGGATAACGAGTGCCGAACTGTAAAATACAGGAGGGCTGATTTTAGTACGTACTTTTTTAGTCTCAGTAACGTTTTGACTCATAACGACCTTCTTTGATTTTTATTTTATTTTTTGCATACCAATGATAAGGGGGGCATGCGGCGTGCTGTCCTTCTGAATAAAACAATAGGTTATTGCGAAAGGGTTTCCCTGTAGGAAACGAGGTAGAAAGAACAATAAAACGACTAAATTGTGAGCGTTGATAACGGTGTTTATTAGCTAAGTTATCAACAAAAATTGGTGAGTGATGACCCCCTTTGAACCCTAAAACAAACAAAAAACGAAAGGGTATACTGCCATGGTAAAAAACAATGATCAACCTAATCGGGGAAATGAAAATAAATAATAGGGTGAAATTTCATGTTATTTATCAATCTATTGTTTACTTATCTTACTGTATTTAGGTGTTATTTATAGGAATTAAACCAAGTGAGCAAAAGAGATGGTTATGTTTATAAGGAAGGGCGAAAAACGAGTTAAACAATAGCATGCGTTAGGTTTTTAGTGCATAAAAAAGCAGGCAATCATTGCCTGCTTTTCACGTTAAAATAGACAGAAATACGCGCCGTTATTTCTTCGCGTCATTCTCAGATTTTAATTCTCCAGTTTTGTTTTTAGCGTCAGTGGCAAGTTCATCTGCTTTATTGATTGCATCGGTTTTCACCTCTTGTGTTTTTTCTGAAAACTCACTCGATGCTTTATCGTACTGATCTTTGAGTTTATCGGCAGAATCTGAGGCGTCTTGTTTCAACTCATCGGCCTTTTTCTCGCCTTGGTCAACTAACTCTTTGGTTTTATCTGAGAGTTCGGATGCTTTATCTGAAGCTTCATTTTTCACATCTTGCGCAGTCGCTTTTGCGCTATCAGATAACTCAGTGGCTTTTTGCTCAGTCGCGTCTTTTAACTGGGTAGCTTTTTCTTCGACTTGTTGAACTGCGGTGTCTTTTTTGGCGGAGTCATCACAACCCGCAACCAGTGTTAAAACGCCAGCTACAACAAGGGAAGAAATGATTTTATGTTTCATTATTAATTCCTTAACAGGTAATGTTAGAAAAATACTAATTAAACGGTAAATTCATTTGGAGCTAAGATACCGACATACACAGATAAAAATGTAGCACATGAAATGAAGATAGATCCATGAATGGGATGTAAATGATGGTCGTAGAAAGAGGATAGTGCAAGTGAGTGAACACCCACTTGCACTGGTTGATGACTATTTCTTTAAGTCATCATATAGCATCATAGATGCTTTATTTTCAGGATCGCCAATCCAACGAGGTTGAGGTTGGTAATCTTTATTAATTAAACTTTTTTGTGGTTCAAAACCGGTGTAATTCAAACCCGCTAAGTCAGACCATGTATAGATAAAATCCATAGTGCTGTATGGGCGAGTTGTTTTATCTTTTAGATCAAACTGGTGACTTTGTAGCCATTCTGGAGACTGCCACACTAAGAATGGAACGTTGTACATCACTTTGCTTGGTTTGCCTTCACTACGACCTAACATTTCATGAGGCGGCGTATCATAAACATCTTCCCCGTGATCAGAGAAAAAGACTAAGAAGCCATTTTCCTTCGATGAATCGAAATCTTTGATCAGTGAAGAGACCACATAATCGTTGTAATGCTGGGCATTATCATACGCATTGTAATCTTTGATTTGGTCGCCTTTAAGGTTTGTCGGCACAGGGCTATTGCTATCCGTAAAGAGGGCTTTATCTTCAGGATAACGGAACTCATAGCGCATGTGCGTACCGAGTAGATGAACGACAATAAATTTCTTTTCAGCAGGATCCGCTAACGCTTCTTTGAACGGATCAAGCACCACGTCGTCATAGATTCGTGAGCTCTGTGCCATATCATTATTCAAATAATATTGCTTATCCGTTTGACGAGAGAATGCAGTTAATAAGGTGTTTCGCTCAGTCATGGTCTGCTGGTTAGTGATCCAGAACGTTTTGAAACCAGCCTGTTTCATCATATTCATGATAGAAGGGCGGGAATTAAACAGATCCGGCTCAGTTTCTGAAGCAAACGTTAAAATTTGCTGTAATGCCTCGATGGTATAAGGACGAGGTGTTACCACATCATTAAATACCGTCAAATTGTTTGGATACTGTTTTTCAAGCTGGTCGAGCTCTGGCGTTGTCTGGCGAGAGTAGCCATACAAGCTCATTCTATCGCGGCTGGTGGACTCACCAATGACCAAAACAAAGGTTCTCGGGGTATTGCCATTCGCATCGACGAAATTTTCTAATGGTGGAATTTTGTTATTGTCGCGAATTAATTCTTCCATATTAGCGAGCTGATTCTTATACAGGAAGTAACCACTCACAAACTGCCATGGTGCGGCATACGCGAGCTTACTGTTCACATAAGACACGACGTTTTCAAAAGGACGCTGTTGTTTAATGGCTTTATTGTAATAAGGAACGGCAAACAAGATTGCCAGAATCAGGAGCGAAACAATGACACGCCCAGTTACTGGTAGCGTGACAGGTTTTAAGCGAGTCCATAAGAAAATTGCGCCAAGTGTATAGGCAAGAATCACCGCAATCACTTTAAAACTCAAATACTGGCGTAGGAATTCGCCCGCTTCGTTGGTATTGGTTTCGAACATCACAAACATGACGCTTTGCGACAATTGATGCCCATAGACTACGAAATAGGCGAGGGCGACGACCGAAGATAGCCACAATACAATCCCAATTAAGCCGGCTACCAGTTTGATTTTTCGAGGGAAAAATAATGCTGGGACGAGCCAAAGTGAGCTATACAGTAAAGAATCTCTTAATCCAATGGTGTTACTTTGACCCGTGATGACCACATACAGCTGTAATAAAGATGAAAAATACCAGAAATAAATTAATAGCCAGAACAAAGACATCCAGCTAAATTTTCCCGTTTTTATCGAATTAACCATAAATTTTTAGCTCTTAATTATTAGTTTCGTTAAGTAACAATCAAACCATAGTCGAAAAATCATTTTTTAGATAGAAAGTCATCGAGTTAGTTCAAATTATATTAATAATGAACTCATTACAGATAATGAGTAATTTATTACACTGATTATCAATGATTTTTAAATAATGTATAAGTTTTTCTTTTCATCCATCCTTTAATGATTAACTCATTAAGAAATGAGGCTTTTCAGATAGATTTTTCATTTATTGCATAAGTCATGGAATTGATATTATTCTTTGTTAATCTATTCGCTGGAAATACCAACCGGCGATTTAATTGATGGGTGGCACAACACGATGCTAGATAACGCCTTTGTGGCTTTTTTGAGATCCGCTTTAGCCGTAAGAATTTTGCTCTCCATTCTGGTGATTGTTGATGGGGGCTTAATCTTAAAACCGGTGCTGAGTGCTTACACAGACTATATCGATTGGCGCCAAAGTGGATTTACTGAATGGCTAAAATCCCTCGGATTTATGAAATTATTGGATATCCCGCGCTTTTTATTAGGGATTGCGTTGATATTTTTATCGCTATTTATGATTAACGGTGCGCGTATAGCTTGGGTTTTTGCACTATTGCTACTGGCGATTATCGCGTTTGTAGATTTGCGGATCGCTGTAGACCACGTAAGACAGGGATATTTCTCGTTTGGTTTGCTGGTTGCATTAACGCTGTTTTGGAAGCTTTACCCACGACATAGTATCAGTAGCGCGGGTTTTGTTGCGCTTACCTGTATTATTTCATTATTGATCTACTCCATTTTCGGTACGCTGTATATTGGTGATGAATTCTCGCCAGTTGTGAAAGATGGCACCACGGCATTCTATTTTGCGCTTGTTTGCATGACGACGGTGGGGTTTGGCGATATTGTTCCCGTGACAATAGATGCCCGTGTATTTACGGTCACCGTGATTATTTTAGGGATCACTATTTTTACTACTTCCGTGGTGTATGTGGTGGGTGTATTAGCGAAAGGAACGAAAGAGATTGTTCGTAAGAGGTTTTCATATATGAAAAATCATTATGTCGTTATTGGTAGCACACCGATGGCAGTTAATATCTACCAAGCGCTGAAAAAACGGGAACTTCCTGTCGCAGTCATTTGCCAAGATAGCCACCGTAGCCACTACCCTGAAAAAGACAATATTGTCACGGGGGACCCGACGGATTCTGCATTATTGGCAGAGGCAAATGTGAAGCAGGCTAAATGCGTGCTTATCATGACCGATAGTGACTCTTTGAGTACGTTTGCCTTGCTGGGAGTGAAAGAACAATCAGGCAGCAAAGGTGAGGCGAAAACGGTGGTATTAGTTAACCAAGAGTCAAATATGGATAAAATCCGTTTGTTGCATCCTGATATGCTATTTTCACTCTCTTCTCTTGGCTCAGAAGTTTTGATGCAAGTGCTTTGCGGTGAAACAATTTCTAATGACAGCATTAGTGATATGCTGCTGAGTAAAGTCACCAAAAGCTAGCGATTTCACGGATGTTAAAAGGAACTCAGCCCCATGTTAAGTGCGGATAAAATTACCTGCCACCGACAAAATAGAACGTTATTCCGGCAACTGGATTTCTCCGTTTTACCGAGTCAAATTTTGCAGGTGGAAGGTCCGAATGGGGCAGGGAAAACGACCCTGTTACGCATGATGGCTGGGTTATTAAAGCCAGACGAAGGAACGATTCTATGGCAGCAACAATCGATTGAAAAACTACAGGAAGAGTTTACTCGTCATCTATTGTATCTGGGGCATAAACCCGCCGTAAAATCATTGCTGACACCTTATGAAAATCTGAAATTTTATTATCAAATGTACCACCATGAGCCAGAAGGGGACAAAATCTGGTCTGCATTAGAAGAGGTCTCTTTGATGGGATATGAAGATATTCCGGTGGGGCAGCTTTCGGCAGGACAGCAGCGTCGGGTCAATCTTGCTCGCCTATGGCTAAGTGAAGCGCCGTTGTGGATTTTGGATGAACCATTTACGGCTATTGATGTAGCGGGTGTTAATCGTTTAACTGAGCGTTTTCATCAACATGCCCAGCAAGGCGGTATGATTTTGTTTACGTCGCACCAAGCGATGACAGGGCATTTTGGTACGTTAAAACTGACAGGCGGGTATGAGTGATGTTTTGGTTATTAATAAAAAGAGAGCTCAAAATTGCGTTTCGCAGTTTCTCTGAACTCGTCAACCCACTGTGGTTTTTTTTGATTGTCATTACGTTATTCCCGTTGAGTATCGGACCTGAGCCTCAATTGTTGGCGCGGATTTCCGTCGGGATTTTCTGGGTTGCGGCAATTTTATCATCACTGCTTTCGTTAGAACGCTTATTTAAAGATGACTATTTGGATGGCTCTCTCGAACAATTGCTATTAGCGCCTCACCCACTGTTTATGACTGTGTTGGCTAAGGTGATCTCCCACTGGTTAGTCACGGGATTACCGTTGGTACTGCTTTCTCCTGTGGCGGCGGTCATGTTATCGATTAATAGCGAAACATTGCTAGTGCTAGCGGGCACGTTATTATTGGGTACGCCAGTATTAAGTTTCATTGGGGCGATTGGCGCTGCGTTGACGGTATCACTGAAGAAAGGCGGCGTTCTGGTCAGCTTATTAGTATTACCGTTGTATATTCCGGTTCTGATTTACGCCACAGGGACAATGGAAGCACACAGTTTTAATATGCAGCTTGGAGGCTATTTTGCCATTCTAGGGGCATTGTTTGCGGCAAGTATTACGTTCTCTCCACTGGCGATTGCGGCGGCGCTAAAGATTAACGTAAGTAATAGTTAGGGAGGAACCTTGTTAATTTAGCTGATATAGTCAAAGCGTATTCTATCTGGCAAAAGGAAAATTATCATGTCCGCGGTTCCCCTGATCAGTAGTGAGAACTTTAGCCGATTGTTATCTGATCCAATGCAATCGAGTGGGCAATGGGCATTAATCTATTTTTCTGCGTCTTGGTGCCAGCCTTGTCAAACAATGAAGCCTATCTATTTACAATTAGCAGACTACTTTTCTGATAATGGCGGTTCGCATTTTGGTGGGAGTGTACATTTTGGAATAGTGGATATCGCCCAATCTCCGACAATAGCCCCGCAATACGGAATTAAATCTGTTCCTTCTATTGCGCTTTTTCATGATGCTCGTTTGGTGGATTTGATAGCCGGGGAATATCAACTTTCTTCACTGATTGCGAAAATAGAAAATAAGCTGTTATGTTCGCATTAATCTTTGAAGGATTAGTTATTGGCTGCCTATTAGGATTAACGGGGGCTGGTGGGGGTATTTTGGCGGTCCCCGCTTTAATGACCTCTCAAGGCTGGGATGTAGCGCAGGCAGCTCCCGTAGGCTTATTAGCGATAACGTTAGCTGCATTTGTTGGTGTTATTCAAGGGCTGATTCAGCAGCATATTCGTTATAAAGCTGCCATATGGATTGCATTGATTAGCATACCAGCGGCTAAATATGGCATTTATTTAGCTCAAATTATTTCACCCCAATGGCTGGTTTTTGCCTTTAGCATTGTGATGTTTATTGTTGCATATCGTATTGTTTTTAATAAGGTTATCGATATTGATGATGCACCCTGTAAAATCAATCAGCAAACTGGAAAATTTATTTGGAATATACAAACGGCATCTATACTGGGTGGAATAGGTTTGGTTGCAGGATTGCTGACGGGCTTATTAGGTGTCGGGGGCGGGTTTATTATTGTGCCTGCCATGAGAAAATTCACTAATTTAAATCTTAAAAGCATTATTGCTACTTCGTTAATGGTGATATTTTTAATCGGCAGTATTAGTATTTCAATTAATATATTCAATGGGTTTGAGTACCCGTTAGAGGTTAGTATTACCTTTATTTCAGCCTGTGTTTTGGGACTGATTATTGGTCGGGTTTTGATTGGCTATATTCCTGTTAATATTGTGCAATTTATATTTTCGCTATTAGTGGTTTCAGTTTCTATTTATTTATTATTTTCGGTGTTTGTTTTTATTCTCAATGATGGTATTCCCAGTTTGTTAATATAATATTTCTATTTTAATCATCATGTGATTAGTGCGCTAATCGAATATTTTATTTTTTTAATGTTGTGTTGGTAGAATTTAAAATTAAGAATATTAAGCAGAAGATGCGATTGGCTTGATGCATAAGAAAGAAAACTGATTTATCTTCAATGATAAATAGGTATAATGGATTAATCGCAATTCTTATTCAGCCGCGACATCAAAAAACACGCTATACCCTACCAAATACAATAATCATTACAGGTTGATTAGCATAATTATGACTAAACAAGATAGTTCAACAACCATCATTGATATCGCTAAGCGCGCTAACGTGACTGATATTACCGTATCTCGTGCTTTTAACCATCCTGAATTGGTAAAAAAAGAAACACGGGAAAAAATACTCGCGATCGCACAAGAGTTAAATTACGTTCCCAATGTATTTGCGCGTAACTTAAAGAATAAAAATAGCCGAATTATTGGTGTTGTGACAGACAGCACGTTTAACCCCTTCTATGTGGTTTTAATCCAGACGGTGTCGCGCTTAGCGAAAGAAAAAGGCTATCAGGTCATGATTTTTGATACTGATAGTGATGAAAAAGCGGAGCAAACCGCGATTGAAACCTTAGTGAGCTATAAAGCCAGCGGCATTTTGCTTTCGCCTGTTCGTGATGATAAAGCGTACCAACCAAGTTATTTGTCGTTGATCGATCAGCATCAAGTCCCATTAGTCTTTGTTGACCGCTCTATTTATGGAAGAAATTATCCTGGGCTATTTTTGAAGAATTTTGAAATCGGGGCACTAACAGGAAAATATCTAAACGAACAACGCAGTGAAAATACGTTAATTATTTCAGGTCCTGAACATTCTGAAATTAGTCTTTCCCGTCTCGCGGGTATTTATGATCAATTTACGCATCATAAAAATATTCATGTTTTGTACAGTAGCTATATTTTTAGCAAAAAAGATGAAGAGTATTTAAGAGAAAAAGTCAAAGAACTCTATACACCAAATATGTATGTTGTGGGACTAAACGGGATTATTACAGCGGGAATGTATAAGATTATTTCTGAGCTCGGATTATCTTGTCGTTATTTCTCGGTAGATTTACCGCCTTATGCTGATACTTATCATTTATCGATTTCAGGTGTTCATCATGACTCAGTTTATTTAGGTAAACGAACAGCTGAATTATTGTTTGCAGAGATAGAAGGTGGCTCCACTAAAGAAACGGGTTCTAAGCAAATCTTCGTCAATGGAAAATTAGTGACTTACGATTAAAAAAATAAGGATTTCATCATGAAATCCTTATTTCTATTTATCGCTAAATATAAACTTAACGTTTCATTGAGCTAATTAAGGTGGCACCCCAGATAATTAAACCTTTCACAATATATTGAACGTATGGAGATATACCCAATAAGTTCAAGCCATTATTAAGTACACCTAAAATCATTGCTCCGATAAGTGTCCCAATAATCATCCCGCGACCACCGGCGATAGATGCCCCGCCTAAAACCACAGCAGCAATCGCATCAAGTTCAAAACCGACACCGGCGTTAGGTTGACCGCTCATTACTCGAGAGGTAAAAATTAATCCTGCGAATGCAGCGGTAAAGCCGCTGATGACATACACCAGCATTTTGTAACGTTCAACACGAATACCACTTAAACGCGCAGCTTCTTCATTACCGCCGATGGCATAAATATAGCGACCAAATGGAATGTGGTTGAGAACGACATAGAAAATCAGATACAAACCCAGCATTAATAGGATAGGTACTTGAATTCCCATTAACTCTTCACGTCCCCAAAACGCAAACTCTTGTGGCAAGCCTGAAATCGGGTAACCACCGGTATAAATGAGCGCCAAGCCTTTTGCGATAATCATCGCACCTAAGGTGACAATGATGGGTGGCATTTTACCGTAAGCGGTTAAAATTCCATTAACAAAGCCAAACGCGATACCTGATAGCAAACCCAGAGTAATGGCAAGGGAAGGATCCATGCCATAGTATTTCATTAATCCCGCCATTAATGTGCCGGATAGTGCCATCACCGCGCCAACAGAAAGGTCGATCCCTCCCGTTAAAATGGCAAATGTCATCCCGATAGCAATAATTGCGTTAATGGAAACTTGGCGAGCAATCGTGGATAAGTTATTTACCGTTAAAAAATGCTCATTAAAAATGGACATACAAGCAAATAAGATAATTAACCCAACGAGAGGTAAAAATGCCGGTATTTTGGTTAATCTGGCAAAATTAAGTTTATTCTTCGCCAGTGGAATTGTACTTTGATTAGACATAGTCATGATCCTATATAATATTGCCGGCCGCATGTAACATAATTTGGGTTGAGTTAATATCATCCCCACTTAATTCAGCAGCAACTTCACCATCTCGAAAAACCAAAACTCGGTCACTCACGCCAATCACTTCAGGCAATTCTGAGGAGATCATAATAATTGAGATACCTTTTTCAGTGAGTGAACGCATTAACTGGTAGATTTCTGATTTTGCCCCAACATCGATACCTCGCGTAGGCTCATCGAAAATAAGAATTTTGGCTTGTTTATTGAGCCAGCGCGCAATAACCACTTTTTGCTGATTTCCCCCACTTAAGGTTGAAACCGCGGTATCCGCTTCGGGTGTTTTAACTTTGACTTGAGAAATCAAATCAAGTGATAACAAATGCTCTTTTTTATTTTGAATTAAGAACAATTTTTGGGCGTGGTTATTTAGCCAGATATTCTCTTTCACCGAAAATGGCAAAACTAATCCTTGGGTTTTACGACTTTCAGGTAACAGCCCAATCCCTAACTGTAGCGCTTGCGCCGCTGATTTCACTTTGACGTCTTGACCGTCCAAAATCACTTTTTTCTTGTAAGCTTTATCGGCTCCCATCATGGCAAGGATATTTTCAGTTCGCCCAGAACCGACTAAGCCCGCAAGACCAAGGATCTCGCCTTTTTTGAGTTGAATTCGGTTGGTTGGGCTAGTGGCAAACCGTTGAATATGGGCATCAAGAATGAGCTCTTGTCCCTCAAAATGACGTTTTGGCGGGTAGATATTCTCAACTTCACGACCCACCATCATCTCGATGATCACATCAAGGTCAGTTTCATCCACTTTACGTGAACCGATGTATTGGCCATCTCGCAGTACGCTAATCGTGTCACAAATTTCATAAATCTCTTCCAAATGGTGAGAGATAAAGAACATGCCGACACCTTTGGCTTTTAAGTCGCGCATGACATCAAAGAGGTGATTTGCCTCTTTTGGCGTTAATGTCGCGGTGGGTTCATCTAACACCAAAATCTTGGCGTCTAAAGATAGCGCTTTAGCAATTTCCACGAATTGCTGCTCAGCGATACTTAAATGGCTAATAGGTTCATCAATATCAATATTAACGCCTAATTCAGATAGGAGGATCTGCGCTTTTTTACGCATCAGCTTTCTATCTAATAAGCCAAATTTATTTTTAATTTCCCGGTTTAAAAAGATATTTTCAAAAGCATTTAAATAAGGGATTAATGAAAACTCTTGGAAAATAATACCGACGCCTGCTTTGATAGCATCACGATAATTATGGAAGATGTGCTCTTCGCCTTCGATAAGTATTTTCCCGCTATCTGGTTTATGAATTCCACACAGCACTTTCATTAGCGTTGATTTACCCGCACCATTTTCACCTAGCAGTGCGTGTACCTCTCCTTTTTCCAAAGAGAGATTAATATTATCTAGCGCCTTAACCCCAGGGAAAGTTTTACTGACATCTTTTAATGCTAACAATTGCATCATGTTGCTTCCCTTATTTTCTTACCGCTTAAAAATGGGTAACAAAGCGAGTTGGAAAGATAAAAACGTTCCAATAAACATAGTGTCATTCATTTTTATTAAGAGGATTGCGCCAGGGATATAATCCACAGACGCAATACCGAGTTCGACTTACTTATTTACTTTATTAATTGCTGATTACCAATGGAAATCTTTGGCATTAGTTTTGTCGATTAATTTCACATCGAGAGGAACTTCTTTCGGTACGTTAGCACCCCAATGTTTTGCTAAGCCCATCGCCAAACCGATACGTACTTGGTCACGCGGGAACTGTGCAGAGGTTGCGATAAATGGTGAATTACCTTTTGCAATTTCAGCAACGGCTTCAGGCGAACCATCAACACTGACTAGCTTCACATCACGACCAGAAGATTCAATAGCGGCTAATGCACCTAAAGAGCCGACATCGTTAACGCTGAAAATACCGTTTAAGCCAGGGTTAGCTTGCAGCATGTTTTCAGTGACGTTCATCGCAGTATCACGCTCTTGTTTACCGTTTAATTTGGTCACAATTTTGATGTTTGGATACTCTTTCATGGCAGCTTCAAAACCACGAACACGCTCAAGGATTGGAACCACAGGAATACCATCAAGGATTGCAACTTGACCTTTACCGCCCAATGACTCACCCAGACGTTTACCTGCCATTAAACCCGCTTCATAGTTTTTAGAGCCGACGAATGAATCGATGGGACCATTAGCTTGCGCATCAATAGCGATAACCACAACACCGGCTTTTTTTGCGGCTAATACGGCTGTTTCTGCACCTACGCTATCCGCAGGGTTGATCAGCAGAATATCGATTTTCTTCTGTAGCATATCTTCGATGTCGCTAGTCTGTTTTGAGACATCGTGAGCCGCATCAGCAATATACAGCTGTGCACCCATTTCACCAGTTGCACTTTCTAAAGCCTCTTTCATTGTCACGAAATATTCGTTATTCAGTTCTTGGAACGACATTCCGACAGAAACAGGTTTTGCTGTCGCGTTAAAAGCCATGCCCAGTGTTAAAACGCTTGCTGCAACAGCTAACTTTTTAAATTTACTCAACATAAGATGTTCTCCTAAAGAGTCTTTAGTGTTATAGGGTACTGTTAATATTTATGATTATTAATGACTTACTTTAATTATGCTGATACTACATTTTCACTTCATGTACGACACAATCATTGAACGACAACAGCATTATGGCTTGATGACGACTTTGATGGAGTCGGCTGATTTCGCCATAACAAACGCCTCTTCCCAATCATCGATTGAGTAGAAGTGGGTAACGATATCGTCAGCACATACCAGCCCTCGGCTGAACAGGTCGATAGCAACCTCATAGCTGTACGGACCTAAGTGTGCGCCTCGGATATCTAACTCTTTGCGGTCACCGATAATGGACCAGTCAACCGTAGTTTCTTTACCGAAAACGCTGAACTCGACGAAGCGACCCAGTTTACGGATCATTTCTAACCCTTGAGTCACACCGATAGGCGCGCCAGTGGCTTCGATGTACACATCGCAACCGTAACCTTCGGTCATCTCCTTAACCAGTTTGATAGCATCTTCTTTCAGTGGGTTGATAACAACATCCGCACCAAATTTCTTCGCTAATTCAAGGCGCTCATCGATAGCATCAACCACGACTAATTTTTTCGGCGTTTTCAGTTTTGCTACTTGGATCATGCACAGACCTAATGGACCCGCACCGGCGATGACAACCACGTCATTTAAATCAATATCACCACGGCGAACAGTATGGATAGCACAAGCCATTGGTTCGATTAATGCCGCGTCTTTATCCGATAATTCATCTGGAATTTTATGAATAATTGCACGCTCAGAGAAACGCATATATTCAGCCATTCCGCCATCTGCGACTTCTTTTTGAAAGCCATAAATGTCATGGGTTTCACACATCCAATATTTGCCTGACTTGCAGAAACGGCATTCCCAGCAAGGGACAATTTGTTCCGCTAAGATACGGTCGCCAATTTTCAATTTATATTTTTCAGCGGACCCTTCGCCCAGTTCCGCAACGCGACCGTAAAATTCGTGACCGGGTACGACAGGTGCTTTGATCCATGGGTTTTCACCCCAGAACATTTGAGCGCCATCATTGGCTTTACAGTCACCTGCACAGATACCGCATCCGTCAACTTTAATGACGACTTCACGAAACCCTGGTGTTGGTCTTTTAATCGCTTCAAAACGATAATCATGGGGACCATGACACACAACCGCTTTCATTTTTTCAGGTAGGGTACTCATATTCTAATAACCTCATTCTGGATGTTGGCTATAATGTTGACGTCAACATTGACCGTCGCTTTTGTATCTAAACCGTTCTCTTTGTAAAGTTTGACGGCTAAAAATAATAATAGTGTGAGAAATGTGATGCTCTATTGTTATAAATAAATTGTTTAATTTTTAATATGACGACGTCGTCATTTTTAAGAGATGCTAAATAAAAAAGTGATAATTGTGATTCAAATCTTATTTTTTATTTAATAACTCTTTTGTTTTTGTGGGTTAGCTTGTCAGATGAAATGCAAACTATGGTGGATGCGATGATTGTCGAAAGAGTATAATTAGTTTCATTATTTTCAGAAGAGAAGAATCTTTGAAAAAACATTTCAGCTAACACTTTACATTGAAAATTGAATTAGTTTTCTCAGGTTACTGTGATCATGATCGATTCGAAATGTGTGATAAATTCCTGATTATCCTTTTCTTTGCTATTTTTCCGATTGAATAAAAAGCATGTTATCGATAACTTAAATTAAATATCTCAATATTAATGACTTTGCTTAATTAAAAGGCTCAGAAATGGCAACGACGATGATTGTTCTTCTAATTTTACTTATTATTTTAGCTGGATGGGGAATTTCCATTTACAACCGCTTGGTGAGTACGCGGAATCAAGTGAGCAATCAGTTTGCCAATATTGATGTGATTCTAAAGCAACGAGCTGACCAAATTCCGCAATTAGTGACCGTTGTCGAAAAATCAATGGAGCATGAAACTGCGCTCTTTACCTCATTAAGTAATGCCCGCCAAAATTACTTTAATGCGAGAAATGTGAATGAAAAAATCGCCGCGTCTAATGAAATGGATAAAGCCTTAAAAAGTCTTGTTGCCATTGCGGAAAATTACCCAACGTTAATCTCTGGTGAACAATTTACGCAATTACAAATCGCATTAAGCGAAGTAGAAGATAAAATTGCTCAGCGCCGAGAAGGTTTTAATGATGCGACCACAGAATACAACACGGCGATCCAAATGTTCCCTGACAGTATTTTTGCTAATATTTTCGGTTTTGCTACGCTGCCTTTATTGGAAATTTCCGAGTCTGAAAAGAAATATGACGGTATTCAATTCAAATCATAATTAAAGGTATTATTGGTGAATATCTACTATGTTCTCGGCGCTGTATTAGGTGGCATTCTTTTTTATTTAGATCGCACATATTCAAAAAAGCGCAAACTAAATTGGGGAGCGATTCCTTTTTTCGCTGTTCTATTTGGAGCATGGGTAACCCTTTCACCACAACCCAGTTCATACGAATCCTACTTTTTCTACGGGGCATCTGTCGGCGTCGCTTTTGTCGTGAGCCGTATTGCCGTAGGGGTAACGAAAAGTGCTTATACTCGCTATCAGCGCCTGCAAAACGAAGGGTCTTCAAAATTTGCAGCATTATTAAAGACGCTGATAGGTAGCGCATTAGCACTTTGTTTAGGCGTAGGTTTTTTTATTGATATTCGCGTCTTTTTTGTGGCCTTTGTCTTAGCATTTGTGTTCGGCATTATT
This sequence comes from Providencia sp. PROV208, assembly GCF_028479465.1. Classification (NCBI taxonomy): domain Bacteria; kingdom Pseudomonadati; phylum Pseudomonadota; class Gammaproteobacteria; order Enterobacterales; family Morganellaceae; genus Providencia; species Providencia sp. PROV208. Next base: position 97,983 of record NZ_JAMPNS010000003.1, on the reverse strand, counting down.
GAAAATACCCCCGAAAAACGATTTCTCAAGTTTCAAAAGAATCTTGCCACTTCAAAAATCCGCTCAATTGCGATGGGTTTGGTCGAAGTGGAAGGAAAAATCACATCAGGTGCAGAAATCAAAAGCCAGTTGGGTAATCGCAGCTGTTATGGCTCTTTCTATTACGAATATTCCATTTCAAAAGATAAAGACGGTAAAAAAAGCTATACCCTTCAAGACAGTAAAACTCGGCTGCATAATTTCACCATTACGGATGATACGGGATCGGTCAAGGTGATTTGTGATAATGATTATTTTATTCACACGGGATTAGCGCCACATATGGATTATGAAAGTGGTAATCGTCGCTATAAAGAGTATTTACTTGAAAGTGGGATGAGTTATTTATTGATTGGTTCTGCGGACAGCGAAAATGGCAAAGTAGTGATTACCCGTAAAGCACCGCATATGCTATTAGGCGTTTCACCATCAGATTATGTCACGCGTTGGAATAAGTCTGCGCCAATGCGTAGAAACTTAGGCGTTACAGTAATGATTGCAGCTATTCTGATTGCCTTAATATTAATGACGCCTGTGCGTTATCAAGATGGATATTTAACACTTTATTTTAACCACATTTCGTTATCTGACAGTGAATGATATGAATAACATTATTTTTTGGATCTTTGCTGTTGTCATGGGGACCATTTTGGTTCGCTATATAGTGGGGATCTACAACAACATTATTTTCTTAAAAAATAATTGTGAGAAAGCCTTCGCTAATATAGATGTGCTTTTGAAAAAACAAGCAGACCTAATGCCGCAATTAACCGTGATAGCCGAAGGCGCGATGACTCACGAAAAACAATTGATAAGCGAATTGCTGCGAAGTCGTGAACATTATCTATCGACGAAGCAGCTCGACATGAAAGTGGATTCAGCGAATCAATTTCACTCACACTTAAAACCGGTTTTTTTACTGGCAGAAAAGTACCCTAACTTAATGAGTCAACAGGCTTTGTTGGCATTGCAAGCTTCAGCAAAAGGTATTGAAGATCAAATTGCGGATCGTCGTGAATTCTTTAATCAGACCGTGACCTTATACAATACGAATATCCGACTGTTTCCAAATCTGATTTTTACTATTTTGTTTCGCTTCAATGATATTCCATTGCTGTATGGTCAACGGGGGCGAGAGACATTGTCATGATGACGATTCCTTTTTCATGGTTTGGTTTTACCGATTGGCTGCTGGATAAAGGTGAGGCAGGGCTAATCGTGATGTTTGCCACGTTTGGTATGATCCCCGCTTGTATTGTGGTTACGTTGGGAATGAAAGCCATTGGATTGAAAAAATTTATCGCGCCTATCGTATTGGGAATGATGAGCTCTATGTTTGTGAGCATGATTGTGTTGATCCCATTGTTGTTAATATTCCGTTTGGGAGATATTCCAAAAGCGATACTCATTTGGATGGTCGTGCTGGGAAGCTGCGTGACATTTTTCCTCATGAATATGGATTACGTGGATATATGGGCATCAAATCGAGTGGAAAAAAAGAAACAAACAGTGGCTGCGAGAAAGAAACGGAAGAAATAGTAGGACGTTGTATTAGATTTTTTAGAGGAGTAAATGGAAAAAACGTATTTTTTTACTATTTAAGACATTATATATGACTATTTTTTAGGATAGATCAAGAAATAAATTTTCCGCTTATATAAGAATAGGGCTATAATTCACCGCTTAAAAAACAGTTATTGGAATAAGCTAGTATATATAATTAGGGAGTATTCAAATTAAGATTATCCAAATAGGGTTTTTTAAGGGATAATATAGTTTGATTAGCGAACATTACTCTTCATTGGTGTAACAACTTGGGTATAGTTTCGTATGAATTTAATTGGTTTGTAAAGTTTCTTAAGTTTACTGTTAATAGGTGTGAATCGTTTTTTGAGGAGTTAATTTTTAACTAATTGATTTTTATGGGTATAAATTTTTTTTTGCTTTTTCTTATCTGTTTACTATCTTCTTTTTTTACTCTGCATGTGTGTTAAATTGTGTTTTTTTATAGATCAAAACAAATTAAAAGAATATTTAGCATATAAAACTGTATTTGTATTCTTTTTATGACTATTCTGGGTTTATATATACTTGATCGACAGTCTAAAAATGATCTGTAAGGCTTACTTGTTTGTTTTCTATAATGAAACATAATGAAATACTTTGTAATAAAGTGAATTTAAATATTTTACCTTATTTTGACCAATTCAAATCCTGAAAATATATGCTTATAATGAGTCCATCGAATTAATTGAGCTGATGGAATTTATTAGCATTAAATCGATTTTAAAAATAAATAAAGCCAACTAAATATCTAACATTTTCCTGTTGGAATTTTAATTTTTTAAAATTCTAAGAGGAGGGGTTTTATTTGTTTAAATATTATTTTTATTTTATAGGATTTATTTCATGTTTAAGAAAACCATAATTGCATTATCTTTAATTACTTTCTCTGGTGCTACATTAGCTGCAGCTCCCGTTGCAAATTTAAAAGTAACAGGATCAATTACGCCACCAACGTGTACTATTAAAGGTCAAAATGAAGTTGACTTAGAATATGTATTTGATGTGTCCCCTGGTATGTTCCCTGTATCAGGTAACTTATTATTAGATGCAAAAACAAATAATATCGAAGTTGTTTGTGACGCCTCTACCTATTTAACATTCTCTTCAACGGATAACCGTGCGAGTTCTGTATTAACCGCTGGCGTATATAACTTCGGTTTAGGTCTGTTTGATACGGATAAAAAAGTTGGTTTTTATACAATTACAATGAAAAATGCGACAGTAAAACAAGATGCTTCAAGCGCGGCTCAAACTGTTGGTGTATCGAATGGAACATCATATGCAACATCATTATCTGTTGATAAAACTAAAAAAATGGCGTGGGCAACAGCAGCAAGTACATTGAGAGCAGGGCAAATTTTTTCTGCTGACCTTGATGTAAGACCAACGCTGAGTTCTGAGCTGAAAACCAGTTCAGGTGATGCTAATTTAGATGGCTATGCAACATTAGCTTTCGCTTTCTCACTGTAAATTCGTTATTAGGATGAATGGATATAGTACTATATCTATTCATTATGGGATCGCTTTATGATGAAAAAAGTAACGACATTAATATTATCGACAATATTAATGTCTCCAGCTGTATTTGCAGGTACATCTGCAAATATAAAAGTATCTGGTGTTGTTAAAATGCCAACTTGTTTAATTAATGGTCATGAGCAATCAGATATTATTTTTGAATTAGTAAAAACATCACCAAGGTATTTAAGTCAAACGTCATATACTGTATTGCAGTCTCCAGTGAAAAAGAATGTCACTATTACGTGTGATGCAGAGACGTATTTAACATATCGAGCAACGGATACGTATCAAAGTACACCATGGCCTACTGCAAGCGGCGATAATTATTTTTTTATGGTGAATTCGGATCATACGGATAAATCAATTGGTGCTGTAGTATTTTCTGTTTCTGATGTCACTATTGATGCTAAAACTGCGTTTGTTGCAAAAGATGGTGTAACAGAAAATAATGGCATTATGACTAAAAAAATACTGAATGGCTTTGGTACGAAGAGCTCAACAATATTTGCTAATAAATTGACAGCTGGAAAAGTATTTTCCGCGGATTTTTTAACTAGTAGTGTTTATATTAGCTCAATCAACCAATTAACAGCGTCTGGTATTGATTTGACGTCCAATGTTGATTATCAAGCAGAGGCCGTGCTGGCTTTTAACTTTGGTATTTAATTAAGCTTTAATCTGAAGTGTTTTTTGGGGAATGTATGCGTTTATTTATTATGCCAGCAGCTAAAGCTACATTGTTATTTACATACTGTAGCCTGTTTTTTAGTGAAGCAGCTAATTCGCATAATTTTCAAAGTAGGAATATTTTTGAACAGATTGAATCTCCTCCTACGTGTGAAATTGTCATCCCTGATGGCGGGCAATATCAGTTTAATCAACTGCATGCCCGCCAGTTTGACCCAATTAAGATGACTGAAATTCCTGAGATTTCGAAAACATGGCAAGTTTCCTGCAATACGCCGACTCAGTTACTTATTCAGTTTTCTGATAATCGAAGTGATACGTCACAAATGGGAAATGAAAGTTACTTTGGGTTAGGGAAAGTGAATAACCAAGGGCGATTAGGTAACTATCAGCTCATCCTTAATCAGCCTAAAGTTGATGGGCAATCTGTTGGAATTGGAGTCGTTGAAGGTGTTGGAATGATTCAGCGAACTCAGGGGGAAGCCGTATTAAAAAGCAAACAATACGCATGGTTTACAAATGAAAACGTATTATCCAGTGGGAAAAACTTCTCCGTAAATATAGCGGTAAAACCCATTCTTAATAGCCTTAAAGAGACAAATGGTCCAATTATTGAGGCAATGGAATTAGATGGTAGTGCAGATATTATATTTTCATTTGGAATATAACTTTAATTTTTAATAATTTATATTGGAAATAAAAATAATAATGTATAAGAAAAACTATTTTTCTTATTGCCAACTATTTTTAATTTTTATCGTACTGCATGTAAATAATTCCGTTGCATCTGAAACTATAAAGAGTGAAGTACCATCGTCAATTAATTTTGATCTCGACTCTTTAAAATCACTAGGGTATGGAGCAGAAGTTGCAGAATTTTTTATGAAGGGTAATCAGTTTTTACCTGGGCAACATGATGTCACCATAAAATTAAATGGCAGTAATGAATATGCCGCAAATGTTGAAATCAATGAAAGTGGCGAACTATGCCTTACTGATGGATTGATGAGTAAACTGAGATTAAAAGAAATTAACCTAAAGGAAGGATGCAATACCTTTGGACAGATATACCCAGATGCAAAGATTGCATTACATCCTAATACATATCGTATCGATATGGTGGTTTCTGAAGATAATATTGATCAGAAACTACAAGGTAGTGAATTAACTTACGGTGGATTTGGTGTGGTGAGTAATTATCAATTATATGGGATGCATATTAATGGTAATTATAACCAGCGTTTTTACCAAGGCGAATTTGAAACAGGAATCAATTGGCAAAATTGGGTTTTGAGAAATAATAGCAGCATTTCTGTTGGCGATTCAGACTCACAATATCAGTTTAATGAAACTGTGTTATCAAAGAGCATCGAGTCTTTAAAATCGTTGTTAGATATTGGTCAGCTCAATACGCAAGGTGCATTTTTTGGTGGAACGTCGATTGATGGTGTTCAGATTTATTCGGATAGCTCTTTGCAAGCGACGAATGTTTTAGTTGTTCCTGTGACCGGATTTGCCAGCACACCCTCAACAGTTGAAGTACAGCAAAATGGTCGATTGCTCTATCGCACGATGATACCAGCAGGACCTTTTGAGCTAAACAGGATTAATAATGTGGTGATTGGCTCACCGTTAGATGTCACTGTGATACAAGACAATGGTGAGAAACAGCAGTTTCAAGTGGTGACAGCAAACCAACAAAATGCAGTTTCACCAATGAGTTATCAATTTTCACTTGGGCGATACCGTAGCCGAAATGATCAGCAAACGGATAAGCCAATTATTAGTAGTGCAGAGATAAGCCAACAATATGGTGTATCAAATTATGCCGCAGGAATTCTCTATTCAGAGCCATTCCAGGCAATCAGTGGGCGAGTGAATTCCTATTTCGATATCGTGACCCCTGTTTCTATAGGGATGGGGGTACAAAGTGCTCGAAATAATGAAAAACGTGGAGAGCAAATCGATTTCAATAGCAATATCGCATTTGAAAAAATGACATTAGGTGCATCCGTTTTATATCGAACGAATCAGTTTCCTATGTTAGATAGCTCATTATTAAAAAAGTCGCCAGCTCAGGATGAGCAACAAAAAACGAATAAATGGTTTAGCGGTGAAGTACAAACATCGTCCTCGTTATTTACAAGTTGGGGAGATGTTACTTGGGGACGTTTTAGCGCTAACGTTAGTCATAACCATTTTTATGGCAATAAATCCGATACGGTATTTTATTCCATTGGTTATGGCAGAAAAATTGCGGATGTATCTTTGAATGTGAATTATCAAACTGGCGATGACCAAGATAGCCGAATTTTTATTAATGCATCAATGCCGTTAGGTAAGAAAAAAAATATTAGTATGCAAAGCCAGCACTACCAAGATAAAAACATGGTCATGGCGAATTACAACCAGCAAGTTAGTGATAATTTGAGGTATTCAGTTGGGGCTGGTCGTAATGATAAAGTTAATGTCGTTAATGGAAGTATTAATAATACCAACGCGTATAGCAATATTTCGTTGAGTGGTTCCATGTCTCAGAATAATACGCGCTCCATTACCGTCTCTGCATCGGGTGGCTTGGCGTATTCCGATGGGTTATTTGCAACGTCCTCCGTCCCGTTAGGAGACACTTTTGGTATCGTTTATGTGCCTGATGAACCGGGGGTTAGAGTGAACACCATGGGAAGTGGAACAACGATAACGAATCATTTCGGGACAGCGGCTATTTCATCGCTGCCGAAAAACCAAAAATCGACAGTGCAATTAAATACAGAGAAATTGCCATTGAATGTGCGTTTAGATACCACTTCATTTGATGTGGCAGCTGCGAGAGGCTCCGTCATCACGAAGCGTATTAGTGCAACGACGATGAGGCAATTATTACTGAGTATTAAAATGGCAAATGGGGATGCCGTTCCTTTTGGTGCCAGTGTGCTAAATAAAAAAGGTGATTATATGGGCGTCATTATGGGAGAAGGGAATCTATTATTAAGTAATGAGCAAATTGGTGAGGATATTATTTTACGCTCACCCAACTCAGATGATTGCATTATTAAATATACCGTGCCGGAAATATTTTCCGCTGAATCACTTTATGAAGAGGCAGATGCTATCTGCCATTAATCTTACTATTATTGAATACAAGTTTGAGGTTTAAATGAAAAAGTTAATTTATACAACAATTTTAGGCTTAATTGGTTTAATTAGCGTATCTGCTAAAGCAAGTTTCCAATTAGAAACTATGACCGTTATTTTAGATGCTGGTGAAGAGCGCAAAGTATTTAGTGTAAAAAATACATCGAAAGAGCCTATTTTATTATCAACGAAAGTTTCTGATCTGGATGGTTCGAAGCCTATGGCAAAAGACGTAATGGTATCACCGCCAATTGTTCGTATTGAGCCAAATGAAAGCCAGCAAATCAACTTTGTTTTAAAGAAAGGGTTAGAGTTAAAGCAAGAGGAAATCTTACGTGTTTCTTTCCAAGGAGTGGGGGCGGTTAAACAAAACTCAGCAAAAATGCCGATTCGTCAAGATGTGGCAATGTTAATTACACCGACTAATGGTCTGCTAAGCCAAACACCATGGAAAAATATTACGGTTAACCAAAAAAATAATCAGCTGACGTTAACGAATACGGGTAACCAAGTTGTTCGTTTATCCCCGTCTGTAACTGTATTACCGAGCCATGAGGCTTACTCAATTGACCAGTTTTATTTAAGACCGAATGAAAGTAAAACCATTGATGTAAAAAGTCAGGCACAAGAATTAGTGATTTCACCGTTAAGCCGTTACGGATTTAAAAATTCAAATGACGATACAATCAAAGTCACTCATAACGAATAATGTTTTATCTATCAGATGGAACGAGAGTCAATAGGTTGGCTCTCTCGTTCCAATATAGGGAGATATCTAAAATATGAAAAATGCAGATGAAGACAGTAAACCGGAAAGTAATATTTACTCATTTATAATAGGCAAGGAACTTCGGTGTATTCGTAAAAGAAAAGGATTTTCGGGTGCAAAGATTGCTAAGCAATTAGGTATTTCTCAACAGCATTATTCACGGTATGAGTGTGGAAAATGCCGGATCTCGGTGGATACATTATTAAGTATTCTTTTTGTTTTAGATTTTGACTTCGGTGATTTTTTTAGTGAGTTAAGATTTCAATTGAAAAATCATCAAGATGAACTTCCAGATGTGAAATTAAATGATACCCATAAGGATATCAAAAATTATTTCGAAAAAATAAGTTAAGTTTGTGACAGCCTATTGTTATATGCCACGTAGAAATTCCTATTGTTTAATTGCTTAGCAAAGTTCTCTTTTTCTCTATTAATTTGATTTATTAATCCGCCAATTAGGCGGATTTTTTTAATGGTTAGCAAGGGATAATAAAAATGTTGAAGATATTTAAATAAGATTACTGAATGGTCGTAATATACTCTGCGTTCCAAACATATTCTCCAGCGTTATCTGGGCACAGCCCTTTCAAACGGGTCTCAATTTGTTTCTCTTTTAGCCCTGCTGGCATTTGAATAACTTGGGGTTGTTTATTGAGAATACTTTGATTATCGAGAGTAATATCAAAACTATCAGGTAAATCATTAGATTTTACGGTTAACTCCATTCTTTTATCTTGCCCTATATACCCCACAAAACCTACCGTCAAAGGAATAACGGTTTCTAGTTCTTGATTGGGGAAACAAGACTTTAAATCAACAATTGCAGGTGCGCTGATATGGGGATATGCCTCACTAGATGCCATTAGATTTACAATCGTATAAGATACTTCACGAGGTCGAAATTTAATTTCAGTAATCATATTACTTACAGCAGTGCAGTATAGTGTCCATTTGTCACCGTTAAATCCCGTGAGACTTCTAAAGTTTGTATATGTATTTACAGTGTTATTACCACTATAAAATGTCATTGGGGTGTAACTAGCATACACACCCAGTTTTCCGTCGTTAAATGTTATCTCAGCGGTATTAATGCCATCATTAGAAGCATTTTTCATATCATCAAAACTTCCCCAACATGACGATCGTAATGAGCCTGATGTGTTATTGTCATTTATATAGTCGACAGTAAATCTGAATAGCGTTTTATTAGCTTGAGATGATATTTCCTCTATAGACACATTTTGAGTTTCTTTTAGAATAAATATTGTTTCTGCATAAATAGATAGCGGAAATAATGAAACGATAAAAATAAATAACTGGCGCAATGTCTTGACCTTACTGGTTAATCCGTAATTTACATCGGCTCGATAGTGATGGTAATCTGCCCATTGACTTCACCAACCGGAGTGCTTGTGGTAGAAGCCACCTGTGGGATGACGGTTATCGGTGTTATATTTCCATCTTTGGTAATATCCCAATTCAAGGTCGCTGTAGTCGACGATAAATTAATATCTTTATCATTAGATTTTAAGCAGTAGCGCATAAAATCGGCATTAGTTTTAATGCAGGATGCATCGGATTCTGTGACTTGGAATGTGTATTTATATTTATCGGTTCCAGAACATGTAGCAGTCAAATTAAAGGTTTTCGCGTAGTCTGTTAGGTTATCCCCAACGCGTTTTCCATTAAATGCAGAGCTCGGAATATTATCTAAAGAAACAGTTTCAGGCGCATCCAGTGTACAACCTGCCAAAACAGTGGTTTTTATTTGAACGATTGCATTGGCACTTTCTGCAATGGCTAAGTTGATATTGGTACCTCCGACAACGCTAGCGACCAAAATTAAGTTAAAGAATTTGTGGGTTATAAAGTTCATATTAAGCCTTTTATTTAAGTTAATGTTTAAAATAGTTTTGTTATTGCCAAGATTACTGGCAATTAACTTCGAATCGAATTAATGATTGCTGATCTGTATTTTGAGGTAGTGAATAGGTGGCTCGGCACTGATTTTCATCATCATGTCCCCACTTAGCGATGAGTTCGCCTGAAGGTTCTAGCCCAGACAAATAAACCTGACCATCATCATTCACAATGGATGTTTGATGCCCAATTGAAATTAAGGTACCGAAAGGCAGATTTTTGCCATTTTTTACAATGCGAACCAGTGCTCGAGCACCTTGACGAGTGACAAAATTTGCTTTGACGATAGCGCCGCGAGTGGGCACCGTTGTCAGAACGCTGTTTTCAATTTCCGTTTGTTCATCTAACTCGCTACTGTCTAATGCAACGCGGTTTAAACGATATGGGGTTGCGTAAGGTTTGATGGTGTAACCGAACCAATCCGTCTTAACGCCACTCGTGTGCTCAACGGGGATATCACTGGCTCCCGGTGCCGAAATCAGAATATTGGTCTCACCAAGAGGCTGGCTAAAAATGACACCGTCAGAATGTAAAGTCACTGCACCCGAAAGACCCGTTGAGATCTTGCGGTAATCCTTGCCGTAGCTATAACCCACTTGTGTATTTCCATAGCCACCTTGATACGCTAAGTTGAGGTTTCCGTCATTTCCATTACTTGAGGAATAACCTTGAGCTACGTTCCAATTCAGGTTTTGTTGTGGCAGGAAACTTCCGCTTAGGCTAGTTTGCTGGATTAACTCTCCTTGGTTATCATGGTTAGCACTATAAGAGGCATACATCGGCGGCGCTCCTTGAGGCAACCATTTTTGCAACGGAATGGAGACCGTTAAGAAAATATTCCTATCTGTCGTTTTGACATCGTACTGATCAATGTTTTTATTTAGCCCATATGAGAGCGTGTAATTGATATCGCCAATTTGGCTACTTAGTCCTGATTGTATGGAAACAGAGCTGCCATTTTGTTCCCAAAAACTTTGGCGGACTCCTGTTAAATAAATAGAACCAATGCCTGTTATTTTTTGTGAGATATTGGTTTGTATTCTTTCTCGCTTGTTATTGTAAAGATTAAAGTAATAAGTATTGTTGGTTTTAAGTTCCCCATCGGAATCAACACTTTCATTCTGGGACAACCAACCGGACATTCGATTCAGTGACGTTTCTTGTAAAGTGTAATAACCCCGAGTTGAATATCGATATCCGGTTAATTGAATATTCGTACCCGTTTCAGGGAATGCGCGTGCGTAGAGAAATCGCAATGATTGCCCTTGATAGCGGCTCCCATCGGTTAATTGGCTATTTGCATGGGTAATATCAGCTGAAAATGCCCCCCATGCCCCTAAGTTAAAGCCTGTACCAATTGCACCGGACAGGTAGTTTTGGGCATACTGAATGCCACCATAAAGTGTGGTGAATGAAGATGCTCCCCAGATAAGCGTAGTTTCGCCAAATTGGGTTGTATCATAATGGCTGTTATCAGAGCGAAATTCACCGGCGGTTAGGCTATAGCTCATTCGACCTTCTCGTAATAGCACCGGAACAGAGGCATAGGGCACGATAAAGGATTGAATATCACCGTTAGCTTCAAGAATACTGACTTGCAAATCACCGCTTGAGTTCAAGGAATTTAAGTCAGTAATGGCAAATTCACCCGGCGCGACATTAGCTTGGTAAATTAAATAATTATTTTGACGAATCTCAAGGGTGGCATTACTGTTTGCAACACCTCGAATAATAGGCGAAAATCCTTGTTGGCTTGCTGGATACATGCTTTCGTCAGTTCTTAATTGCACACCGCGAAACGTCAGTGAATCGAAGACTGTGTTATTGGTCGTGCTATCCCCTAAAACTAATCGACTACGCCAAGGAATGATCCCGCGTTCGACATAGCTGTTTAGATATTGCCAGTGGCTTTCTTGGTTATGCTTGCTTGTATAGCGAGTCCATGTGCGGTTGTCTCGATACCGCCAACTACCTATATTGATGCCATTTCTTAGGTTTAAGTAAATGTTTTTACTGAAATCATGCTTATATTGGTTATCTGTAATACCTAATGTATAGCTGGTAAATAATGCATTAATTCCGTCATCCCATTGGTTTGTTGAAATTTCATCTTTGGCTACATTACTTAACGCTATCTGTGGAATACTGATATTTAATTTCATTTTAGGGAAATCAAATTCGGTATGCGCATTAGGGATCAGTTGGACGATATTAATGCACTGATCACTCTCTGATTGAGTGAATGCAGATGTTTCCGTGTTCACTCCCAGTTCAGTAAGATCTTGTTTGGTTAACAGCGGCATCAACCCCGTAGGGTCTGTTGTTGTAGATACATGTGTATGTTGCTCTTGGCAGTGCTGTTCTTTAACAAAAGCCATGTTTCTTCTGTATTTAAGATTACCATTTAAATAAACATCAACGTCATAGGTTCCTGGCAATTGTGAACCTTGGTTTTCAAATGTGCTTAAGTCTGCAATATGCTCTGCATCAATAGAAATTAAAGAGGAGGGAAAATAGTAATCTTTCCCGTCTTGGGCATAGGTATTTGGTACGACAAAAAGGCAAATAAATAAGTATGAGGACATCAAATGGTTATTTATGCTTTTTTTGTATTTTTTGAGTGAGACGAACATAGAAAACCTTATTTCCATTTGAAATAAAACACATTGATTTTTAATTGAAAATGGCAGGCTTTGGCGGTGTGACGCCACCAAAATCATTGATTGAACTAAATGTCAGTTTATTGATATTAAATCCATCTGGAGAGTTAACTTGAATATCACTAAATGGCGCAATCATGACGGTTGGCAACTCTTTTTTGTCTGACTTAAGATCCGTTAATGTCATGTAATAAGGTGATGGATTGGATATTTTAATCTTTTGATTATCTACCTTGCTAAATCGAATAAGACTTATTGCTTCTTTAGGTGTGATCTTTAATCCTTTTGGTCGAACAAAAAGTTTAATGCGAGTCACTGCCGCAAGAATTAATGCATTTTTATCAGACAGTTCATTTCTATCAATAGATGGAATAGCTTTGACATTGAAATAAAATAGAGATTCTTTATCTATAGGTAATTTTTCACCTGCATAAACTAAGCGTATGGTATTTTCATTTTTGGGTGCGCTAGTGAATAGTGGTGGCGTAGAAATAAAATCATTTATTTTATTTCCTTTTGCATCTTCTATCCATGTTTGAACTAAAAATGCTGATTTATCTGAGGTATTCCGAATACCTGTAGTAATTTGTTTACTTTCTTGCGGATAAATAATTCGGGTGCTATCAAGTGTTATTCCACCAGCAAAACACAGCGAAGAAAAACCAAAATAGCATAGCGAAACTAGCCATTTATAAAAATGGCTAGTTTTAGGTAATGAAAACATAAGAACTCCGAAAATAAATAATGCGCACCCGCTATGACACGGGTGCTAAGACAGAAGTATTACTGGTAAGTAATAGTGAAATCGGCAGATGCGTTAGCAGAACCCGCAGTGACTTCATCCGCTAATGCGATGTACTGTGCTTGGAAACGTAATGTACTATCACCTTCATTCAGCTTAACTACATCCGTCGCTTTTAAACCATCAACATTCACTAATTTACTGTTTTGTAAAATTTGAATACCTACGCCAGTCGCTGTTATTTGCCCACCTTGAGAAGCGACAGGAGCAAGAATTTTTTCTTCGTCAGGAACAGTAATACCTGCGAAAGTCAGAGAGGCATTTTTGAATGTTTCGGTTGCACAACCCGTTAATTTAATATCAAAACCAACAGGAGAAGAAACTGAAGATTTACCGGTGAAGGCATCTTGACGGTATTGACCTAAATTAACAGTTTGTGAGGCATCGTCATTATCAATAACACAAGGAGTATTCACAATGGCACCTGCAAAATTCACAATGCCACCACCTACAGTAACTGGAGTTAAAGTAGGCTCTTGCTCTTCTGGAGGGGTATTTGCAAATGCAGTGTGAGATAAAGCTAAAGAAATAGGTAATGCGATAGCGATTAACTTGAGTTTCATTATATAACTTTCCATTATAAAAATTTAAAAAGGGTTTAATTACTTGCTTGGTACTTGCATTTAAAATGGCGCATGCACTCCGAAAAATACATTTATATATTTTTGAGATTGCCTACATTAATTACACCGTCAGTTTCTAACTCTTCGATAAGTAAATCGAAAAGTCTATTTTGCTCTGGCTTTATTATTTTTTGACTGAATTCATCAAAAGGGATATTCAGAGCATTCAGTAGTATTAAAATATTTTGAATGCTTAAAGTGGATACTCCTCTTTCATATCTTGATACTTGTTGCTGACTTACCGATATTAAAGATGCTAATTCCTTTTCAGATAATCCTTTGCTTACCCTTGCATTTCTAATAAAATTTCCTATTTTTTTATTTAGTTTCATTATATTGATGGTTAGTAATTACCTAGATTGGTTAGATAAGATTTATATAATTGGATGATTTCAAAGCGAGGCGAATTGTAAATAGGTTAAATAATGATGTAAATACTCAAAATATGATGAAATATAATGTTACATTCTATTGAAATAAAACATTGATAATATCGCCTTTAAAATTACTCTTTTTTTGAGTATATTTAGTAATGAAATAAAAGAATGATTGAGTAATGACATAGATTAATAAATGAAATCTATTTAATGATCGATAGATGAAATAAAATGATACAATATAAAATATTTTCTTTCACTTTATGCTTTTTGTTACTCATTAGGGGTGTTTTTTGAGGTGAGAAAATTAAAGGGAATGACGTTATTATAAAAAAATGAATTTGTTAAATACTAATAGATACAATTCATTAGCTATGAATTTTCAATTGTAAGTGAATATTTATAGATTTCTTAATGAAAATAAAATCCTCACTAATTACAAAATACAGAGTGAGGATTTTTCTGGTAAATAATACTTAACAATGAACATGATGCATTAATTGTTGTTGAGCTTTAGCTATTCCCGCTTCATACCCTTCGGGTTTCATATCCAAACCCTCAGCATAGATAAACTGAACATCTGTAATGCCCATTAAACCTAAAACGGATTTCAAATAAGGTGTAATTGCATCGGTTTCTTGCCCATAGTGAATGCCTCCCCGAGCACTAAATACCAGTGCTTTAACATTTTCCACTAAGCCCAGCGGATAGGTTGCTGTATAGCGGAATGTTTCTCTTGCTCTGACGACTAAATCAAACCAATTTTTTAATTCAGTCGGTACGTTGAGGTTATACATTGGTGCACCGAGGATCAGTAAATCACTCTCTTTTAATTCCGCAATTAACTGGTCTGAAAGTTCGGCAGTATTTTTTAAATCATGATTGTTAATCTCTGCACCTCTTAACGCAGCAAAACGCGCTTGATTCAGTACTGGTAAGGGTTTTTCTGCCACATCATGCTCGATAATGCAATCTTGATATCCTTGGGCTTTACGTTCATCCAGATACTGTTGAATTAAGGTATTTGTTTGAGATGCTGCACCATTAATACTGGATTTTATAACTAAGATTTTCATGGGGTTCTTCCTTATCAATTTAAGATGTAGCAAGTATATCTGGCTTGATAAGTGGACAATGAGTGATATTCTTTCCTTATATTGTTTCCATTTGAGCACCAATATGAACAAATTAGATTTGAACTGTTTACCTATCTTCATTGCTGTGGTTGAAGCCGGAAATTTTTCAGCGGCAGCAGAGCGCCTACATTTAACGCGATCAGCCGTTAGTAAAAGTATTTCACGATTAGAAGGCAGTTTAGGTATTGCACTGTTTCAGCGAACGACTCGTCAACAAACCTTAACCAATGATGGCATGGTGTTGTATGAGTATGCGAGCAAGGCTTTGAATGCACTTCAAGAAGCCTCAAACTATTTAGAAAGCGGTAAGCGTAATGTTGAGGGGAAAGTGTGTATTACTGCACCTCGATTATTGGGTAATTTATATGTTGTTCCGTTGCTGGTTGAACTGATGAAGTTATATCCAAAACTCGAAATTGAAACGGTATTGAATGACCGTAACGTGGATTTACAGCAAGAGGGTGTTCATGTTGCAGTTCGAGTGGGTAAACTCGCCGATTCAAACCAGTTGATTGCCCATGAAATTGGTTACCATAAAATGATTTTTTGTGCGTCGCCGAGCTATTTAGCGGAACATGGTATTCCCCAGCAACTTTCTGAATTAGATAAGCACCAGCTGATCGCGTATACACAGGCCGGAAAAATTTTGCCATGGCATGTTTTTGATCAGAACCAGCAAGCGCATCGTTATTTACCTATAAGCAAATTAGTGATGGATGATATGCAAACCATTATGTTTGCAGCATTAAATGGTGCTGGGATTGCGTATTTACCTCAATGGTTAGTCAAAGAAAATATCAAGACAGGTCATCTAATTGAGATTTTATCCATATATCAAAGTGCTCGTTATCCTATCTCAGTCGTATGGGTAGCAACCTCTTTTTTACCGTTAAAAACGAGGGTGGTTATTGATGCGATTCGTGAAAAATTACCCCTGAATTTGACATCAGAATAGACGATTATAAACAGTGAGTCTTCTCACAGAGTGAGGGTTTTTATTGAACATGTCTTGCATGTGGTGAAATTTTAATTCTATATTCGTTATAAGTTATGAAATTTAATTTCTTAAAAAATCATAACGATTTCGTTATAAAAACACCATTGATGTTATTCGCACATTATAAAACCGATAAAGTGAGGCAAGGCATGAAATTAACGACCCTATTTGCAGCAACAACTCTGTTAGTGACCGCCAGTGTGGCAGCGAAAGAGTATCCCATCCATCATACTGCACAGATTAAATCCTTAGATGATGCCCAAAAAGCCGCAGTCTGGGAGCAAGCTGAAGTGCTCACTGATTTTGTCTACCCGTGGGAAAATGAGGCACCACCTAAAACCGATTTTCGTGCATTGTGGAGCGACAATGCGCTGTATTTCCGTTTTATCGCGGACGATAAAGATATTCAGCTAGGTCAAAATACTGATAAAGATCAGGCGGTATTAGATTCTGATCGTGTGGAATTATTCTTTGCGACGAGCCCTGAATTAAAACCTTACTACACCGCAGAAATGGACCCATCAGGGCGTACCTTTGATGCGAAAGCGAATTTTTATCGTGAAGTCGATCCTAGCTGGAATTGGCAAACTTTAAAAACGGTTGGGCAAATCACGCCAGAGGGGTATGTGCTAACGGGAAAAATTGACCTTGATGAATTGACGCAACTGAATCTTTGGCAAGACAGCGATAAGAAAACCTTGATGTGTGCCATTTTACGCGGAGAATTTAGTGCCGGTGAGCCGAAACAAGTACGTAAATGGATCAGCTGGATCAAACCAGACTCTGTGAAACCTGATTTCCATATTCCTTCAGCCTTCGGGAGCTGTAAACTCGTCAAATAGCCTTCATCCGGTGGTAGCCTTAAGCGGTTTATAAAGTTGCCACCGATTTTTCAATTTCTTTTATACCATTGTTGTGAGTTCAATCACGTAAATCATCCTAAGTGAATAACTTGTTATGATTAGAATTGAAATTAATATTCATAAATAGTATTTTTCTATGAAATATAGTTTCAATTGAGGTGATGTGATGTCAGTAACCGAAAATACGCTTAGCGATTGTTTGAACAATGAACTTAATCAGGACACATTGCAGTTTTCTCGTTTAGATACCTTATCCATGCTCACCGTGATCAATCAGGCGGATAGCACCGTCGCGACAGCATTACATTCCGTGTTACCTGAATTGGCGAATGTGGTTGATGTGATTGCTGAACGTTTAAAACAAGGTGGGCGGATCTTTTATGTCGGAGCTGGCACCAGCGGGCGATTAGCGGTATTGGATAGCGCGGAGTGTCCTCCAACATTTGGTACCTCGCCTGAGATGGTGCAATCAATCATTGCGGGTGGGCATTCCGCGATGTTAAAAGCAGTTGAAAATATTGAAGATTCAACGGAAGCATCTGTACAGGAATTGCAAGAACGCGGTGCTACGGAAAAAGATGTGATTATCGGTATTGCAGCAAGTGGGCGGACTCCATTTACCTTAGCCGCGATTGAATATGGTAATCAAATTGGCGCATTGACGGTGGGGATCACGACACGTGGACACGGCTCATTGAGTGATTTAGCGCAATATGCCATTGCACCGGATGTCGGTGCTGAGGTGCTTTCTGGCTCTACGCGAATGAAAAGTGGTACGGCACAAAAAATGATTTTAGGCATGTTAAGCACTTGCGTTATGGGGCGCTTAGGGCGAATTCATACCAACTTAATGGTCGATGTAATGGCGAGTAATATCAAACTATTGCGTCGGGCTGAACGAATTGTTGGGGAAGTTTGCGGGATTGATGTAGATACGGCGGCAAGGTTATTAAAGCAGGTGGATTATCACCCACGCCGCGCCATTTTAATGTATGAATTGAATATTACTGCACAGCAAGCGACAGAGATTGTTCAGCGCAACCCGAACACCAGTTTGGATTCGATGCTAAACAGTCATAGCGAATAGCATAAACATAAACAGAGTCATGACTCAGTCAACACCGGGGAAATACTATGGCTAATAAGATAGAACATCTGGAAGTGCTCGCCAGAGAAATAGAAAAATACGCGGGCGGGTTTGAAAACGTGGGTACGTTAACACATTGTATGACGCGTATCCGTTTGGTTTTAAAAGATAACAGTAAATTTGATGCCGATGCCCTCAAGCAAGTGGAAGGGGTGAAAGGCGTTGTGTTTAATGGTGAGCAGCAACAAGTGATTGTTGGTATGGGAACCGCTGCAAAAGTTTTCTCCGTCATGAATAAACGCATGCAAAATAGTGGCGTAGCGAGCGAGGAAAGCAGCGCTTTGACACCAGAGAAAAAATCTTTCTCCATTCGTCGTATGCTTAATACGCTAGCTGCCATTTTCGTACCCACTATTCCTGCATTGATTGGTTGCGGTTTGATTATGGGGCTGATTAACATTGTACGCTTAGTTGCTCCCGGTGTTGTGGAGCAGTTCCCTGAACTATTTAAGTTATTAAAGTTGATTGGTAGCGCAGTATTTACGTATTTATCCATCATGATTGGGGTAAATACAGCAAAAGAGCTAGGTGCATCGACATCGATTGGTGCTGTCATGGCGGGGCTTTTAGCCATGCCAGGCTTAGCGGATATCACTTTATTTGGTGAAAAGCTGCAACCTAACAGTGGTGGGATTTTTGCGGTACTGATGGTGGTGGTCTTCTCATCTAAATTTGAAGTGTGGTTTAGAAGTATCATCAAAGAGAGCCTTGATTTGATTGTGACGCCATTCGTGACTATTTTAGTCTCTGCGATGGTGGCATTGATTGTTTTTCAACCGGCGGGACATTACCTTAACCAAGTCCTAGCTCAAGGGGTTTCTGTTGCATTGCTCAATAGCGGTGGCGGGGCAGTGGCAACTGGCGGTATCTTAGGCGGAAGCTTCCTGTTCTTATTATTAACCGGTCTACACCAAGGCTTGATCCCAATCCATGCGGAAATTTTGCAAACATTTGGCTTGAATTACTTATTCCCAATCTTAGCGATGGGCGGTATGGGGCAAGTTGGCTCGTGTTTCTGGGTGTTATTAAAAACCAAAAATCAGCGCTTAAAGAAAACCTTAGTGGGGGCTCTACCTGTCGGGATCTTTGGTGTCGGTGAACCATTATTATTTGGTGTTTCATTACCATTGGGCAAACCGTTTATTGCTGGGTGTATCGGGGGGGCTGCGGGCGGTGCACTGATGGCATTCTTCCATGTCGGAATTATCATCCCATTTGGGACTGCTGGATTGTCGTTAATTCCGCTGGTGGGTGATGGGCAAATTCTCGATTTTCTGATTGCTGTTGCAGGCGCATGGATTGTCGGTTTCATTGCCAGTATGATAATAGGCTTCAACGATCCAGAAAAATAATAAGAAGGTATAGCCATGTCAGCATTGACTGTAAAATTGGAAAGCTTATTGACGAGAGGCAAAGGCACGGAACAGCGCATTGCGCAGTTTTTGCTGGAGTATCGCGACAGCCTTGTTGCGATGAATGCCGCAGAATTGGCTCAAGCAGCTGGTGTCAGTAGTGCATCCGTCATTCGTTTTGCAAGGCAAATGGGTTACCGTGGCTATCCTGAATTTAAAGTCGATTATTTATCGGATGAGAAGCAACACAAAGCAGAAAGTTTATATGGCAATCTGAGTCGTAATGACGATACGGCTCAGATCATTGCCAAATCAGGGCAGCTGTTTATTAGTGCCATTGAAAAATCGTTAGAACTGTTAGAACCCGCTGCGGTTGATGCTGTTGCTCAAAAACTGGTTGAAGCGAAACGCATCGTGCTGTTTGGTATTGGTTCATCAGCGATTGTGGCGAATGATATTTTCCATAAATTTATCCGCGTCAATAAATCGGCTTTATTTAGCCCAGATTTGCATGTGCAACTGAGCTACTCGGCGAATTTAGGTGATGGAGATTTAGCTATTGCGGTGACCGCTAGGGGTAATACACCTGAAGTGAACCGTATGCTGAAATCCGCTCACGATAATGGCTGTACCACTATCGCCTTAACCCGTTTTGGGCAAGATGATGCGGCGCGCCTCGCGGATTTAATACTCCCTTATTACTATGATGAACAACATTCTCAGTTGGGGGTAATCACCCCTCAAGTGTTGCAGATGGTGATATTCGACACACTATTCTTCAAATACTTAACCCTTGCTAATGAAGATGCGGACATCGCATTGCAAAAAGGTCGACAAGCCGTTACATCGGCAGGATAAACCACCATGATTGTCACAGAGTTAGCTATCGGCGCACTGATCGGCTTGATTATAAGTACGACGGGTGTGGGCGGTGGTGTCATTGTTTTACCCATATTGACATATTTTTTTGGATTGAATGCCCTAGCGGCAGTAGCAACGGCGAATTTTCTCTCCATGTTGATGAAAGTGTCTTCGTCATACATGCATTTTCGATTAGGGAATATTCCCCTAAAAGGCGCGTTGATAGTCTTAGCGATTATGTTGCCAAGTACATTTTTATCCAGCCTGCTGGTGACGTGGTTAGGCAGCATTCCAGCGTATGAAAAACAGGTGGAATGGGGGATTAATGCGCTGGTGGCTGCGGCAATTATTTTTTCATTGTACTTATTTATTCAGCGGATGTTTTTTGCCAATCCACTCAAGAAAGTTGTCATGAAAGAAAACCAGCTGAAAGCGATGGCGATTCCGGCGGTGTTAGCTGGGGTTGTATTAGGTGCGACAGGGGTAGGCGGTGGGGTGGTCGTTTTACCCATGTTATTGCGCTATATGGATTTAAATATCAAACAAGCCATTGGTACATCGATTGTTGTCACGACAGTATTATCGGGATCTTCAGCTTTGGCTTATGCGCAAGATGGTTACACGGATTTAAAACTGGCATTAATTCTCTGTGCGGGCGCGTTATTGGTCATGCCATTGGCAAAATATTTGCTGGTGAAATTATCTGAACGGACATTCCAATACCTCACTTTATTGCTGATCTTATGCAGCGCCGTAATGATGACTTGGAAAGTGATTATGCCGTAAAAATGAAATAATGCTTTTCCTTACTCGCCTACTTTCTTTCATTAGTCTGAAATTGATAGTTTAAATATAATTACATTTAAACTATCAATGTTATTACTTATTTAATTTTCATCTAAAAATGAAATTCAATTTTCGAAAATAATAAATATAATTGAATTTTTACTTTTTAATTTGAAAAAATATTATCATTAATAAAATGTTGGGCTATAATAAATTTCGCTCATTGGAAATTAATCTATTTTTGATTTTCATTGTTGAGTTTTAAAATATGACGCTATCTTTTTTGTATATGTAATAATTGATATTGTTATTTTGTTTTAAACAATTGATATTGAAGTGGATGCTCTTATAAAGATACGATTTTTAATTAAATTTAAATTGCGATTTATATTTTGGAAAACACGTTGTTTGTTTTTCAAGAGTATTGAAAAGCATCAATCCAAAATGATTATATTATGAAATATCAGTTAACTCATGCGTATAGCCGATCAGCTCAGTTTTATGGTGTTGAAACAAACTTAAGCCTAGAGCAATTTCAACAAGCTTGTGCTTATATTCAGTTAATTAGAGATAAACTACCGAGTTTTTCATCTTCTGATGATTATCTAGTTGAGTGTGAAACTCTTTTTCTTCTTCAGATGTTTTATGGCTTTATGCCATTATATGAAAATAGTGAAGTGGATGCGATTGTTGATGTTCATCATAACTGGGAATGTTATGTAATTGGTGGGAGCTTGGCGTCTATAAACCAATATGCGATATGTAATGCAAGCATTATTATGCTGGAGTTTCTTCGCTATAAATTACAGGCAAAACTCAATAATTATTCTAATGAGAAAATAAAAGTTGATTTAGCTCGGCTAGATTCCTTATTAAGTGGCCATTTTTTAAAAAAAGAATGGGAGCTGAGAGATGTTTATGGAAATGATCTTACGGGTATTCAATTTTTAAGAAGTGATAAAGTTGAATTAATATCTAAAGCACCTATAGAAGCTGAAATGTAGCGAGATGAATTTTTTAGTTGATAGAAAGCACAAAGCCGTCACTAGATGAAGTGCCCCCTTTAGTTGGATAACCATTTGCTGGGGGGCTTTTTATGCCAAAATATAATTGCGATGTAAAAATTATCATTGCAATAGATGTGTATCAGAGATTCTGAGTATTTACCCGTTGAGGTAAGCTTTATCTCAAAGAGTTAAAATGCGCTCTGTAATTAAGGTCATCAATTTCGATGTATCAACATCAGTCATGATTTTACAATTCATCGTTTCCGAACTGTGATGAGTCAAAGTAGATGGGGTCGCAAAACTATGACCAAATAATCTCTTGGATTCATATTCAATAGAGATTGAACCATCAACACCTGAAAAAATTTCAGGTTGAATGAGGTAGGCAATAACACAAGGGTCATGAAGGAAAGGATCAAATTCAGCATATCTTCGACACATTTCTGCTACGCTCTGGGCAATAGCCCCTCCTTTTTCCAAAGCAGTGCACAAACCCGCTCTTATATCCGCTTTACTTGTCACATCTAAACCAAGCATTGTAATGTGCTGCGCACTATCAAAAACTATATGAGCAGCATGAGGGTCTACATAAAAATTAAACTCAGCGGCTGGCGTTATATTTCCCTGTGTAAATGCGGCTCCTCCCATGACGACAATATCTTTTACATTATCAATTAATTTTGGCTCTTTAATGATAGCTATTGCAATATTAGTGAGAGAGGCTATTGCGCATAATGTTATTTCACCAGGATTTGCCATAACAGAATCAATAATAAAGTCTACCGCGTGACCAGAATCATTGTGGTGTTTAGATTCCGGTAGGAGCACCCCAGCAAGCCCATCTGTACCATGAACATTCGTTTTATTCCCAGTTTTGCTCATTAATGGACGATTACAGCCTTTAGCGAGAGGAATATCTAGCCTATTAGCTAATGTCAGTAATTTTTTTGCATTACTGTGAACCTTTTCTAACTCTACATTCCCTGCGACTGTTGTTATCCCGATTAATTCTATTTCTGGTGACGCTATAGCGAGAAAAATAGCCACTGCATCATCAACTCCAGGATCACAATCTATTATTATTTTATGCATGTTAACTCCTTGATTTATAATTTATTAATTAGATAATCGAAAGTATTAATAATTAAACCTAAAGTTTATTTATAGAATCTATTTTTAGAGCGTGTGAAAGCTAAAGATAGAAGAGCTAAAAAATTAAAATAGAGGGAATCTATATATTAATATTGCCAAAAATATCTTTCTAATGAAGTTTTTTTGGTAAGAATGATGATTTTAATAAGTTATGATGGTTTTCAAACACTAAAATTTAAAGTTAACTTGTTATGGCATGATTAATTACATGGAAAGTTCAAAAAATAGAACGATTGAAATATAATAATCTAAAAAATGAGAACTCATGATTGTTTTTTAAAATATAATCCTGAAAATGTGAATCACATCGCATTTGGCAACTATTTATCAGGTGGGTATTTTTATGAAAAATAGTGAATATATTTTCTATGTTTCAATTTCTTAAAAAGAATGCTTTTTTACATTCACATTCGTTCGTAGAAGAATAAATGGCATATTTTTTTCTGCTTGGATAATCGTAATAATCAACAAAATAATTTTTTAATCTATCACTGCATAAATTATGCATTAGCCTAATGAGCATAATTTTATAATGACTGTGTTTACCATTGATTGAAAGCGGCTAGTTTTTAGTGAATGTATGAGCTCATTTTTCTGAGGAGGGAAGTTCGATAGGTACTACCGTGAAGCGATTGCGGTGATGGATGAAAGATAAATCATCACTGATGAACCAATAAATTAATGATATAGAAAGCAAAAACCCGCCACTAGGGCGGGTTCTTTAAATAGTGGTGCCCGGACTCGGAATCGAACCAAGGACACGGGGATTTTCAATCCCCTGCTCTACCGACTGAGCTATCCGGGCAACGGAGCGTATTAAACCTGATTTAAGAGGGTGAGTCAAGGCGGTTTCTAAAAACTTTTGATTGAATGCGTTTTTTTTCAGCGTTTGAATTAAATTTTAATCAAATCAATGTAAAAACTCACAAAAAGTGAAAAAAAAATGCCAGAAACGTTGAGGGTTATCTGGCATTTATGTTGCTATTTTAATGGTTTATTAGCGTAAATACTTTTTCTGCGCCTTATTAACTTTAATCAGGTAATTACGAGATTCTGCCGCAGGGTGTTTGGTCGAAAGTGTCTCGTAAACCTCACCTGGCTCTAAATTATTAATTCGTTGAGCAGCTTGCTTTTTATCATTATGGAATACACGCAACACACTACCTGCACCCCCGTTATAGGCTGTGATCACCGCATAGCGACGTGAGGTTGGGTTACTAATCTCTCCTAAATAGCTATTTTGTAAGATAGCTAAGTAAGCGGTGCCTGTATCAATGTTTTGCTCAGGGTCAAACAGGTAGCTGCGGCTTGGTACACCGGATTTACCTTGAGAACGGAATACGTCTTTACCTGCGGTGTTCGGCATAATTTGCATCAAGCCTAACGCATCAGAGCGGCTAACGGCATAAGGGTTGAAGCTTGATTCAATTTGCATGATCGCCAGAATCAGTGATTCATCTACACCGTATTTTGCAGAAGATTTTTTAATATAAGGCAGATATTTATGGGCGCGTTTATCGAGGTGGTTTGGCACCAATTGCATGGTAACCGACCAAACGATATTCATGCCGGACTGCCTGCGCTGCATTTTATTGCTGATCAGATAATCAGCAAATTTATTCGCGCGCCACTCCCAACGAATAGGTTCGCCCATATTGTCCATAACCTGACCAAACAGGAATGGCTCTTTACTGTAGGGAATGTCGTTAATATCGGAATAGAGGTCGATGGAGTTCGGGTCATCGCCCATCAATAATGTAGTGACAATCGCTTTCTTCAGGTGTGCTGACGGTTCAACAGCAGAAATTGTCTCGACCGTGATGGTTCCTGCATCAAAGTTAATGTGGCTACGAGTACGATACTCATCAGTATATTTCACATAGTCTTTGGGACCTGCAATGAGAACTTCTTTAATCCCCCAAATATTTTCGATGTTATGAGCAAATTGCCCCATCAAAATATCAAAGCCATTAGTATCTTTGACATAGTCAGGATTAAAGTCAGATTTCTGATTACTAGAACAAGAAACAATCAGGGGAATCAACAATGTGAGTGTGAGTAATTTTTTCATACGATCCACAATATTAATGCAAGCTATTTACTATTTCGTTCATTGAATCAAAAGCGTTCAAGTTGCAGGGGGGAGCAAACCAAGCCATGCAACTTGAGGAACGATAGGTATAGACCTAAAAACTATTTTTCTGGGGTATAGCCATCAATTTGAATATCGTGACCTTCAAATAAGAACTTCACCATTTCTTGTTCCAACATTTTACGGTCATCTGGATTCATGGTGTTGAGCTTCTTTTCATTGATCAGCATCGTTTGTTTGGTCATCCATTGACTCCATGCTTCTTTCGAAATCTCATTAAAAATACGCTTTCCTAATTCGCCAGGGTAAAGCTGAAAATCTTGCCCATCAGCGTCACGTTGTAAGAAAGTGCAAAAAATGGTT
The DNA here is from genome assembly GCF_028479465.1 of Providencia sp. PROV208. Lineage (NCBI taxonomy): Bacteria > Pseudomonadati > Pseudomonadota > Gammaproteobacteria > Enterobacterales > Morganellaceae > Providencia > Providencia sp. PROV208. The sequence goes on along the minus strand of NZ_JAMPNS010000003.1, from coordinate 72,128 downwards.
CTACTCATTTAATTTTTCCTCAAATATCAGATAATAAGGCAAGTTGTTTTAGTAAACTTTCAACCGGTGCAGCGAGCCCAACGGTTGCGCCTAGGTGTAAGTTATACCAGAGTCCATTACCTTCATCCATGGCAGAGTTAACTGCCTGAATATTAACTTTTACAGGGATAATATCTAAATGGAAATGGCTAAACGTGTGGCGAAAAGCAATTAATTGTTCTGGTATGTCATGTTGCAGACCAGAATCAGCCAGCCATTGAGCCAGTTGCTCATGGCTTTCAAACTGTGGAAAGGCGAATAATCCCCCCCAAATACCGGATGGCGGTCGTTGCTCTAACCAGACATTATCTTGGTGTTGAAGGATCAAGAACCAGGCACTTTTTTCAGGAATTTTTTGTTTCGGTTTTTTACCCGGATATTCCTGCCAAGCATGGTTAGCGTATGCAATACAGCCTGTATTGAGCGGGCATAATTCACATTTTGGCTTGCTACGGGTGCATACCATCGCGCCAAGATCCATCATGGCTTGGTTAAAGTATTCCACTTCAACGTTAGGTGTGACCTTGGTGCTAATGTCCCACAGGCGGTTTTCCACCTCTTTTTTCCCTGGCCAGCCTTCGACGGCATAACAGCGAGCTAAAACACGTTTTACATTCCCATCTAAAATGGGATAGTGCTGTTTTTGAGAAAGGGAGAGAATGGCACCTGCGGTGGAACGTCCAACACCAGGAAGCGCATTAACTTCCTCAAATGTCGTCGGAAATTGACCTTGATATTGAGTCGCAATGACTTGAGCTGCTTTATGTAGATTGCGTGCTCGGGCGTAATAACCGAGCCCCGTCCATAAATGCAGAACTTCATCAAGGGGCGCATTTGCCAATGCAGTGACGTCGGCAAAGCGTTGAGTAAATTTTTCAAAATAGGGAATGACAGTGCTGACTTGGGTCTGTTGCAACATGACTTCAGAGAGCCAAACATGGTAGGAGGATTTTTCCTGCTGCCATGGCAAGGTTTTACGACCGTATTTGTGATACCACTTGAGCACGGCGCTTGAAAATTGTTGAGCTTCCATTATTTATAATATTTTTATCGCTATTTCAGTCATGATGAGGATTGCAACATAGACCGTGGTGGCTGTAAACCGCTTCTTGTGTAAAGTTATCCAATTATCAACTGCAAGATCCGAGAAGTTTTGCTAAACTCCCTTTCCCACCATACTTAGATATTAATTAATTAGGTATGTTTGGTTTTTTTTATACTCTTGTTGGCACATTATCTAATTGGACAACGAATTTTTTAGAACTTTATTATGATCAATAACGTTATCTCCCCCGAATATAATGAAGAAGGGCGGGTTATGCGCCGTGTCCGTAGTTTTGTCCGCCGTCAAGGGCGTCTGACAAAACGTCAGGAAGAGGCATTAGAAAGCGAATGGGCAGAAATGGGTATCGATTTTGTTAACGAACCCTTTGATTTCGCAAAACTATTTAATAATTCAAATCCGGTTACTCTGGAAATTGGATTTGGAATGGGCGCCTCATTAGTCACGATGGCAGCACAAAACCCAGATAAAAACTTTCTGGGAATTGAAGTGCATGCACCGGGTGTTGGAGCTTGTTTGGCATCGGCAAAAGAAGAAAATGTCACCAACTTACGTGTGATGTGCCACGATGCTATCGAAGTTTTAGACTTCATGATCCCGAACGGTAGCTTGGAAATGGTTCAGTTATTCTTCCCTGATCCATGGCATAAAGCGAAACACAATAAACGCCGTATTGTGCAGGTGCCTTTCGCAGAAAAAATTCGCAGTAAATTAATTGATGGTGGTGTTTTCCACATGGCGACAGATTGGGAACCTTATGCAGAGCATATGCTTGAGGTAATGACCAGTGTTGCTGGGTATGAAAACGTATCAACCACAGGGGACTACGTTCCTCGTCCAAAATCAAGACCAGAAACAAAGTTTGAAAAGCGCGGCCAGCGGTTAGGGCATGGTGTATGGGATTTAATGTTTAAGAGGATTTAATCATGGCTAAACAACAACGTAGTCGCCGTTTACGTAAAAAAATGCGTTTGGATGAATTCCAAGAATTAGGCTTCATTGTTAAATGGAACTTTAAAGAAGGCACGCCGATCGAAGAAGTGGATAGCACCGTTGATCAACTGATTGCTGAAGCTATCGAACCAAACGGACTGGCATTTGAAGCTAGCGGCTACATGAACTGGGAAGGGATTGTTTGCCTACAAAAAATTGGTAAATGTACCGAAGAACACCGTCAAATCGTTGAAAATTGGCTAAAATCAAAAGGGATGAACGACGTTGTTGTTTCTGAACTGTTTGATGTTTGGTGGGAATAATAACTAGTTTGATTATTAATAAAGGCATCCAATTGGATGCCTTTATTTTCTAGAGTAATCCATTCTGGAGCAAAACACTTGAGCACCCAGTTTTCTGACCAATTACTGCATGATATTTTGGAACAAGTTCGCCCCCTGATAGGTCAAGGAACGGTGGCAGACTATATACCTGCTTTGGGCGGTATTCCTTCACATCATTTGGGGATTGCGGTACATACCGCTGAGGGAGATGTGTTTACCGCTGGAGATGCCAAAACACGTTTCTCAATTCAATCTATTTCTAAGGTTCTTAGCTTGACCTTGGCAATGACGCGTTACGAAGAGCAAGAAATTTGGAGCCGTGTTGGTAAAGAGCCATCAGGGCTGCCATTTAATTCATTGATTCAAATCGAAATGGAAAAAGGAATTCCCCGGAATCCATTTATCAATGCTGGGGCGATTGTGATTGCTGACATGCTGCAATCTCGTTTGAGCGCACCAAAACAACGGATGTTAGAGTTTGTCCGGAAACTCGCTTGTGAGCCAGATATTAGTTATGACACGAATGTCGCACGCTCAGAAATGGAACATGCGAGCCGTAATGCGGCCATCGCGTATTTAATGAAATCTTTTGGCAATTTTGATAATGATGTTTTAACTGTTTTAGAAACTTATTTTCATTATTGTTCTCTAAGTATGAATTGTGTCGAGTTAGCTCGGTGTTTTACCTACTTAATGAATCAAGGTGAATCCTCTTGCTCGATAGACCCGATTATCACGCCATTGCAGTCTCGACAGATCAATGCCTTAATGATGACTTGTGGAATGTATGATGGTTCCGGTGAATTTGCATTTCGTATTGGAATGCCCGGTAAGTCAGGTGTCGGTGGTGGTATTGTGTGTGTGGTTCCTAACCAATTCACGGTGGCAGTATGGTCGCCGGAATTAGATTCGGCGGGAAACTCTTTGGTGGGATGCGCCGCCTTAGAACTGTTATCGAAACGCATTGGACGTTCTGTTTTTTAATTACCTCTCAACAGAGATAGAGGTAATCGACGAGGAGATTTTATGTTACGCCGTACTTTAATTGCATTTTCATTACTGGCCTGCGCCACGAGCCAAGCGGCGGATTATAACTGTGCCGTGACACCCAAAGACGATATTTTTATGACGCCTGAACATGTTCAAGTCATTGGTCGTAGCGGGGATTTAAAAATCACGCCTAATGGTGATGTCACCTTAAATGGTCAAAAAGTTGCACTGACCTCAGAGCAGCAGCAACAAGCATTACGTTATCAATCGGCCATCCGTCAGGATTTACCGTGGATCAAAAAAGAGTCCGAAGAGAAGTTAGCCGCTTCAAGAAAATCCCTCGATAAAGTGGTTGTCAAAGTGATTGGAAGTGACAGTAATATTCGTAATCGCTTAACGAAACTCGAAAAAGATCTCAATGGTCAGATTAATCAAATCATTGAAACCCGTTCAAATGGCTACGTTTTCCACCATGAAGGAATTAAAAAGGTGGAAACAACAGGGCGTGAATTAGTCAATGAAAGCTTAGGTGGTATTCTGCAAGACAGCATTAATGAAATGGGTCGTAAGCAGTTGCTGGCAGGTGGTGACACCAATAAGATGCTGCAAGGTATGTTGGGCAGTCTTGGTGGATTACAGCAAGAAATTGAAGGCGAATGGAAAAACCAAGAAAATAGTTTCCAACAGTTTGGTCAGCAGGTTTGTACGAAAGTGACATCGCTAGAGCAACAACGTATGAGTTTATTAGACGGGATTAAATCTAAATAATTGAGTTCTGTCCGCGTTGATAGGCAGCAACAGGGAAACGTGTTGCTGCTTTTTTGCATTAAAAATTCGTGAAAACTATGATGTTCATACCATAAATAAAAACAATACTAAGAATCATTATCATTTAATTGACTTATTGGTCACTCTCCTTAGAATGCTGGTTTGGCTTAACGACTAAATTGGTGTTACTACATGAAAAAATTTATTCCAGCTCTACTTGTTTCTCTTTTATCATTCTCCGCACCTTACGCACTGAGTGCTGAATCAGCTGCATTCACACCAAACGCAATCACTGCACAAGGTACTGAAAAAGTTACGGTTAAACATCTTTCTGGCGAAACAGAAGTGGTAAAAAAACCACAGAAAGTGGTTCTGTTTGATTTCGGTATCTACGATTCAATGCAAAAACTGGGATTAGGGGATAAGGTTGTCGCGTTGCCGATGGGAAATGCGCCTGCTTACGTGAAAGCGGGCATCCCTGCGACAGTGAAAAATGCAGGTGGCATGAAAGAGCCTAATTTAGCTGAAATCGCTGCATTGAAGCCGGATTTGATTGTGATCACCGGTCGCCAAGGTAAATCTTACGAAGCGTTATCAAAAATTGCACCGACGCTGAATTTAGGCTCTGATAGCAAAAACTATATTGAATCAGTAAAAGCGAATATCCGTTTAATTGGTGATTTATACGGTGACCAGAAAGCGGTAGACGAGCAACTGGCTCAGTTGGATAAAACCATTGCAGAAGCTCAGAAAAAAGCGGCTGCATCCAATAAAAAAGTGCTGGTTTTATTGCACAATGACGGCAAGTTAATCCCAAATAACCAAGCAGTTGTTTATGATGTGGTGAAAGCACAGCGCGCTGAATTACCTGTTCAAGCGGATGCAGACAAATCTAAACGCCGTGTGGTGGATACCAAAACTATCGCACAAGCGAACCCTGATGTGATTTTAATTGTCGATCGTAGCGAAGCGATTGGTGCAGGTAAGTTAGATAAAACGGTATTTGAAGACCAAAATATTCAAGAAACGAAAGCGTATAAAGATGGCAAAATTACCTATTTGCAATCTGACTTGTGGTATCTCTCTGGTGGTGGTTTAGTCAGCCTCACTGAACAAATCGATGCAGTCACCAAAGCACTGTAATCGATAAATTATTATTTTCATTTATTACCCTTAGTAAAAAGAAAAAGCCAGCATTAAGCTGGCTTTTTTTATGGAAGAAGAAAAATCACTCTTCCCCTAAAAATAGCTCCAGTAGGGAATTTAAGAATAATTTTCCATGTTCGGTAATTTGCCATTCATCGGCGGTTTCTGAGATATAGCCTTTGGCTAACGCCTCATCAATCGCCGGACGTACAACTGACTCGGCTAGCCCAGTATATTCCGTAAATTCTCGGCGAGGCATCGCTTCTAGTAACCGAAAACGGTTCATAAAATACTCGAATGGGCGGTCTTCGTTCTCTACATTGTAGCGATTATCGAGATAACGACCTTCCATATAGCCGCGAGGATGCTTCGTTTTGACTGTACGTAAAATCTGACCATCGGTAGAGGTAATTTTACCGTGTGCACCACAGCCGATACCGAGGTAATCCCCGAATCGCCAATAGTTAAGATTATGTTCGCACTGGTAACCCGCTTTGGCATAGGCGGAGGTTTCATATTGTTGATAACCCGCGGCTGTCAGTAACTTATGTCCTTCTGTATAGATATCCCATAGGGTATCGTCGTCCGGTAAACGCGGAGGACGAGAGCCAAATTGCGTATTTGGTTCAATGGTGAGCTGATACCAAGAAAGATGCGGTGGCGCGAGCTCAATGGCTTGGCGTAAATCAGATAACCCTTCATCGCGAGTTTGTGATGGCAAACCGTGCATTAAGTCCAAATTAAAACTGCGCAGATGTAAGTTGGTGGCTAACTGTGCGGCGCGCTTGGCTTCATTGGGACCATGAATACGCCCCAGCATAATCAGCTTGTCGTCCCCGAAACTTTGTACACCAATGGAGATACGGTTGATCCCCGCAGTTTGGTAACCAGAGAAACGGTCTGCTTCGACGGTGCCTGGGTTGGCTTCCATCGTGACTTCTGCATTAGAATCCAAGTTAACGCGTTGACGAACACCATCCATCAACATTTGCATGGATTCGGCACTTAGTAAACTCGGTGTTCCGCCACCAATAAAGATAGTTTTGACTGGGCGGGAGCCAATAAGCTCCGCGTCCTTATCAAGATCGTCAAGCAAATGTTCAACATACTCAGTTTGAGGAATTTCCCCTTTGAGAGTATGCGAATTGAAATCACAATATGGGCACTTTTGTACACACCAAGGAATATGGATATACAGGCTTAATGGGGGAAGCTTAAGCATTTTTCAGTGCATCCAACATCATTGCTAACGCTTTACCACGATGTGATACCGCTTGTTTTTCTGCTTTAGTCAGCTCCGCAGAGGTACAACCTAATTCAGGTACGTAAAAAATCGGGTCGTAGCCAAAGCCACCTTGCCCTTTTGCCTCTCGGGTTAATACCCCGTGCCAGCGTCCGTGAAACACCAGTGGCGTTGGGTCTTCGGCATGACGTAAATAAACCAGCACACAGTTAAACTGAGCTTGGCGTTGGTCATCGGGGACGTCTTTCATGGCATCGAGAAGCTTATCGAGGTTTTGCTGGTCAGTGGCATCTTCTCCTGCATAGCGAGCGGAGTAGATCCCCGGTGCACCGCCTAAAGCATCAACAGAAATACCAGAGTCATCGGCAATCGCGGGTAGACCTGTATGCGCTGAAGCATGGCGGGCTTTTAAAATCGCGTTCTCAATGAAGGTTAATCCTGTCTCTTCGGCGGACTCAACGCCAAGGCTGGTTTGGGCAACGATGTCCATACCAAAATCACGGAGTAAGTCCGCTAATTCGTTTACTTTACCTGGATTACCAGTTGCTAAAACAACTTTTTGCATTGCTTTTATCTTCCCTTACATAATGCCGACAGAGAACAACATTGCGGTTAGCGCAGGGTCGATCATTAAGGAAACATCAACACGTAAGTAGTTCAGTGCGATCAGAATAAACATGACAATCATCGCAGAAAAATCTAACCCACCCATCGCTGGAATAATGCGACGAATTGGCGCCATTAACGGTTCAGTTAATTGGAACAATAAGTAATCTACAGGGTTACGACCTTGGCTGACCCAGCTTAAAATTGCGCGGATTAAAATCATCCAGAAAATCAATTTACCGATGTAAGTCAGTAAGAGAATTAATCCCATTGGTAGAAGGGTAAGCCCAATGGCAGGCAGCATATTGGTTGCCCACATACCAAAGATAATATCGGCTATCGCCAGCACAAACGCGACGAGCAGAGTCGCAGTATCTAAAGACCCTACAGATGGGATCATGCGGCGTAGTGGTCCAACAATAGGTTGGGTTGCTTTAACCACAAATTGTGAGAATGGATTATAAAAGTCTGCGCGAACGCATTGCATCCATACTCGAAGCAGAAGCACAAAGATATACAGTTGGATCAGGGTGGTAACAACAAAAACGATAGTCTGCATGGCGTGTCCCAAAAAAATAAATTAAAAAAGTTTTTCCATCTCTTCCGCTCGGTCAATCGCGCTTTGCATGGCATTGGCGACAGTCTGCGGTAGATGACCATTATAAAATTGCTCTAAAGCCATTGCGGTAGTGCCGCCTTTAGAGGTGACTTGCTCACGCAATGTCGAAAATGGGGTATCACTCTGTGATTTAGCTAAAGCCACTGAGCCTTCAATGGCATTGAGTACTAACTCACGAGCTTGTTTTTCATCATAGCCAAGTTGTTCGGCTTTTTGCTGCATAGATTCCATGAACAGGAAAAAGTAAGCGGGGGAGCTTCCTGTTAACGCAATGATATTATTAATGTCACTCTCTTTAGCGCACCAAGTGGTGGAGCCAACGCTTTCCATTAATTGCTGCGTAAACTGTTTGTCACCTTCCGTCACATTGGGTTGTGCAAACAAACCGCTCACCCCTTTACCAACCAGTGATGGGGTATTTGGCATAATACGAACTAAGTGCAGAGAATGTGCAAAGTAGTCATTGTAACGCGCTGCGGGAATACCTGCGGCAATGGTTAATACCAGCTTGTTTTCTAAATTGGTGAGCTGTTGCAGCGGTTCACAAACGTCTTTCATCATTTGAGGTTTGACGGCCAGAACAATGACGTCCGCTTGCTGAGCTGCCGTTAGGTTGTCATGGGTGCTGATGATGCCATAATCCTGCGCCATTTTATCGCGACGTACAGGGGTTGGTGAACAAACGGTGATCATCGATGCCGGATAGCCATGAGCCACAAGACCCGCAATAATGGCGTTTGCCATATTCCCCGCGCCAATAAAGGCGATTTTGCGATGTTGCATGTTGTTCTCCTAAAGATTAATTATGGTATTGACGGGCACCGAAGATCGCAGTACCGATACGTACGAGAGTAGAACCGCAGTGAATTGCAGCACGCATATCGTCGGTCATTCCCATCGATAATGTATCTACAGTAGAGTAGCTGGCTTTCAATTGCTCGAATGCGTACTCCATTTGGCGAAATGCAGCACATTGGCGCTCATAATCAGTTTCTGGGGCGGGGATGGTCATTAACCCGCGTAACACTAAATTTGGCAATCGGGCGACTTGAGCCGCAAGCTCATTTACTTCCTCGAGGGTTATTCCCGATTTGCTGTTTTCATCGCTAATATTAATTTGGATCAGCACATTCAGCGGTGCTTTATCTTGAGGGCGCTGCTCATTTAAACGCTGAGCGATTTTGGCGCGATCTAAAGTATGGAACCAATCAAAATGTTCTGCCACTAAACGACTTTTATTGGACTGGAGTGGACCGATAAAGTGCCAGACTAGATCATTTCTTTCTGAAAAATACTGGATTTTCTCAACGCCTTCTTGCACATAGTTTTCACCAAACTGGCGTTGACCGGCTTCGATGGCTTCCATAATGGCTTCACAAGGTTTGGTTTTACTCACAGCTAACAGGGTAATATCTTGAGGGGAGCGGTGACACTCAGTGGCAGCAAGACGAATACGCTCTGTGACATCAGATAGGTTTTTTTGAATTGTCATGTTATTCAATACCGTTTTTCAGTTGCTTTCGGTGAATAGTGAGAATTAACCCTAGTGTAAAGCATATTAAGGGCGAACGGCACCTTTGCAGCAACTGAATGGGGAAAATAAACGTAAAGATGTGCTTTTTAGTAATTCTGTTCGAACCAACTCTCTAAAATCACGACCGCAGAGGCAGAATCAACTTTTCCTTTGCTGAGCGCACGATAGCCACCTTGCTCAAATAAACCCGCTTTTGCTTCCACGGTAGACAATCTTTCATCATGTAATTGGACTTGTACACCAAAGCGCCCATGAATGCGGTTGGCAAAATTACGTGCTTGGCTGGTGACGAGCTGCTCTGTGCCATCCATATTCAAAGGAAGACCGACAATCACCAATTGTGGCTGCCACTCTTTGAGCAATTTTTCGATTTGTGACCAGTCAGGTCTGCCATCGCTGGCTTTTAATGAGGTCAATGCGCGAGCGGTGCCAGTAATTTCTTGACCCACGGCAACACCAATACTTTTAGTCCCAAAATCAAAGGCGAGTAAGGTTCTGGCTGACATTAGGCATGCCCCGCTTGCAGTGATATGTTATGGATGTCGATCCCTAAAAGGTCGCCAGCGGCTTTCCAACGATCTCTTAATGGAGTATCAAAAATCAGTTTAGGATCAGCTTTGACAGTCAACCAGCTGTTTTCCATGATTTCGTTCTCTAATTGTCCGGGTTCCCAGCTTGAGTAGCCCAATGTAACCAGAGAGTTCATTGGGTGCTGATCGCTGCCTAATGTTTCTAAAATATCTTTCGAGGTAGTGACCATAACATGGTCATTTAAGCGTAAACTGGCAGCATAACCGGCAACAGGGGTATGGATAATAAACCCATGTTCTTCAGAAACAGGACCACCTGCAATTACCAGTTTTTCCAGATTTCGCGTGTTGGTATTCTCCGAAATGGTAATTTCGAGTTTTTTCAGCATTTCAGAGACAGAAAAATCCTCAATGGGTTTATTGATCACTAAGCCCATTGCGCCATTTTCATTGTGTTCGCAGATATACACAACGGAATGATCGAAATAAGGATCCGTCAGTGAAGGCATGGCAATTAAAAAATGATTCTGTAAATTCATAAATGGCAAACTCAGGGGTTATGTTCCTATTGGTTATGATAAAGATAGCGCGTTACGGTGATGACAAAATAACGGCAAAGGCAACCTCGAAAGGCTGCCTTTTGGAAACGAGCCAGTTAACAAATACTATTTTTTCAGGCGGCGCTCAATCGCATCCATCAGCATACCGGTGATGGAGATATCAAATGCAGCTTCAATTTCGCGGGCACAAGTTGGGCTGGTGACGTTAATTTCAGTCAATCGGTCACCGATAATATCTAAGCCAACAAAAATGAGTCCTTTTTCTTTCAAGGTTGGTGCCACAGCTCGCGCAATAGCCCAATCACTTTCGGTTAATGGACGCGCTTCACCACGACCACCAGCGGCGAGATTTCCTCGGGTTTCCCCTTGTGCTGGAATACGAGCAAGGCAGTATGGTACTGGCTCACCATCAACGACGAGTACACGTTTGTCACCTTCTTTAATGGCAGGTAAAAAGTTTTGTGCCATGCAGTAACGAGAATTGTGCTCCGTTAAGGTTTCGATGATAACGCCAACGTTTGGATCATCTTTCTTCAAACGGAAAATAGAGGCGCCGCCCATACCATCCAGTGGTTTAAAGATAACATCACCATGTTTTTGGTGGAACTCACGCAGCTTTTCAGAGCTACGAGTCACTAACGTATCTGGCGTTAACTCTGGGAACCAAGCGGTAAACAGTTTTTCGTTACAGTCACGTAAGCTTTGTGGCTTGTTCACGATCAGGCTGCCGGCTTGTTCTGCACGCTCAAGAATGTAAGTCGCGTAGATATATTCGGTATCAAATGGCGGATCTTTACGCATCAAAATGGCGTCAAGGTCACTTAAGGCTATGTCTTGCTCTGAGTGGAATTCATACCATTTAGTTGGGTTCTCTTCGACGGTCACGATTTTGGTCGTTGCACGCGCTTCGCCTTGGTGTAGGTAAAGATCGTTCATTTCCATATAGTGAATTTCATAACCGCGACGCGCAGCTTCTAGCATCATTGCAAAACTGGTGTCTTTCTTGATTTTAATGGATGAAATCGGATCCATTACTATGCCGAGCTTGATCATTTTATCTCCTTAACCCAAGTCACCTAAACGCACTTGTAATGCTGTTATTGCGGTTAGTGCGGTCGTTTCAGTTCGTAATACTCGTGGCCCTAACAGGATATCAGTGAATTGATAATTCGCTGTCATGGCAATTTCGTCTGCGGATAGTCCACCTTCGGGACCTATCAGTAATCTAACGTGTTTTAAATCAGCGGGGAGCGTATTGATGCTCTCACTTGCCCGTGGGTGTAAGTTAATTTTAAACGCACCATCATTTTCAGCACACCACGCTTCAAGAGATTGAACGGGGCGAATGACAGGGATGCGGTTACGACCACTTTGCTCGCAGGCTGCAATGGCAATTTTTTGCCACTGTTGTAATTTTTTCTCTAATCGTTCGCCATCAAGACGTACACCACAGCGCTCAGAAAGCAGAGGAGTGATGGTATTGACGCCAAGCTCAACGGACTTTTGAATGGTGAACTCCATTTTTTCCCCGCGGGACATAACTTGTCCTAGGTGAATATCTAATGGGGATTCACGATCATCAAGGGTGCTATTTAGAACGCGGACAAACACATTTTTTTTCGTCGCTTCAGTAATTTCAGCGTTGAATATGTGATTGCTTCCATCAAATAATTCTAGCTGCTGTCCGGCTGTCATGCGAAGAACTCGACCTACATGGTTGGCTGCATCATCACAAAGCGAAATCGTGGTGTTAATTTGGAGAGGCTCTGGGTGATAAATGCGTGGAACGCGCATGATTTTTCCTTAGTCAATAATCAAGAGAACTGATGCAGGATATGGGGACAGAATCCTGAAAAACAAGAGGACGGATTGAGTTTATAACTAAAAAGAGGGATTTTTTAGTTCGTCTGTGCCTTGTCTTTCAGACTCTAAATTTGTCGATAAAACCGACCTTAAACCACGAAATTATGGTGTTGGTTTATTCATCACACATCGTATAGTAAGTCGCAGTATTGATAAACGTCTGGGTTCATGGAAAAGGAGAAACCATGATTGATACAGCAAATGGAATGCTGGTACTTATATTGCCAGTCATTGTATTGTCGCTTTTGTCTGCGTGGCTGACAACTCAGTTACTGCGATACATTCCCGTCTGTTATTTTGATTTACCGAGTATTGTTATCAGTTTCAATCGGATATGGGCTGGGTATTTTGTGCTTGGGGGAATAGTGGTACTGCAAGGGTATCCGTTTTTCACCCTTGTTTTTTTATTTCTATTTTTTAATTTTGGGCTTCCATTGTGGGTCATTGACATTAAAACAGGCTATTTGCCCAATATTCTTACGTATCCTTTACTGTTATTAGGTGTTTTATTTCAATGGATTATGCCAACTGGAAACATACTTTCGGCGATGTACGCACTGATATTCAGTTATATTGGGTTAGAGGTGATCACAACATTGGTGGAAAAACTCAGGCGACGTCCACAAATGGGACGAGGGGATTTTAAGCTGATTGCGGCGTGTTCAGCGTGGTTGGGAATATTTTATCTGCCTTATTTTCTAGGGCTTGCCGCAAGTTTAGGTTTATTACATTTTCTTTGGTTGATATGGCGAGGCAAACAGAAAGTCGTGCAGAGTATTCCGTTTGGTCCCGCCATTATGTGTAGCGCCAGCTTTTGGGTGTTGCTTAGCGTGCATCCTAATTAGCCGCGGCGACGAGTGAATCTAAAAACTGTTGCCATTTTTCGGGTTCACCGAGGTAGTTTTGCAGTGGCACTCGTAACCATTTACCTTGTTGTTGAATAAGCAAGGTCGGAAAACCCGATGCACCTGATTGGCTAAGTAGTTGTTTACTTTGCTGGATATGTGCATTCGTTTCTGTTTGTGCACATTGTGCATAATCTTTTTGGAACTGATCAACATTCAAACCAATTTCTTGCGCCACTTCCGCTAAGACTTCGGGCTGTTTAATCTGGCGACCAGAAATGTAATGTGCTTTTTGCAAAGCTTTAAGCATTTCAACGCCTTTTCCTTGCTTTGTTGCCGCTAAAATAGCTGTTTGTGGTGGCGTTGAGTCCATCACTACATTTGGCTGATGCAACATGGCAATATAGTCATCACCAAAAACTTGCCCTGTCATGGCAGCAATGCGTTTATCTGATTGCAGGATGTATTGGCGAAATTGGTCATCAAGATGGAGTCGAGCATCGCCAGCTAGCATTCCGCCACCGTGTAATTCTAATTGAATGTGTGGATGATTGGCGGCAATCGTCATTAACGGGGCTGCGGCATAGCACCAACCACAGTAAGGGTCATAGATATAATGTAGGGTAATTGCATTCATGGTATTTATTCTCTTTGGTTATTGTTTCATCATTCTATTCGAGTCGGTGCAAAATATCGAACGGACGGAAAATAGCAGTTCAATACACGCTATCTCCGTCACGGTTTATTTGCGTTTCGATATATCAGTCGCTTATTGTGGCCACTGCATTTCGCCTTTCACAACTTTTGCGCTTAACTCTAAGCTCGATTTGTCATCCAAACTTGGGTAGCGAGCTTCCATTTTCTGAATAAGTTCTGCGGAATCTTTACTCTGGCTGTTCGCTTTCTCAAAGTCAGTTAAATATTTTTGGGTAAAAGTCACACTCGCCAGATCCATTTTAGATTTACCCGTAAAATGCCCCGGAACAACGACACTTGGTTTGAGTGCTTTGATGCTCTCTAAAGTTTGTTGCCAATGTTGACGTGATTGCGGAGTCTGAGTGTCTGCAATCCAAACGTGGATATTGTCAGAAACAACAACGCCACCCACAACCGCTTTAAGCGAAGGAACCCACACATAGCTTCTATCCGGTGATACGCCATCTAACCCTTTAATTTCTAACGTTTCGCCATCTACAGTGAAGTGATTAGTTTTGATAACTTCAGGTACGACAACTTTACTTGGCGCTTCATTTTTTAATACACCGCCCCAATAAGCCAGTTTGCCATCTTTAGTCGCATTAATAGCATCAACCGTTTGTTGTGTGGCAACAACTTTCGCTTCAGGGAATGCTTTTGTCAGTGTTTCTAACCCGAAATAGTAATCAGGATCAGAATGGCTGATATAAATAGTTGTCAGTTTTTTATCCAGTTTTTTGATTTTATCCACTAACTGCTGGGCGTCATTATTTTGAAACTGAGCGTCAATCAATACCACTTCTTTATCGCCACTGATAATTTCAGAGGAAACGGGAAACACACTGTTATTGCCTGGGTTATAAACATCTAAGGTTAAGTTCGCCGCTTGAGCAAAGTGAGTGGCAGTGGCAAACGCGGTTGCAGTTAATACAGTCGATAATTTCATTTGTCTATCCTAATGTTGAGTGATGTTGTGTGCCTGGTTCGGCTTGGTGTGTATATTAAATTGCAATTAAGGTGAGAAAAACGCCATAATAAGGTCATGTTTGTTGCATAAATCGGTCAAATGATATGGATAGACTCAAAGCGGTTCAGGTGTTTATTACCATCGTAGAGCAAGGGAGCCTCAGCGGTGCGGCAGATAAACTGGATATGTCACGTGCGATGGTGACGCGCTATCTGGCAGAAATGGAACAGTGGGCGGGAGTTCGCTTACTTAACCGTACCACTCGGCGGCTAAGTTTGACCTCAGCAGGTGAAGGGGTTTATCAACAATCACTACAATTGAATGCTCTCTCGCTCAGTGTACCCGTCGAGCAAAAGCATGATGCTAAAGCGCTAGCAGGGCTTGTGCGTATTAGTTGTTCTCAGTCGATTGCTCAAAGTGCGCTATCTCTTGCGATTTCTGAGTTTTTACAGATTTACCCTAATATGATGATTGATATGCAGATTTCGAATAAATCGGTGAATTTAATCGAGGAGCGTATCGATCTGGCTATCCGCATTACCAATCAGTTAGAACCGAATTTAATTGCCAAGCCGCTATCAACCTGCCATTCCGTAATTTGTGCTTCACCTAAATTTTTGCAAGGCAAACATTTGCCAATAAAACCTGAAGATTTGGTGTTGATGGAATGCTTAACTTACAGCTTTTTTGGGCGCAGCATGTGGCGTTTTGAAAAAGAGGGGGAGGAATCGACCGTATTAGTGGATGGACGTTTAAGTGCCAATGAGTCGGTTTTTTTGATGGAAGCCACGTTGAATGGCGCAGGTATTTCAATGCAACCGTATTATTCTGTAGCTAACTATTTGCAATCGGGGGAGTTGATCCAGCTACTACCTGACTACACACCAATGCCTTTAGGAATTTATGGTGTGTATACCAGCCGCCAGCATATGCCAACGCCATTACGCGCGGTTATCGATTTTCTCGGCAACTGGTTTAAAACATCCCCGCATTGGCTGTCACTGATGTCGCAACGCTGAAGCGAGGTCATGCTCAATTTGAGCAAAGGTACGTTGTAGGTGCTCGGTGAAAATATGAGTGAGCTGCGAAGAAGGGCGATGATTTGGGGTAATTAAGCTCACTGTAAATGGAATTGAAAAACTGAGTGGGCGGATCACCAGCTTGCCTGAGGATTGCTGATAAAAATCTAACGCGGTGAGAGGGTTAACGATGGAGACGCCAATCCCTTTCAGTGTCATGGCACAAATCGAGGAGGCAGAATGGGTTTCCATCACCATTTTTCGCTCTACTTGGTGTTCGGCAAAGGTGGTATCAATTAATTGCCGATAGCTATCTGTTAACGAGAGGCTAATAAAGCGCTCTTGGTGAAAATCTTGTGGAGTGAGGACTTTTTTTTGCTCAAAAGGATGTCCCGCAGGGAGTACGCACACTTCATTCAATGAACCTAATGTCAGTTGTTCCGTGCCCGGCGGAGTTTGTAAGTGCTCAGTTAGCCCAACATCATAGCGCTGGGCAGATAGCCACTCTTCTAATACGGGGGACTCCTGAGGGATCACCGTTAAGTTCACATCAGGGTAATTTCCCATAAATGTTTGGCACACTTGTGGCAGTAACGATTGGGCGAATGCCGGTAAGCAGGCAATAGAAATTTGGGCGTGTTCAAAGCGACGAATAGTCTCTGCCGAATTGCGAATGCGTTCTAGACCATAATAAGAGTGTTCGACTTCTTCATGAAAACGCAAGCCTTGCGCCGTGGGGTGCAGGCGACCTTTGACCCTATCGAATAATTTAAATTGTAATAAATGCTCGAGTCTCGCCAGTTCTCGGCTGATGGTTGGCTGAGAGGTATTTAGCAATGAAGCCGCTTCCGTGAGGTTGGGCGTGGTCATTACCGCACGAAAAATTTCAATATGTCGCCAAGAAATAGCCTGCATGATTGCTCCTCTCGTATTTATATATCAGATATGAATAGACTCTAGCAAAAAGGATATTTTTTTTCCCGTCTTATTCGTCTAATAATCGAACTTACTATAATAAAACTTGCCAACGAGGTTCCGATGACCACATTCGCCAACACCACCAGCCAGTATTTAACCCCTGAACATTTACGTACACTGCCTGCGCAGTTTGGTACGCCAGTCTGGGTGTATGATAGTGAAGTGATTATTGACCGTATTGGGCAATTAAAAGTGTTCGATACCGTCCGTTTTGCTCAAAAAGCTTGTTCCAACATTCATATTTTGCGTTTGATGCGTGAGCAGGGCGTGAAAGTGGATTCGGTGTCATTGGGTGAAATTGAGCGTGCATTAGTGGCGGGCTTTCAGCCGGGTCGTGAAAAATCGGAAATCGTGTTTACGGCGGATGTGCTCGATCCAGCTACGTTGCTGAAAGTGACAGAGTTAGATATTCCGGTGAATGTGGGCTCTATCGATATGCTGCAACAGATTGGTGAGCATAAAGCCGGCCACCCCGTTTGGCTGCGTATTAATCCGGGTTTTGGGCATGGTCATAGCCAAAAAACTAATACGGGTGGAGAGAACAGCAAGCACGGAATTTGGCATCAAGATTTACCGGAAGCATTAGCGAAAATCCAGCAGTACAACCTAAAGTTAGTGGGCATTCACATGCACATTGGCTCCGGTGTTGACTACCAGCATCTTGCCAATGTGTGTGATTCTATGGTGGAGCTGGTGATGTCTGCGGGCGTGGATATTGAGGCTATTTCGGCGGGTGGTGGTTTATCAACGCCTTATCGTGAGCATGATGAAATCATTGATGTTCAACATTATTACAGCTTGTGGGATAACGCTCGCCAGCGTATTGAGCAGCATCTAGGTCATCACATTGAATTAGAAATTGAACCGGGGCGCTATTTAGTTGCAGAGTCGGGTGTTTTACTGGCACAAGTGCGCGCGGTTAAGGATATGGGTAGCCGCCACTATGTGTTAGTTGATAGCGGTTTTAATGATTTAATGCGCCCTGCGATGTATGGCAGTTATCACCATATTTCGGTATTGCCAGCAGACGGCAGCAGCGTTGGCCATCAGCCATTAAAAGAAACAATTATTGCAGGACCACTTTGCGAGTCGGGTGATGTATTTACTCAGCTAGAAGGTGGAATGGTGGAAACGCGCTTATTGCCAGATGTAAAAGTTGGCGATTATTTAGTATTTCATGATACTGGAGCTTATGGTGCATCGATGTCTTCTAACTATAATAGCCGCCCATTGCTGCCAGAAGTGTTGTTCGTTGACGGTAAGCCTACATTAATTCGTCGTCGTCAAACTATTCAAGAGTTACTAGCCTTAGAACTGTAAATTAATTTTGAATACTTAATATTGGCTTTTTAATATCGATAAAAGACTCTGCTAGCAGGGTCTTTTTTATGATTTAAATAACTCATTTAGGGGATTTTCTATTTTATAAATAAATGTAAGGTTTAACCTCTTTTATTCACATATTCGGCGAAGAGATGAAATTAATTCTATTTTTAACGTTATTAATTATTCAAGGCTGTCATTCTAATGATAAGGAACATACTGATTTAGCGACAAAAGCATACTTTCTTTTAGTTACTCTAATGAGTATAGACAATATGACCCCAAATTATTATCTAACACTCCTCCTCCCAGAACACAAATTGATTATAACTATTTGAGATTACAGTCAAGTAAAGGTGACTCAAATAGTAGCTTGTTACTTTTTCATCTTTTCTATATTAGTTCAAACTGTAACTTTGTTGATTTAAATAATGTTGAACCGACTAAGAGATGCCTTAGAGCTATCGACTATTTAAATAAATCCATAGATCAAAATCCAGATAATAGCCTCGCATTATATGAAATGGCTGTTTTACATCATCGTGGTATTGGCTTTTCAGTAAGTAGAAAAAACGCTATTAAATATTTAGAGAAAGTTATTAATAAAGGAGGTAAAGACAGTGATTTAGCCTGTGAATATATTGGTTATATTTATTATTTTAATGATGATGGTGAAGGGAAGGATATTGAGAAAATGAAATATTATTTTGATTTGGGGGCCAAAAAAGGTGGGAAGATTTGCCTAAAAAACCTTAAAGATACAATGGAGTTATCACGTTAGTCTTACAATTAAAGGAAAATATATCATGCATGACGAACTACTAACCAAAATTAACAAGGGAGCCATTGGCTCCCTTGTTGTTTTTAGTACGGTGACAATTTTTAGCGCGTTAGATTAATTATGCCGCTTTTTTCTTTTTCGACTGAGATTCATCCTCTGACTCAGTGTGTGGCTTTTTTGATGGAATCACACCTAAATCGTCGAAATCAAATTCGTCGACATTAATCGTACGTAAGCGGCTGGCTTCGGCTTTACGTAAAATGTCGGCTTCTTCTTGGGTGATAATGTTTTCTGGCAACATTTGATCAGCTAACTTATCCAAACGCGTGAAGCTGAATTTACGCTCTTTTAAGCGGCAGATACGTTCGAAAATTGGCTCTGCGGCAATAATGTCATAGAGCGCTTGGTTTACTAAACCGTGAGGGTTATTGGCAACCGGTGTTAAGAACTGTCCACGTCCAATTCTATCGCGCGTTTCAGATGGTTCCATAATCAATTGTGCCAGCTTGTGATCCAGTCTATCGGATGGCATTGACATGGCACGACCTGTCGGGAACAACACTATGCGTAATGCACCTGCGATAAAGCGATTCGGGAAGTTCTTCAGTAAATCATCCATCGCTTTTTCAGATTGATACAGACAATCTTCAACCGCCCATCTCACCAGAGGTAAATCGGCTTTTTGACGGCCTTCATCTTCATAACGTTTTAACGTAGCTGATGCGAGGTACAGATGGCTCAGAATGTCACCAAGACGTGCAGATATGCGCTCACGACGTTTTAAACTGCCACCTAAAACACCCATGGAAACATCAGAGAGTAGGGCTAAGTTAGCACTATGACGGTTAAGCATTTGATAGTAACGGCGGGTTTCATCTTTGGTTGGTGTGCTGCTGCCACGACCATTGGTTAAACCTAGCCAGAAACTACGGCATTTGTTACTGATCACATGACCAATATGACCGAATACCGCTTTATCAAATTTGTGCAGGTTGTTATCTTGAGCCGCAGCCATCTCTTCGAGAACATATGGATGGCAACGAATTGCACCTTGTCCAAAGATGATCATACTGCGAGTGAGAATATTCGCCCCTTCTACCGTAATCGCGATTGGGGCACCTTGGTATGATCTGGCGACGAAGTTAGAGTCACCTAAACAGATACCTTTACCACCAGTGATGTCCATCGCATCAATAATGGAGCGTTGACCTCGGTGGGTACAGTGATATTTAACAATGGCTGAAAGTACCGCGGGTTTCTCGCCTAACATGATACCGGAAGTAATTAATGTTGCTGCCGCATCCATCAGGTAAGCGTTACCAGCAATGCGTGCTAACGGTTCTTCGATACCTTCCATTTTCCCGATAGGAAGTTTGAATTGGCGGCGAATGTAGGCATAAGCACCTGTTGCCATTGCCACGCTCTTCAGGCTGCCTGTAGAGTTAGATGGCAGGGTGATACCGCGTCCAACAGACAGACACTCCACTAGCATTCTCCAACCTTGCCCCGCCATTTGTGGACCACCGATAATGTAATCGATAGGAACGAAAATATCTTTACCGCGGGTTGGACCATTCATGAAGGGTACGTTCAGAGGGAAATGGCGATGACCAATTTCGACGCCTGGCGTGTTTGTTGGGATCAAGGCACAGGTGATACCGAGATTTTTCTCTCCACCCAGTAACTTATCGGGATCCGTTAATTTAAAGGCGAGCCCTAATACTGTCGCAATAGGTGCTAGGGTGATGTAACGCTTGTTCCATGTTAAGCGCATCCCTAAAACTTGCTCACCTTGCCATTCGCCCATGCAGACAACACCTGCATCAGGGATAGCACCTGCATCTGAACCTGCTTCTGGGCTTGTTAGTGCAAAGCATGGGATCTCTTCACCAGTAGCTAAGCCTGGTAAATAACGTTTTTTCTGCTCATCAGTCCCATAATGTTGCAGTAATTCACCAGGACCTAAAGAGTTCGGTACGCCGACAGTGATAGCGAGAATACCGGATACCCCTGCCAACTTTTGTAAAACTTGAGATTGTGCGTAAGCAGAGAACTCTAATCCGCCATACTCTTTTTTGATGATCATGGCGAAGAAACGGTGGTCACGCAGATATTGCCAAACTTCTGGCGGTAAATCAGCGAGTTCATGAGTGACTTCAAAGTCATTCACCATGCCGCAAACTGTTTCTACTGGACCATCAATAAACGCTTGTTCTTCAGCGGTTAATTGCGGTTTTGGGTAGTTGTGAAGCTTGTTCCAATTTGGTGCGCCGCGAAATAGGTCACCTTCCCACCAAGTAGTTCCTGCATCAATCGCTTCTTTTTCAGTGCGAGACATGGGTGGCATTACTTTTTGGAACATTGCCATCGCTTTTGATGAAAAGAGAGATTGACGAATTGGTGTGATGACAAATGGGAGTAAAACAAGAGCGACTGGGAGTAGCATCCAATAGCTCCAAATATTGGCTGCACCCATTGCTGCAGTGTAAGCAAGTAATACAATTGTGCTCAGAACGAGAGAGCTTTTGTGGTAGCTCAACACGCCGATTAACGCAATAAATAAAACAATACTGAGAAGGATCATAGTGAAACTCCTGTCTACTTGTAAGAGGTCTGACCTGTTTGTTTTATTAATCTATATCCGGTAATAAACAATTAGCAAGGTGTTTACATCTTAATTACAACTTGGCTCACAAAATCATCAGTTAGTTTTGAGAAGAAACAATATTGGGAAATTTAACGAGGTTGATAAGTCGATAGAGAAAAGCGCACTGATGGAGATTTCGCCAACGATACCCCATACGATACAATCAGCAGTAGAAACAAAATGTACCCTGTGCAACAATCGGTAAATCAAAGATAAATTACCTATAAAAGGGTAATTATCTCCATCAAGAATTCGTGAAAATTAAGGGGAAACTCATGTACCAAGACTTGATCCGTGGTGAGCTGAATGAAGCAGCAGATACATTATCAAAATTTTTAAGTGATGATGCTAATCTGCAAGCGATTGAGAAAGCTGCGGTATTGCTGGCAGATTCTTTCAAAGCTGGTGGTAAAGTTATTTCTTGCGGCAACGGTGGCTCCCACTGTGATGCGATGCATTTTGCTGAAGAGTTGACGGGGCGTTACCGTGAAAACCGCCCAGGTTACCCTGCAATTGCCATTTCTGATGTTAGCCATTTATCTTGTGTAAGTAACGATTTTGGTTATGAGTTTGTATTCTCTCGCTTTGTTGAAGCAGTCGGGCAAAAAGGCGATGTTCTGCTGGGTATTTCAACATCAGGTAATTCTGGCAACATTATCAAAGCCATTGAAGCTGCTCGTGCGAAAGGCATGAAAGTGATTACCCTGACTGGGAAAGATGGTGGAAAAATGGCGGGAAGCGCAGATGTAGAGATTCGCGTTCCACACTTTGGTTATGCAGATCGCATTCAAGAGATTCACATCAAAGTGATCCATATTTTGATTCAGTTAATTGAAAAAGAGATGGTGAAATAACCATTTTTAGTTCTAGGAGACTTTAAATGTGCGAGTTGCTTGGCATGAGTGCCAATGTACCAACAGATATTACGTTTAGCCTAAGTGGGCTGATTTCCCGAGGTGGACAAACAGGCCCACACAAAGATGGGTGGGGGATCACTTTTTACGAAGGTTTAGGCTGTCGCACATTTAAAGATCCTCAACCCAGTTTTGTCTCTCCTGTCGCACGCTTTGTGCAAGAATACCCGATAAAGTCAGAAAGTATTGTTGCGCATATTCGTCAAGCGAACCGAGGGGATGTGTCTCTGGTTAATACCCATCCGTTTACGCGGGAATTATGGGGGCGAAATTGGACTTATGCGCATAACGGTCAATTGAAAGGTTTTCGATCATTAAAAACAGGTCACTATCGCCCAATTGGGGAGACGGACAGTGAATGGGCATTTTGTTGGATTTTGCATCAATTGAATCAGAAATACCCAAGAAAACCAAGAAATTGGCAAGCTGTTTTTCGTTTTATTGGTACTTTAGCGCAGCAACTGCGTGAAAAAGGTGTTTTCAATATGCTGCTGTCTGATGGGCAGTATTTGATGGCATTTAGTTCGACTAAATTGCATTGGATTACCCGAAGAGCGCCATTTGGTAAAGCAAAATTACTGGATCAAGACATCGAGATTGATTTCCAACAATGCACAACGCCAAGTGATATTGTTTCGGTGATTGCCACGGCACCACTAACAGGTAATGAGACGTGGCAAAAAATCGAACCCGGTGAATTTGTGCTATTCCACCGTGGTCAACGCATACTGTGACTTAGATCCCAATAACTTAGAGGGTGTTTCTGGCATGCTGTTAACATGATATTTACCTAATGTTACTGATATTTCAGCAGGGTTGCCAGTTCGCTCAAAATAGTCATAAGCGGGTTGAAGTTGTTTCCAAAAGGCGTAATGCGCCGAGTTGCGGTAGCGCAGCATGTTCATTTTTGTCATTCGGAATGGATAAATGCTGACATCAATGGCGGGTTGACCATTTTGAAGTGCTTGTTCCACGATTTGATAAATCTCACCCATGGACTTATCTGTCATTGCATAGCACCCGACAGAGACACAGCTACCATGTATCATCAGATAGTTGCCTGAGTATCCCTGCGTTTTATCAAATTCATTAGGAAAGCCAAGATTAATAGATCGGTAATATCGACTATTCGGATTGAGCTGTGAGTGTGTAATTTGATAAAAGCCCTCTGGACTTTTTAAGTCACCTTCCATCTTTTTGGGACCCAGTCCGCCAGAAAACTTACAAATAGGGTAGGTTTTGACTAATTTATACTTTCCTACAGCCGTTTTTTGGTAGAGCTCAAGCACGCCTTCTTGCTTAAATATTTGAATAAATATCGATGAATCAGGCTGAGTTGCTGGCTTATTATTAAGGGATAATAATACATCTTCTTTTTGTGCATAAGAAGAACATGCAAATGTGATGAGTAAATATACACCGATAGTTTTACTTATATGCATAATTAAGCCGAATAATGAAAAATAACCTGATTAAAAATGGACCAAATTCAACATATTTTAGACGAATGGAACAAAATTTAATATATCAAGTTAATAATTTTCTAATGAATCATTATTGATTAGAAATTAGTCGACACTCGATAAATGTGAGCCAATATGTAGGTTTTTACGAGTTGTTACAACAATATTTTAAATTTTATTGCGATTTGCTTGAACTAGGTCACTTCTATAACCGGACAGAGGGCGAGGGAACTGATAAAATTGACGTCGGCAGAAGAAGATAAAGTGTAGCAATATTGTTAGATTTACTGACTCAAGCAGCGAAAGCAACTTGAGTTATTTTTATTATTGAGTCGCTATCATTCATTGCTGAATCGTTAGCTTAGGGTTTAACTGATAAACTTGTGCAGATCTTATGATTAAAATTAAAAAAGGCCTTAACCTTCCCATCGCAGGTGAGCCAGCCCAAGTGATAGAAGACGGCCCGAAAATTCAACACGTAGCAGTGCTAGGTGAAGAATATGTCGGAATGCGTCCTTCGATGCTGGTTAAAGAAGGTGAGCGTGTAAAAAAAGGGCAGATTCTTTTTGAAGATAAAAAGAATCCTGGCGTGGTATTTACTAGCCCAGCTGGTGGCAAGATTATTGCCATACACCGCGGTGAGCGTCGTGTACTTCAGTCCGTTGTTATCGAAGTTGATGGTGACGAACAAGAGACTTTCGAGTCTTATTCCACAGAGCAACTTCCATCACTGACGAAAGAGCAGGTTGAACAAAATCTTTTAAGATCCGGTTTATGGACTGCTTTAAGAACGCGCCCATTTAGTCGTTCTCCAGAGCCAGGTTCATCCCCAGTAGCGATTTTTGTGACTGCAATTGATACAAATCCTCTTGCTGCTGATCCTTCTATTATCATTGGTGAAAATGCGCAAGCCTTTAATGACGGTCTCATCGTTTTGAGCCGACTCACGGAAGGCAAGGTGCATGTTTGTCATGGTGCAGGCGAATTGCCAAAGCAAGCTGCTAATACGCAAATCACATATACCCAATTTTCAGGACCGCACCCAGCGGGTCTGGCAGGGACTCACATTCATTTCCTTGAGCCTGTTAGCATTCGTAGAAAAGTGTGGAGCCTTAATTACCAAGATGTGATTGCTATCGGTAAATTATTTACCACGGGTCACCTTTATACTGACCGCGTTGTTTCTGTTGCAGGTCCACAAGTTGAGAAACCTCGCTTGTTGCGTACCCGTCTTGGCGCAGATATCTACGAACTGACTAAAGGTCAACTTAAAACAGGTGAAAACCGTTTAATTTCCGGCTCTGTATTGTGGGGGGTGACCTGTGATGATGCTCATCACTACCTCGGTCGTTTCCATAATCAAATCTCTGTTTTAGCGGAAGGTCGCGATAAAGAGTTATTTGGATGGATTATGCCTGGTGTGAATAAATTCACGATTACGCGTACCACCATCGGACATTTTCTGAAGAACAAACGCTTTAATTTCACGACGACGATGAACGGCGGTGAGCGTTCAATGGTGCCAATTGGTAACTATGAACGCGTGATGCCACTCGACATTATGATCACTCACTTACTGCGTGATTTACTTGCGGGTGATACCGATACGTCTCAGGAACTGGGTTGTCTGGAACTCGATGAAGAAGACTTGGGTCTGTGCACCTATGTGTGTCCAGCTAAGTATGAATATGGTCCAGTACTGCGTGATGTTCTGACCAAGATTGAGCTAGAAGGGTAATTCCATGGGTCTGAAAAATTTATTTGAAAAATATGAGCACCAATTTGAACCCGGTGGAAAATTAGCAAAATTCTATCCATTGTATGAAGCGGTTGTAACAGTCTTCTATACGCCGGGCACAGTAACAAAAGGTCGCTCACACGTACGCGATACTATCGACCTCAAGCGCATGATGATTTTAGTCTGGCTTGCGGTTTTCCCAGCGATGTTCTGGGGTATGTATAACGTCGGTAACCAAGCGATTCCCGCGCTGCATCATTTGTACAGTGGCGCTGAACTACAGCAGGTTTTAGCGAGTGATTGGCATTATTCTCTTGCGCAGTTATTAGGTGCATCGTTAACACCTGATGCTGGCTGGGGCAGCAAAATGCTGCTAGGGGCTGTTTACTTCCTACCAATTTACTTAGTGGTCTTTTTGGTTGGTGGTTTCTGGGAAGTGTTGTTTGCCATGATCCGTGGTCATGAAATCAACGAAGGCTTCTTCATTTCATCAATCTTATTTGCGCTGATTGTTCCGCCTACCATTCCATTATGGCAAGCGGCGCTCGGTATCACCTTCGGTGTGGTTGTCGCAAAAGAGATTTTCGGTGGTACAGGTCGTAACTTCCTTAACCCTGCGCTAGCGGGTCGTGCATTCCTCTTCTTTGCTTATCCTGCACAAATTTCAGGTGATTT
The DNA here is from genome assembly GCF_028479465.1 of Providencia sp. PROV208. NCBI lineage: Bacteria > Pseudomonadati > Pseudomonadota > Gammaproteobacteria > Enterobacterales > Morganellaceae > Providencia > Providencia sp. PROV208. The sequence goes on along the minus strand of NZ_JAMPNS010000003.1, from coordinate 45,844 downwards.
AGTCTGGACTGCTGCGGATGGTTTTTCTGGTGCAACGCCTCTGTCCCAATGGGCGACTGGTGGTGCGAGTTCACTGGTGAACACAGTGACTGGCGAGCCAATCACTTGGATGCAAGCTTTCTTAGGGAATATGCCTGGTTCAATTGGTGAAGTTTCTACCTTGATGATCTTCATTGGTGGTGCATTTATCATCTTCTTCCGTATCGCCTCTTGGCGCATCGTGGCAGGTGTGATGCTGGGTATGATTGCGATGTCCTACCTGTTTAACTTTATCGGTTCAGACACCAATCCACTGTTTGCAATGCCATGGTGGTGGCATATGGTCTTAGGTGGCTTTGCCTTCGGTATGATCTTTATGGCGACAGACCCGGTTTCTGCCTCCTTTACTGATAAAGGCAAGTGGGCTTATGGGATTTTGATCGGCGTAATGTGCGTACTTGTTCGGGTTGTGAACCCTGCATATCCTGAAGGGATGATGCTTGCAATCCTGTTCGCCAACCTGTTTGCTCCTCTGTTTGACTATATGGTCGTTCAAGCAAATATTAAACGGAGAAAAGCCCGTGGCTAATGATAAACCAGTAAATAAAGATGGCGTCGGCAGAACATTTCTCGTCGTTTTCATTCTCTGCTTAGTGTGTTCCGTCGTTGTTGCCGGTGCTGCGGTTGGTCTGAAACCTCAGCAGCAAGAACAAATAATGCTAGATACTCAGCGTAATATTTTGAGTGTTGCAGGTCTGCTGCAACCAAAAATGAGCGCAGAAGAAATTCAAAAAGTGTATGGCGAACGTATTGAACCGAAGCTACTGAACTTCAAAACGAATGAGTTATCTGACAGCGTCAGTCGTTATGATTTAAATAGCGAGCTGCGTAGCGAAGAGAGCAGCATCGCACTTTCACCCGCAGAAGATATTGCCAAGATTCGTCGTCGTGCCAATAGTGCCGAAATTTATCTGGTTAAAGATGAACAAGGGAAAGTCACTCAAGTGATTCTGCCAGTTTACGGCTCTGGTTTATGGTCGGTGATGTATGCCTTTATTGCGGTGGATATTGATGGCGTAACCTCGCGTGGTATTACTTACTATGCACATGGTGAAACACCGGGTCTGGGTGGTGAAGTTGACAACCCTCAATGGAAAGCACAGTGGCCAGGTAAAAAACTGTTCAATGAGCAGGGTGTACCTGCAATCAAGATCGTGCGTGGTGGTGCCACCGATAGCCCATATGGTATCGATGGTCTTTCAGGTGCAACGCTGACGTCAAACGGTATCCAACATATGTTTGATTTTTGGTTGGGTGATAACGGTTTTGGTCCGTTCCTGAAAAAAGTTCGTGAAGGAGCGCTGAATAATGGCTGATTCAAAAGAAGTAAAACGCGTCCTACTTGGACCTTTGTTTGATAATAACCCGATTGCATTACAGGTTTTGGGTGTGTGCTCTGCATTAGCGGTTACCACAAAACTGGAAACTGCACTGGTTATGACTATTGCAGTAACGTTAGTTACCGCATTCTCTAACTTTTTTATCTCATTAATTAGAAATTATATACCGAGCAGTGTTCGTATTATTGTTCAAATGGCCATTATCGCTTCATTAGTGATTGTGGTTGACCAAATTTTACGTGCCTATGCCTATGAAATTTCGAAACAACTTTCGGTATTTGTTGGCTTGATTATCACCAACTGTATCGTGATGGGGCGTGCTGAAGCGTATGCAATGAAAGCGCCGCCAATCGAAAGTTTTATGGATGGTATCGGTAACGGTCTTGGTTACGGTGTGATTCTGGTTCTGGTTGGCTTCCTTCGCGAGCTCTTTGGTTCCGGAAAACTGTTTGGTATCACGGTATTTGAATCACTGCAAAATGGTGGTTGGTACATGCCAAATGGCTTATTCCTGTTAGCGCCAAGTGCATTCTTTATCATCGGTATGCTGATTTGGGGTCTACGGACTCTGAAACCAGCTCAGATAGAGAAGGATTAAGAGCATGGAACATTATATTAGCTTGTTTGTAAAAGCCATTTTCATCGAAAACATGGCGTTAGCTTTCTTCTTAGGGATGTGTACATTCCTTGCAGTATCGAAGAACGTAAAAACTGCCTTTGGGCTGGGTATTGCAGTAACGGTGGTACTTGGTATCTCCGTTCCAGCGAATAACTTAGTGTACAACTTGGTTTTACGTGACGGTGCGTTAGTTGAAGGCGTGGACCTATCCTTCCTGAACTTCATTACCTTTATCGGTGTCATCGCGGCATTGGTTCAAATTCTGGAAATGATTTTAGATCGTTACTTCCCATCATTGTATAACGCGTTAGGGATCTTCTTGCCGTTGATCACCGTAAACTGCGCAATTTTTGGTGGTGTTTCTTTCATGGCTCAGCGTGACTACAACTTTACTGAATCCATCGTGTATGGCTTTGGTTCTGGTATTGGTTGGATGTTAGCGATTGTCTTAATGGCAGCGATTCGTGAAAAAATGAAGTATTCAGATATTCCTGCGGGTCTAAAAGGGTTAGGCATCACCTTTGTTACGACCGGTTTGATGGCATTGGGCTTTATGTCCTTCTCCGGTGTGCAGCTATAAAGGCGAGAAGAATTCATGGATATTATTATTCTAGGCGTAGTTATGTTCACCCTGATTGTCTTGGCGCTGACAGGTTTAATCCTGTTTGCAAAGTCCAAGTTAGTCAATACAGGGAACATTAAAATTGAAGTTAACGGTGATCCTGATAAGAGTTTCGATGCTCCAGCAGGTGACAAGCTGTTAGGTATGTTAGCTAACCAAGGTATCTTTGTTTCTTCTGCCTGTGGCGGCGGTGGTTCATGTGGTCAGTGTCGCGTGAAAATCAAAGAGGGTGGTGGAGACATTCTGCCAACTGAGTTATCTCATATCAACAAGCGTGAAGCGAAAGAAGGTTGCCGTTTAGCGTGTCAGGTTAACGTAAAACAAGACCTGAAAATTGAATTGCCAGAAGAAATTTTCGGCGTGAAAAAATGGGAATGCGAAGTTATTTCTAATGATAACAAAGCAACTTTCATTAAAGAGCTGAAGTTAAAAATTCCAAACGGTGAAGTGGTTCCCTTCCGTGCTGGCGGCTATATTCAAATTGAATGTCCGCCTCATGTTGTGAAGTACTCAGACTTCGATGTTCCTGAAGAGTATCGTGAAGATTGGGATAAATTTAATCTGTTCCGCTATGTTTCTGATGTCAAAGAGCAAACTGTACGTGCTTACTCAATGGCAAACTATCCAGAAGAGCGCGGTATTATTATGCTGAACGTGCGTATTGCAACGCCACCTCCGCGTAATCCAGATGTACCGCCAGGTATTATGTCATCTTACATCTGGTCATTGAAACCAGGTGATAAAGTCACTATCTCTGGACCATTTGGTGAGTTCTTTGCGAAAGAAACGGATGCTGAGATGATCTTTATCGGCGGTGGTGCGGGTATGGCGCCTATGCGCTCCCACATTTTTGACCAATTACGTCGTTTAGATACTAAGCGTAAGATCAGTTTCTGGTATGGTGCACGTTCGAAACGTGAAATGTTCTATACAGAGGATTTTGATCAATTAGCTGCGGAACATGACAACTTTACATGGAATGTTGCACTTTCTGACGCTTTGCCAGAAGATAATTGGGACGGTTACACAGGATTTATTCATAATGTCTTGTATGAAAACTACCTCAAAGATCATCCTGCACCAGAAGATTGTGAGTTCTACATGTGTGGACCTCCAGTGATGAACGCTGCAGTCATCAAGATGTTAAAAGACCTTGGTGTTGAGGACGAAAATATCTTGCTGGATGATTTTGGTGGCTGATTAGTTGCTTTAAATTATCGGTTAAGCGCCCAAAATACTGGGCGCTTATTGACTAAAAAGAGGAAAAAAGGATTTTTTTCCTCTTTTTGGTTGTAAACTAGGGAGCGCCGAATAGGCGCTCCTATTTTAAACGTGAGTATTCTCTAGATTTGTGAATGTTGAGTTTGTTAGACGTCTCAGCACCTACTCTTTCTCTAGTGGGCGCTTACAATTAACGCTGAGAAATTTTTATGCTAAACAGAAAAGTATTGACTCCAGTGCTGCTATTCGCAGCGACGCTCCTTCTTGCCGCATGTGGTGGACCTGAACAAAAGAACCTTCAGGGGCAAACCATGGGAACCTATTATTCTGTTAAGTTCGTGACAGACTCATCAGAGCCTTCTTCAGAAGCTATTCAAGCTGAAATTGACAAACGCTTGGAAGAGGTCAACGACCAAATGTCAACCTATCGCCCTGGCTCTGAATTAAGTCGTTTTAATCAATCCAATGAGGTGAATGAACCATTCCCAGTGTCAGCGGCGACAGCAAAGGTCGTCAGCAAGGCAATTGAAATAAACAAGCTTACTGATGGTAGTTTAGACGTCACAGTCGGACCGCTGGTTAATTTGTGGGGGTTTGGGCCTGAAGGTCGAGTGACTAAAGCACCTACTGACGAAGAGTTAGAAAAGCGCCGTGCATGGATCGGTATCGATAAACTCTCTGTTCAAGGTAATAACCTAATTAAGACAATCCCTGAACTGTATGTTGATTTATCCTCTATCGCTAAAGGGTATGGCGTTGATGTGGTTGCTGAATATTTGGAGTCCATCAATATCAATGATTATATGGTTGATATTGGTGGTGAAGTCCGTACCAAAGGGAAAAATGGAAAAGATGCACCGTGGCGTATTGCGATTGAAAAACCGGCAACTGACGGTGTGAGCCAAACGGCACAAGAGATCATTGAACCTGGTGATTTATCGATTGCCACTTCGGGGGATTATCGTAACTATTTTGAACAAAATGGCGTGCATTTTTCTCATACCATCGATCCAAAAACAGGTAAGCCTATTTCCCATAATTTAGTTTCAATCACAGTATTAGCCGAAGACTGTATGACAGCGGATGGTTTATCGACAGGGTTAAATGTGATGGGACCAGAAGCAGGTTTAGCCTTAGCAGAAAAAATGAATGTGCCTGTTTTTATGATTATTAAGACAGATAAAGGTTTCGAAGAGCGTTACACTAAAGCATTCGAACCATTTTTACAGAAAAAACAGTAAAAGGAGGAAAACGAAATGTTGAATGTTTTTCTTGCAGCCTTTGCTTTATTTTTGTTGGCATTTTTAGGTATGTCTCTTGGGTATATCATCAAGCGTAAAAGTATCCAAGGTAGCTGTGGCGGTTTGAGTAGTATCGGGGTAGAAAAAGTGTGTGACTGTCCCGAACCATGTGATGCACGTAAAAAGCGCATGGCGCGTGAAGAAGCCCGCAAAAAAATGTTAGAGAAAAACCGCATTTTGTGATTTTAAACTGTAATAAATACAAACCTTAGTCATTGATTGATGGCTAAGGTTTTTTATTTTTAATTGAAATTAAATTGGGTTCATTTTTTTTGCGCATGAATTAAATCTAGGATAAGAAACGTGCATTTCTTTTTTATTCCCATCGAAGCTGATCATGATATGACTATATTCAGCTTTATTTGCATTACACGTTAGGAAATCGCCGCTACTCCATTTTATACCGTCACTCGTCGTTATGTTTCCAATCCATTCACTTTTCCCTGTCGAGGAATACGAGATGTTAAATATATCATTGAGAGTTTTATTATTAGATAAATTGTATGTGACAAAGGCATTATCATATTCACTCTCGTTACTTTTATAAATTATTTCAACTTTCTTGATAGTTTCATTCCATTTGTTTTCAATTGATATCGTGCCTTTTGAAATAGACATATTACCTCTTGCTCATGTTTTTATTTGGTATGACATTGTAGCTAGATGTTGAGGATTCAAATTTTCCTCAAAATGAGTTTGGCAGTATCGTATTGAAATGTAATTAATATTTAATATCATGTATTAATGAAAAGAAATGAAATATGAGGGACATTTATAATAAAGATAAGCTACTTAAATTAAATGAGAGGCTATTGAATAAAAGTAGCCTAATAGTTTTAATGTTATTTTTTGAAGGCTTTTGGTGAATCGACCATCACTGCATCCACGCCAATTTCTTTAGCAAATTGGTAGTCATCTTGATTATTGACACCAAACACGATGATATAGGCGTTGCCATTTTTTCTAAAACAGTCGATGGCTTCTTTATCCCACGATAAGGTGGCAGGGGAGCGAGCTTCCCCAAGCGTGTATTTCTCAACAATTTCAACTTTGCGACGTAATTCAAAGCCGTACCAGCGCGTGGTAGATTTGTCATTCTCAATAGAACATTTGTGGTCCATGACACTATTTGCCAGCATAGTGCGTGTTTCATCGCGGCTTTCAAATAACTGTAATTGAGTTGAAAGTGGTTTCAGGGCTTTCAAAAAAGCATCATTGGTGGAATAAAAGCGAACTTGGCTAAATGCATTGGTTTTGTTTAGTAATGCCAGAATAGCGAGAGCTTGATTATTCGGATCTGCATCAGGCGATTTTAAATCGATATAAAAAACGGTATCAGGGTATTTTTTTAACACCTCTTCTAGCGTCACGATGGTGGTCTGTGTCGCAGGCAATTGTTGATTGTGTTTCTGATTAAATTTGTAAGCCGCATTGATTTGGTTTAACTGATTTGCGGTGTAACCTGAAATGAATCCACTTTTATCGGTTAACGCGTCTAAGTCACTCGGGCGGTAAAGGACTAATTGGTTGTCTTTACTGAGCTGCACAGTGAGCCAAATCGCATCAACCTTATTGCTTTTAGCTTGCTCAATGGCATAAAGGGTGTTTTCTGGTGCATCAGCCGTACCTGCACGGTGTGCAACAATATGTGGTGTTAAGGAGAAAGCGGATTGACTAGCCAAAAGTAGTAAGCCTATCGCGACAGACTTTTTGAAGACTGATGTTGATATAATTTGCATTTGTATAATCCATAATGATAGTAAATTCAATGCACTAACATGAAGTTAATTGAATGGTTGTTTTAATATTTTCAGGCTGTGTTGTAAGTAGTTTGCCTATGAATTAGGAGTAACTTTCCGTTTTTTCGTGCTTTTACAGTGTCTCAGAAATACGTTTCAATCAGATGAATAAGTTGCGTGGCTAATAAAACAACTGTATATTTATTCAGTAATCATTGGTTGGAGCGTCTATCATGCGTAAAATTATTCATATTGATATGGATTGCTTTTTTGCAGCGATAGAAATGCGTGACGACCCGAGTTTACGTAATGTTCCTCTTGCAGTCGGAGGTAGTGCGGACAGACGTGGTGTGTTGAGCACCGCGAATTATGAAGCGAGGCGTTATGGGGTGCACAGTGCGATGTCGACAGCTCTGGCATTAAAGCTTTGTCCTCACCTTAAGGTGGTCCCCGGTCGTATGGCTGTCTATAAGGATGTGTCTAACCATATTCGGCAAATATTCGCTCGCTATACGGATCTTATTGAGCCGCTCTCTCTGGATGAAGCTTACTTAGATGTTACGGATTGCCAGCAACTTCATGGTTCAGCCACATTAATTGCAGAGGCTATCCGCCAGCAAATTTTCGATGAGTTACAGTTAACGGCTTCTGCGGGTATTGCACCGATTAAATTTCTCGCAAAAATTGCGTCTGATATGAATAAACCCAATGGGCAGTTTGTGATCACTCCGCAAGAACTGCCCACATTTGTTGCCTCCCTTCCATTAAAAAAAATTCCTGGTGTCGGTAAGGTGACGGCGCAAAAGCTCGCAGATATGGGGTTGCTGACCTGTGCAGATGTGCAGAAATATGACATGTTGGCACTGATAAAAAGCATGGGGAAATTTGGTCAGGCGCTGTGGGAGCGTTGCCATGGTATTGATGAACGAGCGGTGAATCCTGAGCGTTTACGTAAGTCAGTCGGGGTTGAGCGTACGCTAGCGAAAGATATTCATCAATGGGAGGATTGCTTGCCGTTACTTGATACGCTGTACGATGAACTGCATTTTCGTTTAGAGAAAGTAAAGCCGGATTTACGTATTGCTCGCCAAGGCGTGAAGCTAAAATTTGATGATTTCCAACAAACTACACAAGAACATGTCTATCCGACGATAAATAAACAGGACTTAATTCAGCTAGCAAAACAGGCTTGGGAAAATCGTAGAGCAGGGCGCGGTGTCAGATTGGTTGGGTTACATGTGACGTTGCAAAATCCACAAATTGAAAGGCAGCTTTCATTATTTTTATAGAGTAAAAACATAGGGTCATAAACCGTAGCTTATGACCCTGATATTTATAACATTGATAATCCAATGTTGAATTAGTTTTTAACTGGAATCGCTTTCAAGATAGCGGTTAATAATGTCCAGTATTGACCTACGCTTTCGATATGAACGCGTTCATCTGGTGAGTGAGCACCGCGAATCGTTGGTCCAATTGATACCATGTCCATTAATGGGTAAGGTTTTTTGAACAGACCGCATTCAAGACCCGCATGGATAACCATGATATTTGGAATTTTACCAAACAGTTTTTGGTAAGTGTCGCTAACAATATGCATGACTGGTGAGTCTGCATCTGGCTGCCAACCTGGATATCCACCTTCAGCACGGTATTGAGCTTTCGCCAGTTTAGTCAGTGAAGTCAGCATGTTCACAACGTAGTTTTTACCAGAGTCGATTAGTGAGCGGATTAAGAAGATCACTTCGGCTTTGTCTTCTGTCATGTTGACAACGCCTTCATTCAATGAAGTCTCAACAACGCCTTTCACGACATCGCTCATACGGATTACGCCGCTTGGTGCCGCGTTCAGGAAGAAAACTAAACGTTGTTGGCAATCATCTGTCAGCGCTTTTAGGTCACTTGACGTTTCATCTAACAGTAAGACTAAATTAGGTTCAACAGCCGCGAGTTCATTTTTCAGAATGCCTTCATAGCGTGCTCTTAATGCAGTGAGTTCAGCGACTTTGTCGGCAGGTACTGCAATGGTTGCATGACCTTCGCGTGGAATTGCATTACGCAGGGTACCGCCTGTGAATTCCAACAGTTTTAAGCCTAAATCTTCAGCATGACCCGCTAAGAAACGAGCTAATAATTTGTTTGCATTACCTAAACCTAAGTGTATGTCACCACCAGAGTGACCACCTTTTAGACCTTTCAGAGTCATAATAAAGGTTTTATAACCTTGCGGTAATGCTTCGCGAGTTAAATCAAAGGTCGCGGTGAAATCAATACCGCCAGCACAACCCATGTAAATTTCGCCTTCTTCTTCTGAGTCTGTGTTGATCAGAATATCTGCTTGTAACCAGTTTGGTTGTAAGCCGAAAGCGCCATCCATACCTGTTTCTTCGGTCATAGTCAGCAAGACTTCTAATGGACCGTGTTCAACACTTTCATCAGCTAATACAGCTAATGCAGATGCCATACCAATACCGTTATCTGCACCTAATGTTGTGCCTTCCGCGGTTACCCACTCACCATTAATATAAGGACGGATAGGGTCTTTCGTGAAATCGTGCTCTGTGTCGTTATTTTTTTGCGGCACCATATCTAAGTGAGCTTGCAGTACGACAGGTTTGCGGTTTTCATAACCCGCAGTTGCTGGTTTACGGATTAAAATATTACCAACTTGGTCGCGTTCAACGTGAAAACCTTTTCCTTTAGACCATTCCATGATGTGAGCGGCTAAAGCTTCTTCGTGTTTTGATGGATGCGGAATGGAGCAGATTTTTGCGAAAATATCCCACAGTGGTTGTGGTTTTAGCGTTGATAATTGTGACACGTTCTTCTCCTTGGTACTTTTATCGTAATCTTCCCGTCATATTTCAAGCTAGAGATTGGCTCACACCCAAAACAATCGACTGACGGCGTTCACCACTTAATTTAAGATTGTACTTAAGTGTAATAACTCAAGTTTTAAGCGGTTTTATGTATTGATTCAGCATAACACTTTACATCGAATAATGGAGAGCGTTAATAAGAATTATTCATTTAGTGGGATGGTTTCGCTGGTTTTTCCTGCGCCAAATCACTATAATCTCGCGCAACCTTTTTTCCGCAAGACACATTTCTGTTTTACTCACCTTCGGGACCCGAATTTTATGAGCGAAAAATATGTCGTAACGTGGGATATGTTGCAAATACATGCCCGTAAACTCGCACAACGTTTATTACCAGCAAAACAATGGACTGGTATTATTGCCGTTAGTCGCGGTGGTCTAGTTCCTGCTGCACTGTTAGCGCGTGAGCTGGGTATTCGTCATGTTGATACCGTTTGTATCTCTAGCTACGACCACGATAATCAGCGTGAACTCAACGTGATTAAACGTGCTGAAGGCGATGGCGAAGGCTTTATCGTGATTGACGATTTAGTGGACACTGGCGGTACAGCGAAAGCGATCCGCGATATGTATCCAAAAGCACACTTTGTCACTATCTTTGCAAAACCAGCTGGTCGTCCATTAGTTGATGACTATGTTGTTGATATCCCTCAAAACACTTGGATTGAACAGCCTTGGGATATGGGCGTTGTGTTTATTGATCCCTTGTGTGAACAAGATAAATAGTGTGAACAAGATAAATAAGTCTATTGGGTTAAGCTGTTGTAGGTAGTGGTTGTTTTATAAAAAACTCCACATTATTACCTAAGTGATTTTAGCGAAACACGATATGATAGAAGGGAGTGCATTATGCACTCCCTTTTTTGTTTATGTGACAGATTTAATTGGTAAAAGTAGGGAATCCACATGACTCAGCAAAATTTATCCGAAAAACTGTTTAAACCTCGCGTTAGGCAAGTTGAAACATCGACTTTGGTTTCTTATTCCTCCCATACTCTGTCGCAATTACAAAACCACAGTGTATTAAGTGGTTCTCAGCATAATCATTGGTATCGCATGCTTAATCGCTTGATGTGGATCTGGCGTGGTATTGATGCCATTGAAATTGAAGAAGTCTTAAGCCGTATTGCTATCTCGGCTGCTAAACGTAGCCGAGAAGAGTGGCTCGATACTGTGATTGGCAATCGCCGTGGAAATTGGTGCTTTGAATGGTCCCACCAAGCCATGAAGTGGCAACAAAAAGCGTTAGAATTTGAAAAAGGTCAAGAAGCCTGTGATGCATGGCTACGCGCAGCAAACTTATATAGCATTGCTGCATACCCGTTTATTAAAGGGGATGAACTTGCAGATCAAGCCATTGTTTTAGCGTGTAAAGCTTATGATAGCGCAGCAAAATTCTCTCAGTATCAATTGAAAAAAATCCCATTCAAAGTGGATGGTGGCAAAGAGGTTTGTGGATTTCTTCATATCCCATCCAATGTACAAGGACCTTATCCAACGGTGATGGTATGTGGCATGCTCGATAGCTTACAAACCGATTATAGCCGTTACTTTAGAGACTATTTAGAGCCTCGTGGTATTGCGATGTTAACATTGGATATGCCATCGATAGGTTACTCTGGGAAATATAGCCTTTCGCAAGAAACTAGCACGTTACATGAGCAAGTTGTTCGTCAACTCGATACCATTCCATGGATTGACCATACACGATTTGCTATCACTGGGATCCGCTTTGGCGCGAATATTGCTGTACGTTTAGCGTACATGTGCCCAGATAAAATTAAAGCCGTTGCGGTATTAGGTCCGATTGTTCACAGCCTGCTGCATGAAGAAAAATATCAAAAAGACATTCCGCGTATGGCATTGGATGTTTTTGCCAGCCGTCTGGGTATTTATCAAGTCGATGGTCAATCGTTACGTCATGAATTAAGTTGCTATTCTCTTCGGAAGCAAGGGTTACTGGGGCGTCGTAATCAAGTTCCAATGATGACGGTCTGTTTCAAAAATGATCCTTATAGTCCGAAGGCTGATTCAGATTTAATTGCTCGCTCATCTATGGATAGTCATTTATTGATGTTGCCAAGTAACCCTGTTTTAGAGGCTTTTGAGCGTTCCATGTCAGAAACAACGAAATGGTTAGAAAGTAAAATATTATAATTCTATTGAATAACTTGCTTATTTTTTAACATTTGTTAAAAAGGGATCTTCCCAAGAAGGAGATCCTTAATATGGCGTTACCGACTGATTACACGAATGGAAAATTTTTAAAGAAGTTTGCTGCAATGGGTCCTTATTTACGTGAACAACAATCTGTCAAAAATTGTTATTTTTTTGATAGTTTGGTGGTTTGCGTTAATGCGAATATTGTGCCAGAAAACCGTGAATTCTGGGGGTGGTGGTTAGAGTTAGCCCCCACCGATAATGGATTCGAATTTGCCTATAATTTAGGGATCTATACTGGTCAGGGAAAATGGCAAACGAAAACTTTGAAGGATGGGTCAACGGCGGAAGCGGTAGAAAAGAATTTGCACGCCTTCCATCAACGCCTTTCCCAACAATTATCTGCCCTTGAGTTAAGCTTGTTCCCTTCTCCCTTGATGACAGAATTAAAGCTGGAATTAAGCGCATAAAATTGTTTTAAACCAACTTTTGTTTAATTTTGCGTTATGCCTGTTGGCATAACGCGCATCTCCTGATAAAACTGATACCCACTTTGTATTTATTAATCCTAATGGCAGAAAAATGATGAAAAATAGCCAAACACTTGTGGTTAAACTTGGCACGAGTGTCTTAACAGGGGGCTCACGTCGTTTAAATCAAGCTCAAATTGTTGAGCTGGTTCGACAATGTGCGCAGCAATATGAAAAGGGTCACCGAATTATTATTGTCACATCAGGTGCAATTGCCGCTGGGCGTGAACATCTCAATTACCCCGAACTGCCCGCTACCATTGCATCTAAACAGCTGCTGGCGGCAGTCGGTCAAAGTCGTTTAATTCAATTATGGGAAAGACTTTTTTCCATTTATGGTATTCATATTGGTCAAATGTTATTAACGCGTGCCGATCTTGAAGATCGTGAGCGGTTTCTTAATGCTCGCGACACACTGCAAGCGCTATTAGATAATGGCATTATTCCAGTAATTAACGAAAATGATGCTGTAGCAACCGCAGAGATTAAAGTCGGGGATAATGATAACTTATCCGCACTGGCTGCAATTCTCGGAGATGCCGACAAATTACTGCTATTGACTGATATTGAAGGTTTATACGATGCGGATCCGCGCAGTAATCCGGATGCTAAATTGATCCCTGAAGTGCGCGGTATAAATGATGAATTACGTCGTATGGCTGGGGACAGCGTAACGGGATTAGGCACTGGTGGAATGGCAACGAAGTTACAGGCTGCGGATGTTGCGGGGCGTGCTGGAATTGATGTGATTATCGCCGCGGGTAATAAGCCCGATGTCATTAATGCGGTGATTGAAAATATTCCCGTTGGAACCCGTTTCTATGGTCAAAAAAATCCAATGGAAAATCGTAAACGTTGGATTTTTGGCGCACCTGCGGCAGGGGATGTTTATATTGATGATGGCGCACAATTAGCGATTACAGAAAAAGGCAGTTCATTGTTACCAAAGGGTATTAAGAAAATTGAAGGCGATTTCTCTCGTGGTGCAGTGATCCGTATTCGCAATATGGCAGGTAAAGATTTGGCACACGGCGTGAGTCATTATAATAGTGATGCACTCAGAATGATTGCGGGTCATCATTCCCAAGATATTGGTAAAATCCTTGGCTATGAACACGGCGCTGTAGCCGTTCATCGCGACGATATGATAGTGAGTTAATTATGTTAGAACAAATGGGTAAAGCGGCGCGTGAGGGGTCATGGCAGTTGGCTCAATTAAACACAAAACAAAAAAATTTGGCACTTGAGCAAATTGCTAATCTGTTAGAACAAGAAAGCGCAAGTATCTTAGCTGCAAATCAGTTAGATATGGAGCAAGCCCAACAAAGTGGTATGAGCGAAGCGTTACAAGATCGCTTATTACTGACGCCATCACGTTTAAAAAGTATTGCGGATGATGTTAGAAAGGTATGTCAACTGGCAGATCCAGTAGGACAAATCCTCGATGGCAGCGAGCTCGATAGCGGATTGAATTTACAGCGCCGTCGTGTCCCGTTAGGGGTCATTGGGGTTATTTACGAAGCTCGTCCTAACGTAACGGTCGATGTCGCTTCCTTGTGCTTAAAAACGGGAAATGCTGTTATTTTGCGTGGCGGAAAAGAGACGCATAATACGAATCTCGCAGTAGTTAATGTGATTCAACAAGCGTTAAAAAACAGTGGACTACCTGCAGATGCGGTACAGGCTATCAATAATCCCGATCGCGAATTAGTGACAAAATTATTAAAGTTAGATCGCTATGTTGACATGTTGATCCCGCGCGGTGGTGCTGGCTTACATAGATTATGCCGTGAACAATCGACGATCCCAGTCATTACTGGGGGAATTGGTGTTTGCCATACGTTTGTTGATGATTCGGTGGACTTTGATAAAGCACTGAGCGTGATTACCAATGCTAAAGTTCAGCGACCAAGTGCATGTAACTCGTTAGAAACGTTGTTAGTTCATGAAGATATTGCCGCGAGTTTCTTGCCGCGCCTAAGTGAGAAAATGGCACAACAGCAAGTGACGTTGCATGCGAGTGAGAAAGCAATGGCATTTTTAAAAGGTGGCGCAGCGAAAGTGGTACCTGTTCAAGCTGAAAATTTAGTCGATGAATGGTTATCTCTTGATCTTAATGTTGAAATTGTCTCGGATATTGATGCTGCCATCGAGCATATTCGCCATTATGGCACCGCACATTCAGATGCTATTTTGACGGAATCTATTCGCCAAGCAGATTATTTTGTTCAACGTGTGGATTCGGCTGCGGTGTACGTTAATGCAAGTACGCGCTTTACTGATGGTGGACAGTTTGGACTCGGTGCCGAAGTGGCAGTAAGCACCCAAAAACTCCATTCTCGTGGACCAATGGGATTAGATGCTCTGACAACGTATAAATGGATTGGTTACGGGGATTTTTTGAGTCGTCCATAATCTAACAATAATAATCTTAAGCCACACTGAGTGTGACTTAAGTTGCAGACAAAGAGGGATAAAAGCGTGGTTTTTCCCTCTTTGTGTTATCAGGTGAAAATCAATAAATTGATTTTCCTCGTTTATTTTTACAACTCTAAAGTACCATTTCCAAACCCAATAGGTTTTAAAATGGTTCGAGCCACACTGAGTGTGGCTTTATTTTTTTAAATTATTCGCCATTTTGGCTAACCGGCTAGAAGCATGTGTGTGGAAAATTTATCATAGAAATCATGATGAAGGGATGAATATTAATGTTTTACATTATTGGTCCAAGAGGTTCAGGAAAGACAACGATTGGTAAGAAACTCGCTGAGAAAACGGGTTACCAATTTATCGATACCGACAAACTTATTCTGGAGCGGGCAGGAATGAGCATTGCTGATATTGTTCAGCAACAGGGGTGGAATTATTTTCGGCAACTTGAAAGTCAAATTCTTGCGTCAATTGAGCCGCAAGATGCCATTATTTCTACAGGTGGCGGTATTATTTTAGCGCCAGAAAATCAGCAGGTTATGCGAGAAAATGGCACTGTTATTTATTTACGCTCAACGCCAGAAACACTGGTAAAGAGATTAGCGGCAGAACCGCAAGCGGATCAGCGACCGAGTTTAACGGGGAAATCACTGCTTGAAGAAATTGAAGAAGTGATGACGCAGCGTGATCCTATCTATTTATCCACTGCCCACCACGTTATTGATGCCAATCAATCCATTGATGCTATTATTAAGCAGATCGCAAATTTGAGATAAATGTCAGATGTACTCACGCCTTTAGGAATAAACCTCTTAATGAGGGCGGTTGGTCACGAGATAATTATTGTAGTATCTAATTGTTAATCAATAGATAAAATTATCACCATAAGAAAGGGAATCATTATGTTGGCAAAAATAATAAAAAAAGTACTGAGGTTTTTGTTTCGCGTAGAAGTCATTGGTAATACGAATGAGTTCAATCAAGACAAATGCATCATTACGCCGAACCATGTTTCTTTTCTTGATGGTGTGTTGATCGCACTGTTTTTACCTGTGAAGCCAGTCTTTGCCATGTATAGTTCTGTGGCAACACCTAAGATGATCAAGCGGCTCAAGCCTTATGCGGATATTGTTGCATTAGATCCCAAAAATCCATTAGGTCTTCGACACCTTGTTCGTGAAGTGGATAAAGGGCGTCCGATTGTTATTTTTCCTGAAGGGCGTATTACTGTTCACGGCTCTTTGATGAAGATCTATGAAGGGGCCGCCTTTGTCGCTGCTAAGTCTGGTGCCAAAGTGGTGCCAATTCGTATTGATGGTGCAGAAAGAAGCTACTTTGGACGCTTAAAGGGGATTATCCCGTTAAAGTGGTTTCCAAAAATCACATTACATATTTTACCTGCTGAAAGTATTCCAATGCCGGATGCGCCTCGCGCCGTCGAGCGTCGAGCCTTAGCCGGTGAACATCTTTATCAAATTATGAAAGCGGCACGCATGGCGAGTCGCCCAGAAATGACATTGGTCGAAGCCTTTATTGATAGTATTGAACGTTATGGACGCCGTTCTCGCTGTATTGAGGATATTTCGTTCAAAGAAGATAGCTATCAAGGGCTGCTCAAAAAGTCACTTGGTGTTGGGCGAATTATCGAACGCTATACCCATGAAAATGAGCGTGTAGGATTATTGCTACCCAATGCGACAGTGACAGCGGCAGCAATTTTCGGCTGTTTAATGCGCGGGCGAGTGCCTGCGATGCTGAATTACACGGCGGGAAGTCATGGGATTAGTAATGCTTTAAAAGCCTCAACGGCAAAAGTGGTTTTTACTTCACGACAATTTTTGGAAAAAGGGAAACTCACCCATATTCCGGCGCAAGTACCGGAAGCAACATGGATTTATCTTGAAGATTTAAAAGACACCGTGACGCTCCAAGATAAGTTGTGGATTGTGAAGCATTTATTCTCACCGCGTAAGGCGATTGTTCCTCGTAATATCGATGATGAAGCGATTGTCTTGTTCACTTCAGGCTCCGAAGGTACCCCTAAAGGAGTTGTACACAGTCACCGTAGCTTGATGGCTAACGTTGAGCAGATCAAAACGATTGCTGATTTTACTCCGCGTGATCGTTTTATGTCATCACTGCCTTTATTCCATGCCTTTGGATTAACCGTCGGATTATTTATTCCACTATTTTCGGGTAGCCGAGTTTTCTTATATCCAAGCCCGTTACATTATCGAATTATTCCAGAACTGGTATATGACCGAAATTGTACGGTTTTATTCGGTACGTCAACGTTCTTGGGGCATTACGCACGTTTTGCTCATCCGTATGATTTTGCAAGAGTTCGTTATGTTGTTGCGGGCGCAGAAAAGCTTTCGGATAAAACCAAGAAAATTTGGTACGACAAATTTGGTATTCGAATTCTTGAAGGCTATGGCGTGACTGAGTGTGCACCGATTGTATCTATTAACGTACCAATGGCAGCAAAAGAAGGCTCAGTGGGGCAAATTTTACCCTGTATGGAAGCCCGTATTATTCCGTTACCAGGTATTGAACATGGCGGAAAACTTCAGCTGAAAGGTCCTAATATAATGAAGGGCTATTTGCGCGTAGAGGCGCCGGGTGTACTCGAAGAACCGAAAGCGGAAAATGCGCAAGGTGAATTAGAATCAGGCTGGTATGACACGGGTGATATTGTTGAGCTGGACAATAAAAACTTCTGCACCATTAAGGGGCGAGTTAAGCGATTTGCTAAATTAGCGGGGGAAATGGTTTCCCTAGAAAGTATTGAGCAGATGGTGTCTGAAATTTCGCCAAGTTGCGAGCACGGTGTCGTAACCAAACCGGATAGTAGTAAAGGGGAGGCATTAGTCCTATTTACGACTGATAAAGATCTCGACAGAAGTGCCCTATCAGCAGCGGCAAAAGGAAAAGGTTTAACAGAATTAGCGGTTCCACGAGATATTCGCTGGGTGAAATCGCTGCCTGTATTGGGTAGCGGAAAAACTGATTTTGTCACATTAAAACAGATGGCGTTAGGGGACTAATATGCAAGAAAGCACACCAAATACGCCATTAATGAGTACCGGAATGAAAGCGGTTCTGGCGTCTCAGTTTTTATCTGCATTTGCAGATAACGCATTGCTATTCGCGATATTAGCTCAGCTAAAATCTGAGTTTTACCCAGAATGGAGCCACCCTATTTTACAGATGGTATTTGTCTTCACCTATATCGTGTTGGCACCGTTTGTGGGGCAAATAGCGGATCGGTTTTCTAAAGGCCGAGTCATGTTATTTTCCAACATATTTAAATTTGTTGGGGCTCTGGGGATTTGCTTAGGGGTTAATCCATTCCTGTGTTACGGGTTAGTGGGCGTCGGTGCTGCGGCTTATTCTCCAGCAAAATACGGTATTTTGGGGGAATTGACCGGTGGTGATAATTTAGTTAAAGCTAATGGTTTAATGGAAGCTTCCACTATCGCAGCAATTCTAGTTGGCTCGGTTGTTGGTGGTATACTTTCCGATATTAATTTATTGCTGGCATTAGGCACGTGTTCCTTACTGTATGCTTTAGCCGTAATTGTTAACTTTTTCATTCCTCATTTGGCGGCGGCGAGACCAGGTACAGGCTGGAATTTTAAACAGTTACTGATGGACTTTCTTTCTGCCTGTCGTATTTTATGGGCGAACCAAGAGAGCCGTTTTTCCCTTGTAGGAACCAGTATGTTCTGGGGAGCCGGAGTGACGTTGCGTTTTTTGCTGGTGGCGTGGGTACCTGTAGCACTTGGTTTGCAAGATAACACAACGCCAACTATTTTGAATGCGATGGTTGCGGTGGGAATTGTCGTTGGGGCAGGATTAGCGGCAAAATTTATTACCTTAAAAACGGTTTATCGCTGTATTCCTGCCGGAATTGTGATTGGGGTCATGGTTGTATTCCTGTCACTACAAACTCATATTATTCCTTCTTATTTCATCTTGATGGTATTAGGCGTTTTTGGTGGATTATTTGTTGTTCCATTAAATGCATTACTTCAGGAAAAAGGTAAAGAAACTGTTGGGGCAGGGAATGCTATCGCAGTACAAAATTTGGGAGAAAACAGCGCGATGCTATTAATGCTGGGGTTATATTCTCTGGCAATGAAGGTCGGGTTCTCCGTGGTGAGTGTCGGCGTTGGTTTTGGTGTCGTATTTGCAGTGGCGATCGCGGGATTGTGGATGTGGGATCGTGCCCGTAAAAAAACAGCATAATGGTGAATAGCCAAATGATAGATGAGAAGCAACTCGAAACATTAAGTATTCAGTTAGGACAACGCTTACTGCAATTGGGTAAAACAGTCACTGCGGCTGAGTCTTGTACTGGCGGCTGGATTGCTAAAGTCTTGACAGATATTTCTGGTAGTTCAGCCTATTTTTATCGTGGATTTGTGACCTACAGTAACGAAGCCAAGCACCAAATGATTGGAGTGACAAATTTATCACTAGAGCAGTTTGGTGCAGTGAGCCAGCAAGTAGTACAAGAAATGGCTGTTGGGGCATTACATGAAGCGCAAGCCGATTTTGCGATGTCAGTCAGTGGTATTGCAGGACCAGGTGGCGGTAGCCAAGAAAAGCCCGTTGGTACAGTCTGGTTTGGTTTTGCATTAAAGCAGGCAAATGGTACTGTCGATGTCGTGACTCGGCATCAGATATTTCAAGGTGATCGGAATCAAGTTCGTTTGCAATCAACTGGTTATGCGCTAAAAATGCTTTTGCAGTTAATATCTGAAAAATTTCCTTGATACTGTATGATTATACAGTATACTTAGTTTCAACAAATCGAATTCAATCGTTTTATTCGCAATGGTTTCAACCATTGCCATAGGGAGTAAACATGGCTATTGATGAAAACAAACAAAAAGCACTTGCGGCAGCATTAGGTCAAATCGAAAAGCAATTCGGTAAAGGATCTATTATGCGTCTCGGTGAAGACCGTACAATGGATGTTGAAACCATTTCAACAGGTTCTTTATCTCTTGACGTTGCTTTAGGTGCAGGTGGTTTGCCATTAGGGCGTATTGTTGAAATCTACGGCCCTGAATCCTCAGGTAAAACGACGTTAACTTTACAAGTTATTGCGGCTGCTCAACGTAGCGGTAAAACGTGCGCATTCATCGATGCTGAGCATGCTCTTGACCCTATCTATGCAAAAAAACTAGGCGTCGATATTGATAATCTGCTGTGTTCTCAACCTGATACCGGTGAGCAAGCATTAGAAATCTGTGATGCACTCACTCGTTCTGGTGCTGTGGATGTTATCATCGTTGACTCCGTTGCTGCGTTAACGCCAAAAGCAGAAATTGAAGGTGAAATCGGTGATTCACATATGGGTCTTGCGGCTCGTATGATGAGCCAAGCAATGCGTAAATTAGCCGGTAACCTGAAAAACTCAAATACCTTGCTGATCTTCATCAACCAAATTCGAATGAAGATTGGTGTGATGTTTGGTAACCCAGAAACTACAACTGGCGGTAACGCGCTGAAATTCTATGCTTCTGTTCGCTTAGACATCCGTCGTATTGGTGCAGTGAAAAACGGTGAAGAGATCGTTGGTAGCGAAACCCGTGTTAAAGTCGTAAAAAACAAAGTTGCGGCGCCATTTAAACAGGCTGAATTCCAAATTCTATATGGTGAAGGTATCAACACCTTTGGTGAGTTGATTGACCTAGGGGTTAAACACAAGCTAATTGAAAAAGCAGGTGCTTGGTATAGCTATAATGGTGACAAGATTGGTCAAGGCAAAGCTAACTCAACAACCTACTTGAAAGAGCACCCTGAAGTAGCACAGGAAATTGATACTAAACTGCGTGATTTATTATTAAACCACACAGGTGAATTTAAGAGTGCAGCGACTGATTTCATCAATGATTCTGATGAAGAAGAAGTACCAGAAGAATTTTAATTCAATAGTAACATGTTGAAATAATTTAAAATAAAAAGCGCCATTCTTAATTGAATGGCGCTTTTTTGTGTCTGCCTATCACAATAATAGTTTATTGAACAGTTTTTCTGTGGAAAAATACCCCAACCAGAGGTATAAACATACTTTCAGAAAATATTCAGACGCTTTACAATGAAAGCCGCGAATGGATGTATCTATATTTTACTTCTATACAAAGAGACTTTATCTTATCAGTCACTTTTTAATCGGAGAGTTGATTAGAGGTGATGTTACATTCCATCTCAACAATTCGTAATTCTGTTTTCAGCTTGATATCGGGATAAATATGAGTAAAAGCACCGCTGAGATCCGTCAAGCGTTTCTCGACTTTTTCCATACGAAAGGTCATCAGGTGGTAGCCAGCAGTTCGCTAGTGCCAAATAATGACCCAACACTATTGTTCACTAACGCAGGGATGAACCAGTTCAAAGATGTATTTCTTGGTCTGGATAAACGAGCATATTCCCGAGCGACAACCGCACAACGTTGTGTACGTGCAGGTGGTAAACATAACGACTTAGAAAACGTGGGCTATACTGCTCGCCACCACACATTCTTTGAAATGTTAGGCAACTTTAGCTTCGGTGATTACTTTAAACACGATGCTATTCGCTTTGCATGGGAACTTTTAACTAGCGAACAATGGTTTAACCTACCAAAAGAAAGATTGTGGGTTACTGTGTACGCAACAGATGATGAAGCTTTCGATATTTGGAACAAAGAAATTGGTGTTCCTGTCGAACGTATTATTCGCATTGGTGATAATAAAGGCGCGCCTTACGCATCTGACAACTTCTGGCAGATGGGCGACACAGGTCCTTGTGGTCCTTGCACCGAAATCTTCTATGATCATGGTGATCATATCTGGGGTGGACCTCCTGGTAGTCCTGAAGAGGATGGCGACCGTTATATTGAAATTTGGAACCTGGTCTTTATGCAGTTTAACCGTCAATCAGACGGTACAATGGAACCTCTGCCAAAACCATCTGTAGATACAGGGATGGGGTTAGAGCGTATTTCTGCGGTTCTGCAACACGTTAATTCTAACTATGAAATTGATATTTTCCGTGAACTGATTGCTGCGGCCGCCGAAGCAACAGGTGCAACGGATTTATCCAACAAATCCTTACGTGTTATTGCTGACCATATCCGTTCATGCGCATTTCTCGTCAGTGATGGTGTTATCCCATCCAACGAAGGTCGTGGCTACGTTTTACGTCGTATTATTCGTCGTGCTGTACGCCATGGTTATATGCTGGGTGCGAAAGAGACTTTCTTCTATAAATTAGTTTCTACCTTAATTAAAGTTATGGGACCTGCTGCGGAAGAGCTGCAACGTCAACAAGCTCTAGTTGAGAAAGTTTTAAAAACTGAAGAAGAACAGTTTGCTCGTACTTTAGAACGTGGTCTGCAATTATTAGACGAAGAGTTGGCATCACTGAAAGGTGATACGCTGGAAGGCGAAACTGCATTCCGTCTCTATGATACTTATGGATTCCCTCTAGATTTGACTGCTGACGTTTGCCGTGAGCGCAACATCAAAGTTGATGAAGCTGGTTTTGAACGAGCAATGGAAGATCAACGTCGCAGAGCAAGAGAGTCAAGTGGCTTTGGTGCAGACTATAACGCCCTAATCAAAGTTGATAAACGCAGCGAATTCTCCGGCTATCAGCATGATGAACAGCAAGCGACGATCATCGCATTATATAAAGATGGTCAGCCTGTCGATTCATTGCATACCGGTGATGAAGGTTTAGTGATCCTTGATAAAACTGCATTCTATGCTGAATCAGGTGGTCAAGTTGGTGATACTGGCGTTTTAACGAATGACAGTGCTCAGTTTACGGTGATGGATACCCAAAAATATGGTCAAGCAATTGGTCATGTCGGTAAAGTTGAATCAGGCTCATTAGTTGTCAACCATCGAATTGCAGCTATAGTCAATAGTGAAAGGCGTAATGCAATTCGTCTAAACCACTCTGCGACTCACTTATTACATGCCGCGTTACGCCAAGTGTTAGGTGAGCATGTTTCTCAGAAAGGCTCGCTGGTGAATGACAAGTATCTCCGTTTTGACTTCTCTCATTTCGAAGCGATGACGCAGCAGCAATTACGCCAAGTAGAAGATATTGTGAATGCGCAAATTCGTCAAAACTCAGAAATTGAAACTGAGTTGATGGATTTAGAGGGTGCGAAAGCAAAAGGGGCTATGGCATTATTCGGTGAAAAATATGAAGAGCGCGTACGTGTTCTGAGTATGGGGGATTTCTCCATCGAATTATGTGGTGGTACGCATGCTAGCCGCACGGGAGATATTGGATTATTCAGTATCTTAAGTGAATCTGGGACCGCCGCAGGGGTTCGTCGTATCGAAGCGACAACAGGTGCCGCCGCCATGGAGCATTTACATGCTCAATCTGAACAGCTTTCTGCAATTGCCCATCTGTTAAAGGGTGACGTGAATAGCTTAGTTGAGAAAGTCAAAGCTGCATTAGATAAATCACGAAATCTTGAAAAAGAGATTTTGCAGTTAAAAGATCAGCAAGCGTCTCAAGAAAGTGCTTCACTAAGTAGTAAAGCGAAAGATGTTAAAGGTATCAAATTGTTAGTTAGTCAATTAAGTGATACTGATCCTAAACTATTGAGAACAATGGTCGATGATCTAAAAAATCAGCTGAAATCGGCGATTATCGTGCTTTCAACCACAAGTGGTGATAAAGTCAGTATAATTGTTGGTGTGACTAATGATTTGACTGCTAAAATTAAAGCAGGTGATTTGGTCTCCTATGTTGCTCAACAAGTAGGCGGTAAAGGTGGCGGTCGACCAGACATGGCGATGGCTGGAGGTACTGACGTAAGTGCATTACCGACAGCGATGGAAAGTGTCGAACAATGGGTTGATTCAAAACTATAATTGCTGTGAAGTTACCCCATTTTAGTGGGGTAACTTTAATCTGTTGCAGCATTGTTAATGTGTTGCCGGTAGTGTTATATTTTGCTTGTAAATAATTAGAATTATTGCCATTGATGGCATCAATGCTTTAGGTGAATGTCATTGCTTTACGTTTTCACGGTGTGTGATGGACAATAGCGGGGAATACCTAGAGACCCGACTCTTTTAATATTTCAAGGAGCAAAGAATGCTTATTCTGACTCGTCGAGTTGGTGAAACACTCATGATAGGCGATGAGGTAACAGTGACTGTATTGGGCGTAAAAGGCAACCAAGTACGTATTGGTGTTAATGCCCCAAAAGAGGTTTCTGTTCACCGTGAAGAAATTTATCAACGGATCCAGGCCGAAAAGACTCAACCAGACAATCAATAATAATAAATAAGCGTCCAGTGAGTGATCACACAGCAATAATGGACGCTTGTCTCTCCTATTTTATCTCTAACTATATTCCTATACCTTTTGATTCCCTATTGGCCTGGCATCGTTACGTTGATGTTGAGCATTATTTCTTGGGGTGACCTCGGCTTTTTTCTATATCATTTTTATACTGTTAACTAAAGAGTGCTTAATCTCATCAATTTTTTACTGAATTTTCTATTGGAAAATAGTGAATAATTAAAAAGAAAAAAGCTCAGAAATATGGCTTTTTCGGTGTTAAACTAATCATCTTGCTTGTGAAATGTGCAAACGATCGTTGGAATGCAAAAAGTTTGGAAAAATTGTTTGACTTCTAAGTCTAGGAAAGTAATATGTGCGCCACACAGAGACGAGATGTTTAAGAAAAACAAATCGTATGTGACTAAAATATGGTGAGGTGGCCGAGAGGCTGAAGGCGCTCCCCTGCTAAGGGAGTATGCGGTCAAAAGCTGCATCGAGGGTTCGAATCCCTCCCTCACCGCCATTTTAGGCTCTGCATCCGTAGCTCAGCTGGATAGAGTACTCGGCTACGAACCGAGCGGTCGGAGGTTCGAATCCTCCCGGATGCACCATTTTCAACCTTATGAGTGAAACTGATAAGGTGATGTTTTGGTTTATAGCGAACTAAAACAAAGTAGTTTAGATTTTATATGATATTAAATATCATAAAATAGTGAAGTAGATTTTGATTAAGCAGTATTGAGAGAGAAGTACGTATTGCACTGAAATGCATCCGTAGCTCAGCTGGATAGAGTACTCGGCTACGAACCGAGCGGTCGGAGGTTC
The DNA here is from genome assembly GCF_028479465.1 of Providencia sp. PROV208. Classification (NCBI taxonomy): domain Bacteria; kingdom Pseudomonadati; phylum Pseudomonadota; class Gammaproteobacteria; order Enterobacterales; family Morganellaceae; genus Providencia; species Providencia sp. PROV208. The sequence goes on along the minus strand of NZ_JAMPNS010000003.1, from coordinate 20,827 downwards.
GAATCCTCCCGGATGCACCATCTCTTAAACACTTCTGTAATGTATCAACAATCCTTTCATCAATTTTGAAATCCAAATTACTGCTGTGTTTCGACAGCATCGATTGATAATCGACAAATTCTGCATCCGTAGCTCAGCTGGATAGAGTACTCGGCTACGAACCGAGCGGTCGGAGGTTCGAATCCTCCCGGATGCACCATCATTAAGAAACTCCTCAATTAGAGGAGTTTTTTTTTGCCTAAAAATTGGCGTATAACCCAATTTCCTTCTGTTTTTCTATTTTCTCTTCTTGGTAAACCACACATCTAGACAGCGACAATTTATGTGATTTAAGCTAAAGTAATCGCCTTATTAAAATAAAACTAAATCACAGGCGGGAGGTCGATTTGATCCCGGACGTATCAAAAGCGCTCTCATGGTTAGAGGCGCACCCGGAAATTCTCAATGGTATTCAACGTGGTATTGAGCGTGAAACATTACGTGTGTCACCTCAAGGAGCGTTAGCCGAGACATTGCATCCAAATGAGCTGGGGAAAGCACTCACCCATAAATGGATCACCACAGATTTTGCGGAATCCTTACTCGAATTTATTACACCTGTAGATAAAAGTATTAGCCATAATTTGGCTTTTCTGCGGGATCTGCATCGCTATACGGCGCGCCATCTGCACGATGAAAGAATGTGGCCACTCAGTATGCCTTGCTTTATTGAGAGTGAAGATAAAATCACACTGGCGCAGTATGGCACCTCTAATGTAGGGCAGTTCAAAACCTTATATCGTGAAGGTTTAAAAAATCGCTATGGTGCATTAATGCAAACCATCGCTGGCGTACACTATAACTTCTCATTCCCCATTGAGTTTTGGAAGGCATGGGCAGGGATTGAAGACGCTGAAAGTGGTAAAGAAAAAATATCTGAAGGTTATTTACGGCTGATCAGAAATTATTATCGCTTTGGTTGGGTGATCCCATACTTATTTGGTGCTTCTCCCGCTATTTGCGGTTCTTTCTTGAAAAATAGAGAGACCTCATTAGACTTCAGCAAAACTGAGTGTGGTACCTACTACCTGCCTTATGCAACGTCATTGAGAATGAGTGATTTGGGATACACCAATAAATCTCAGAGTGATTTAAATATTACATTTAACCACCTTGATGAATATGTGGAAAATCTGAAGAAAGCCATCCACAAGCCTTCTGCTGAGTTTGAAAAGCTGGGCGTAAAAAAAGACGGTAAATATGTTCAGCTGAACACTAATGTGCTGCAAATCGAGAACGAATTGTATGCACCAATTCGTCCTAAGCGAGTGCCTCTGGGCAATGAATCACCTTCAGATGCGCTATTGCGTGGTGGTATCGAATATATTGAAGTTCGTTCTCTCGATATCAATCCATTTAGTCCTATCGGTGTTAATGAGACTCAAGCTCGCTTTGTAGACTTATTCCTGATTTGGTGCGTGCTTGCTGATGCCCCTGAAATGAACGTTCAGGAGTTAGATTGCTGCCGTAAGAATTGGAACCGCGTTATCCTCGAAGGACGTAAACCAGGGCAGGTAATCGGTTTTGGTTGTGGTAGTGAGCTCAAGCCTCTAGTCGAAGTTGGACAAACACTATTCAAAGATTTGATCCGTGTTGCGGAAGTCTTAGACACCTGCTGTGATGCGAAATATAAAGATGTATGCTATCAGTTTGTCGCTATGTTTGAAGATCCAAACCTGACTTACTCAGCCCTAGTGATGGACGAAATGTTAGAAAAGGGTATTGGTGGTTATGGGCTGGAGTTAGCTGAGAAATATTATCAGCAATTAATTAACGAGCCTTATGAAGTGATCACTGAAGAGCAATTTGAACAAGCTCGTTTGGCTTCCATTGAAAAACAGAAATTGATGGAGCAGGACAAAAGCGAAAGCTTTGAAGAGTATCTTCGGATTCACGCAGGACGCTAAAAGAAATGGCCACAACAAGGTGGCCAAATAAAAATCTCTTAGAGAATTAGGGATGATAACAATTTGCGCGTCTTTCACATAGTAAGACTCTGCATTTTTGGATTAGTTTCATTTTTTTCAAAATTATTTTTTTTATTTTTATGGAGGTCATGAAATGCCGTTATTAGACAGTTTTACTGTGGATCACACGCGTATGGCTGCTCCTGCTGTTCGCGTAGCAAAAACGATGAAAACGCCTCATGGGGACGCTATCACTGTGTTTGATTTACGTTTTACAGTCCCAAATAAAGAAGCAATGACAGAAAAAGGAACGCATACCTTAGAGCACCTTTTTGCTGGATTTATGCGTGACCACCTTAATGGAAATGGCGTGGAAATTATCGACATTTCACCAATGGGATGCCGTACAGGTTTCTACATGAGCTTGATTGGTCAGCCAGATGAACTGCGTGTAGCGAAAGCATGGAAGGCGGCTATGCAAGATGTGCTCAATGTTCAGGATCAAAATAAGATCCCTGAACTTAACGTATATCAATGTGGAACGTATACGATGCACTCACTTGAAGAAGCTCAGCAAATTGCTCGAAATATCATTGCGAAAGATATTCAAGTTAATAAAAATGATGAACTCGCTCTTCCTGAAGAGAAGTTAGCTCAGCTTCACGTTTAGTTATTCAAAGAAACAATGTTTGAAAAAGCCTTAAAATCATCGAATAATTGTTCGTGGTTTTAAGGCTTTTTATGTAGAACTTAAAACTCAGGGACTTGTGAGTTAAAGCCAAGAGGTGTGATTTTTACTTGTTTAATAATATTATCGCTGACAGCTAAGACTTCGATAACATAACGCCCGATAACAATTTGTTCCTCTGGTTGAGGTACATCTCCCAATACTTCCAGAACCATACCGTTAACCGTTCTAGGACCCTCTACAGGAAGGTTCCAGTCGAAAGCTTTGTTTAGGTCTCGGATGTTGGCGGAGCCGTCCACAAGGACACTGCCGTCACTTTGTGGCATAACCTCTTCAGCAAGTGAAGGTGACATGGATGTTGTAAAGTCACCCACAATCTCCTCCAAAATATCTTCTACGGTGATTAAGCCTTGAATTTCACCATACTCATCGACAATGATCCCTAGCTTTTCTTTTTTATGTTGAAAGTTGATTAACTGAACATTCAGGGGAGTACTATTGGGAATGAAATAGATGCTATCCGCGGCTTTAATTAAGTTTTGCTTGTTGAATTCGCGCTTTTCAACCATTAGACGGTAAGCTTCTCGTACGCGTAAAATACCGATCGAATCGTCAAGCGAATCACGATATAGCACAATGCGCCCATGAGGGGAGTGGGTGAGCTGCCTCACGATAGACTTCCAGTCATCATTTATATCAATTCCCACAATTTCATTTCGTGGCAGCATGATATCGCCGACGGTGACTTTATCTAAATCGAGAATCGAAATTAACATGTCCTGATTGCGTCGACTGAGCTTATTCTTGGACTCATGAACGATAGTGCGTAACTCTTCCTTATTAACCGCATCATTGCGAGTTGCGGAGACTTTTATCCCACAGCAGCGCATAAATAGGGTCGAAATAGTATTAAATGCCCATACAACAGGTAACATGATTTTTTGCAGTGGTGTAAGAATAAAACTGCTAGGGAAGGCAATTCGTTCAGGGTAAAGGGCTGCAATCGTTTTTGGCACCACTTCTGCAAACAGTAAAATGACGAAAGTGAGAATACCTGTTGCGATAGCTACCCCCATATTTCCATATAGACGCATTCCAATAATGGTTGCGAGAGCGGAAGCGACAATGTTGATGAGATTATTGCCAATGAGAACTAAGCCGAGTAGACGGTCAGGGTGGCGTAGGAGTTTCTCAACACGAACAGCGGAGCGATTACCTTGTTTCGCTAAATGTTTTAACCGATAACGGTTCAATGTCATCATACTGGTTTCTGAAGCCGAAAAATAAGCAGATAAAAAAATTAAAACAATCAGTATGATGATTAGAGTACCAGTAGATACTTCATCCAAAACAAGGTTCCTTATAACGGTCGTGTAAGACTAAAATGGTGTTTATACCATAGTTAATTGCTGGATTAGACGATTGCCAAAAAACGCTAAGGTAAGGATCAGTGAACCGCCAACATGGAAAAATAAAACGCGCTTGCCTCTCCATCCACCATGGAAATGCCCCCACAGTAAAATGACATAAACAAACCAAGCAATGACAGAGAGTACAGATTTATGAATATTCTCTTTATCAAAGATATTATCCATATAAATGAAGCCAGTACACAATGTTAGCGTTAGTAAAATGACGCCTACTTGTGTGACATGAAACATTTTGCGTTCAATCACCATCATGGGAGGCATATCAGGGCTGAATTTTAAAATTTTATTTTTAAGCTGATAGTCGATAATCGCCACTTGAAAAGCATATAACGCAGCAATCAGTAGCGTTGCATAACTTAATAAAGCTAATCCAATATGCACAAATAATGGCGTACTTGCTTCTAAATGAGTAATAAACTCACCAGGCATAATGGTGGATAAAATTAGGTTAATAATTGCGAAACTATACACAATTGGGGTTAAGTACCAAGCCCTTCCTAAATATGAAACCACCGTCATAATCAAACACATTAATAAACTGACGGATGATCCTAAATTTAGGAGTGTGAGATTTTGCCCGCTAGCCTCACTAAAAATTTGTAATTTCAAGGTGATTGCGTGAGTGACCATCGCTACGATAGCTAATAAAATAGCCAATCGACGATAAAGCGCTTGCTTACGCACTTGTGCTGGGACGATCAGAAGCAGGCTGACCATGTATGTACAAACTGCTATGACTGCAAATACGGGCATAGTATAGTGTCGTTATTCATTTTGAGTGGATAGATATTGACTAGTATAACTCGTGCAAGTGTAGGCTCCAACTAATAGGTATGATGTATCGCTGTATATTCTTTACTAATCGCTCATTTAGGCTAATTAAACGAAGCAGCGAAACCCCATCAAGTGTGATACAATCGGCGACCAACATCAGCGTTGAATTGTGCCGTGGCTATCTTGAGTTTGCCCTTGAAATACAGCGCGCGAGTAACCAAATAAGGCTACATATAGGCCCATAACAGAATTGAGCTAAGACACATGTTTGATAACTTAACTGACAGACTATCGCGCACTTTGCGCAATATCAGCGGGCGTGGACGTCTGACTGATGACAATATTAAAGATACATTACGCGAAGTTCGCATGGCATTACTGGAAGCCGACGTTGCTCTGCCAGTCGTCCGTGAATTTATTCAAAAAGTTAAAGAAAGCGCTGTTGGTCAAGACGTTAATAAAAGCCTAACCCCAGGCCAAGAGTTCATTAAGATTGTACAAAATGAACTGACCCGTGCAATGGGTGAAGAAAATCATCAGCTGAATTTATCTGCTCAGCCTCCTGCTGTGGTTTTGATGGCGGGTTTACAAGGTGCGGGTAAAACAACCAGCGTTGCAAAACTGGGTAAGCTGTTAAAAGAAAAACAGAAGAAAAAAGTCTTAGTGGTTTCCGCCGACGTATATCGTCCTGCGGCGATCAAGCAATTAGAAACATTAGCCGAAGCGGTTGGGGTTGATTTCTTCCCCTCTGAAGTACAAGAAAAGCCAGCTGCAATTGTCCAAAAAGCATTAAAACACGCACAATTACAGTTTTATGATGTGCTGTTAGTGGATACAGCGGGCCGCTTACATGTCGATGAAGCGATGATGGAAGAGATCCAAGAAGTTCATCGCATTATTAATCCAGTTGAAACACTGTTTGTGGTTGATGCCATGACAGGTCAAGATGCGGCAAATACAGCGAAAGCATTTAACGAAGCGCTACCATTAACAGGGATTGTATTAACCAAAGTTGATGGTGATGCCCGTGGTGGTGCCGCGTTGTCTATCCGTGCAATTACTGGTAAGCCAATCAAATTCTTAGGGGTTGGTGAGAAAACTGATGCCCTTGAACCATTCCATCCAGAGCGTGTAGCTTCACGTATTTTAGGCATGGGTGATGTGTTATCTCTGATTGAAGAGATCGAACACAAAGTTGACCGCGATGAAGCTGAAAAATTAGCTAAGAAGTTGAAAACAGGGGATACCTTTGATCTCAATGACTTCTTAAATCAGCTAAAACAGATGCGTAATATGGGCGGAATGACCAGCATGCTGAGTAAGATGCCAGGGATGTCCCAGTTACCTGATGCCGTTAAATCCCAAATGGATGATAAAATTACTATCCGTATGGAAGCTATGATCCAATCGATGACGCGTAAAGAGCGGGAAAAACCAGAGATCATCAAAGGGTCACGTAAACGTCGTATTGCTGCGGGTTCAGGCACTACCGTACAAGAAGTGAATAAGCTTTTAAAACAGTTTGATGATATGCAGCGCATGATGAAAAAGATGAAAAAAGGCGGTCTCGCCAAGATGATGCGCGGTATGAAAGGTATGATGCCTCCGGGATTTCCGGGGCGTTAAGCAATGAAGCCTGAAACAAAAGTATACTTTTGATTGATTTTTGCGTCAAAGTAAGTAAACTTTTCGGGCTTTTTATATGACAGCCGGACTCTATCCCTCGATGGAGTCTGGTTGTTTTGTTAACTAATGAGGATGTTATGGTAACAATTCGTTTATCTCGTGGCGGCGCTAAAAAACGTCCGTTCTACCAAATCGTTGTAACCGATAGCCGCAATGCGCGTGACGGTCGTTTCATTGAGCGTATCGGTTTCTTCAACCCGATCGCTGCTGGTCAAGCAGAAGAATTGCGTTTAGACCTGGACCGTATCGAGCATTGGGTTGGCTTAGGCGCAACTATTTCTGACCGTGTTGCACAACTGGTCAAACAAGCTAAAAAAGTAGCTTAATCTGTCACGGTGGTAACAATGAGCAAGCAAACTAAACTAGTGCCTCCTTCAAACCCAATCGTATTGGGAAAATTAGGCGCGGCATACGGTATTCGTGGTTGGCTCAAAGTTTTTTCCTCCACCGAACATGCTGAAAGTATTTTTGATTATCAACCTTGGTTTATCCAACGCTCTGGTCAATGGCAACACATTGAAATAGAAGATTGGAAACATCATAACAAAGATATCATCGTCAAGCTCAAAGGGGTCGAAGACCGTGATGCAGCCGCCCTGTTAACTAATTTTGAAATTGCGGTTGATTCAACCCAACTTCCTGATTTGGATAACGACGAATATTACTGGAAAGACCTAATGGGTTGCCACGTAGTGACGTCAGAGGGTTATGACCTTGGTACCGTTATTGATATGATGGAAACTGGATCGAATGACGTTCTAGTGATTAAGGCAAATTTAAAAGATGCATTTGGCATCAAGGAGCGGTTGGTTCCGTTTCTTGATGGGCAGGTTATCAAGAAAGTCGATCTCTCCACTAAAATTATTGAAGTGGAGTGGGATCCTGGTTTTTAAATCTCCGGTTTACCGGTTTTAATGAGTGGGATAAATCATGTGGATTGGGGTAATTAGCCTGTTTCCCGACATGTTCCGCGCAATAACCGAGTACGGGGTAACTGGTCGGGCAGTGAAGAATAGCCTGCTAACCGTTGAGTGTTGGAATCCGCGAGATTTTACTCACGATAGACACAAAACAGTTGATGATCGCCCCTACGGTGGTGGTCCAGGCATGCTGATGATGGTGCAACCGTTAAAAGATGCAATCCACGCAGCTAAAGCTGAGGCCGGTGATGGTGCGAAAGTGATTTATCTTTCGCCTCAAGGTCGCAAACTTGGTCAAGACGGAGTTTGTGAACTGGCAACAAATGAGAAGTTAATTCTTGTTTGTGGTCGTTATGAAGGTATTGATGAGCGAATCATTCAAACCGAAATTGACGAAGAATGGTCAATCGGTGATTACGTTCTCAGTGGTGGGGAACTCCCCGCTATGGTGTTGATAGACTCAGTCTCTCGGTTTATCCCTGGAGTACTCGGTCATCAAGCTTCGGCTCAAGAAGATTCTTTTGCAGATGGCTTGTTAGATTGTCCTCACTATACCCGACCAGAGGTGTTAGATGGTATGCAAGTTCCTGATATCTTACTTTCAGGAAACCATGCCAAGATCGATAGCTGGCGCATGAAGCAGTCACTCGGTCGTACCTGGCTTAGAAGACCTGAGCTTCTAGAAAGCCTAGCTCTGACTGACGAGCAGAGGATGTTGTTAGCTGAATTCCAACGGGAATATCAAGCTGAGCAACCAGTGAATCCAGACAATTAATTGTCTAAACATATCAGTTTACCTAGGGTAAGAGAGTTATTATGAGCAACATTATTAAACAACTTGAACAAGAGCAGATGAAGCAGGATGTACCTTCATTCCGTCCGGGTGACTCCGTGGAAGTTAAGGTATGGGTCGTAGAAGGCTCTAAAAAACGTCTGCAGGCATTTGAGGGCGTGGTTATCGCTATTCGTAACCGCGGTCTGCACTCTGCATTCACTGTTCGTAAAATTTCTAACGGCGAAGGTGTTGAGCGTGTATTCCAAACTCACTCTCCAGTCGTAGATAGCATTGCTGTTAAACGTCGTGGTGCTGTTCGCAGAGCTAAACTGTACTACCTGCGTGAGCGTTCTGGTAAGGCAGCTCGTATCAAAGAGCGTCTGAACGCCAAGTAATACGCTTTCGCTACATCCGAAAGTTATAATTGAGGCCCGCATATTTGCGGGCCTTTTTTATATTCGTCATATTTCAAGCTCTCGCGGTGTTGGCTACGTTCATTCGTACTAATCACATACTCATGTATGCGCCTAGCGACAACTCGAACTATTTAGTATATATCGTTCAATCAATCCCATTGTGTAAATTTATATTTACTTATTTTATTCATGCTTTGCTTTTGAATATGATATTTTTCTCCAAATTTTAAATAATATTATTTAAATTCAACTGGATGTGTAAGTGTAACTTTTTATGTACGTATGATTGAATTATTTTACGGTTTTGGATTGAATTCTTTACGATGCATGATATGTTATCTCTCACGCACCAAACACAAGATCGATAAATAACACCATCTATAAATAATAAGCTAAGTAGGTAATTAAATGATCATGCAAAAAGATGTACTCAATAATGTGAATATTCAAGACGAACAGGTTCTAATTACTCCTGAGAGTCTGAAACAAAAATACCCGTTGAGTCACAGCAATCTGCATGCCATTGCGACATCGCGTAAAGTGATTGCTGATATTATTCATCAGCGTGACCCGCGTTTACTCGTGGTATGTGGTCCTTGCTCAATCCATGATGTGGATGCTGCCATTGAATATGGTGAGCGTTTACAGAAACTTGCTGCTGAATTAAGTGATAGCTTATATATTGTGATGCGTGTGTATTTTGAAAAACCTCGTACAACGGTAGGTTGGAAAGGCTTAATTAGCGATCCATTCATGGATGGTAGTTTTGAAATGGAAAAAGGTCTGCATATTGCACGTGACCTGCTAACGAGCTTAGTTAACATGGGGCTACCACTGGCGACAGAAGCTTTAGATCCCAATAATCCACAATACTTAGGTGATTTATTCAGCTGGTCTGCTATCGGGGCAAGAACAACAGAGTCTCAAACTCACCGTGAAATGGCGTCAGGTTTATCAATGCCAGTTGGTTTTAAAAATGGGACTGACGGAAGTTTATCCACTGCAATCAATGCGTTAAAAGCAGCTGCGATGCCACATCGTTTTATGGGAATTAACCAGTCAGGTCAAGTTTGTTTACTTCATACCAGCGGAAATAAAAATGGTCATGTGATCTTGCGTGGCGGAAAGGCACCAAATTACGATGAACAAAGCATTGCAGCATGTGAAGCCGAAATGAAAAAAGCAGGGCTTGAGCCATCATTAATGGTGGATTGTAGCCATGGTAACTCGAATAAAGATTTCCGCCGCCAGCCACTGGTTGTTGATTCAATTATCGAGCAAATTATTAATGGTAATGAATCAATTACAGGTATTATGCTTGAAAGCCATATTAATGAGGGTAACCAGTCATCAGAACAGCCACGTGAAAACATGAAATACGGTGTTTCAGTGACGGATGCTTGCATTAACTGGGAAGAAACTGAGTCTGTGTTGCGTAAATTACATCAAGCATTAACACCAATGCTAGAGCAGCGCGGGCAAAAATTAAGCAAAGTGAGCTGAGCAAGGTATTGGTATGTCTGCTGAATTATCCCACTTACGGGAACAGATTGATGAAGTTGATAAGTCATTATTAGATTTGTTAGCGAAACGACTTCAGCTCGTCGCTGAAGTTGGTGAAGTCAAAAGTCAACATGGGTTACCTATCTATGTCCCTGAGCGTGAATCCAGTATGTTGGCAGCTCGTCGCGCTGAAGCGGAGCGAATGGGGATTCCGCCTGATTTGATCGAAGACGTTCTTCGACGGATTATGCGTGAATCTTATGCGCGGGAAAATGATAAAGGTTTTAAAACGTTAAACCCTGCGGCTGGTCCTATTGTTATTGTGGGCGGGGAGGGGAAAATGGGGCGGCTATTTCATCGTCTCCTTTCCCTATCAGGATATCAGATCAAATTATTAGGTGAGCAGGACTGGGATAATGCGACCGACATTGTTTCTGGTGCGAGTGTGGTGATGGTCAGTGTGCCTATTCACCTTACAGTCGATGTGATTAGACGGTTGCCAAAGCTGGATTCCGATACAATTTTAGTGGATATCGCTTCGGTGAAGCAAAAGCCCTTAGAAGCAATGTTAGCCGTGCATCAAGGACCTGTCCTTGGGCTGCACCCGATGTTTGGTCCTGATATTGGTAGCGTTGCTAAGCAAGTTTTTGCTTACTGTGATGGGCGAGATGCTAAATCGTATCAATGGTTACTGGAGCAGCTGCAAGTTTGGGGGGCACGCTTAAAAGCGATTAAGCCCGAAGAGCATGATCGTAATATGAGCTTCATTCAAGCGCTGCGACACTTTACAACATTTACGTATGGACAAAATTTAGCTAAGGAGCAGGTTGATTTACAGCAACTATTAGATCTATCTTCTCCAATTTACCGCCTTGAATTAGCGATGGTTGGGCGCTTATTTGCACAAGATCCACAGTTGTATGCTGATATCATTATGTCTTCGGATGAAAATGTAGAGTTGATCCGCCGTTACTATCAACTGTTGGGGCAATCTATTGAAATGTTAGAGCGTAAAGATAAAGCCGAATTTATTCGACAATTCGAACAAGTCAGCCAATGGTTTGGTGAAGATGCACATCATTTTATGAAAGAAAGCCAATCTCTATTACAACGGGCGAACGATAACCGTAAGTAATCTTTACCGCTATTACCCTGTAGCTTATGGGGTGTAGCGGTTCTTATGCGAAAAGTGCGAATGACATTTTTATGACTTATTTTTATTTAAAATAAGTAATTGTACTTACTCCCGTGTGTTATCCCAAATTTTGAGAAATCTATCGGTAAGATATGGCGGGATCTTTTGCTTAAATGACAATTAATCAATTTATAATATCGATATTTATAAATTAAACGATTTATCTAATAAAGATCCCCCATCATCGACCGATAACACTAATCATTAAATGATGATAAGTGTGGTAAACCGATGTCTTTTAAAAACCTCAAAATTAGTTTTAAGTTAACAATTGCGTTTGGCGTTTTCATTGCGTTAATCGTTTTAAGCTCTCTATTTTCATTAGTGAATATGAATCGTGCAAATGACCGTATTCAGAATGTTATCTTCAAAAGTTATCCTATTACAGCTAATGCAAATGCCGTGATGGATAACTTTTATACTTATATTGCTATGCAAGAATTGATTTTATTGGATGATCGAGGGAGTGATAAGCGTAAGGATGAGTTAGTTAAAATCAGCCAAAATATTTCTGACTTATTGGATGAATTGGATAGAAACATCACGGATAGCCGCTCTCGTGAAGTGCTTGATAATATTCATGAGGTAAGGGGAAAATTCATCAATTCTCAACAAGAGATGATGAACTTGATGAATCAAAATAATCGACAAGCTGCGATTGAAGTCATGATGACAAAAACGTCGGCTATTCAGAGAGAGTATCGTGAACAAGTTCAAAACCTCATTGCTATCCAAAATATGCTAATGCAAGAAACGGGTTATCAAGTTGAAGATGACTACAAAGCAAACCGTGTTTTATTGGCATTTCTATCGATTATTAGCATCATTGTTGGCTGCATTATGGGGTGGTATATCACGCGTATTATTACTCGACCTTTAGAGCAAGCCGTTGATTTCTCTAAATCAATTGCGAGTGGAGATTTGACTAAAATTATTCAAGCAGAATCTAAAGATGAAACAGGAATCTTATTGGAGTCGCTTGATGAAATGAAGGGGCACCTGCTTGACATAGTTCAAGAGGTTCAAAATAGCTCTGAAAGTATTTCTGCAGCAGCAGGGCAAATTGTCGCAGGTAACCAGAATTTAGCTGCTCGAACAGAAGAGCAAGCAGCCTCTGTTGAACAAACAGCAAGTTCGATGGAGCAGATAACTTCAACGGTGCAAAACACGACTGAGCATACACATGAAGCAACCATGTTGGCTGATAACACGGCTGTGACAGTCAAAAACAATGGGCAGATGATGATTCAACTGACGGATAAAATGCGCGCAATTAATGGCTCATCTCAGAAAATGACCGACATCATCAATCTTATTGATTCCATTGCATTCCAGACTAATATCTTAGCGTTAAATGCTTCAGTTGAGGCAGCAAGGGCTGGGGAACATGGTCGAGGCTTTGCAGTGGTTGCAGGGGAAGTCAGACTACTCGCACAGAAAAGCGCAGCATCAGCCAGTGATATTCGTTCGTTAATCGAGAACTCGTTTTCACAAACCCAAGAAGGAATGGAATTAGTTGAGCAAGCTAGCCAGCAGATCCATGGTATGGTCGCGAGTGTGGATGAAATGAATGCGTTACTTCGTGAGATTGGGCAAGCTAGCCGTGAACAAAGTGATGGAATTTCACAAATTAACAGCGCAGTAGGACAGTTAGATTTAACTACCCAACAAAATGCAGGATTAGTGGAGGAGTCGGTGGTAGCGGCAGACTCACTAAACGAGCAAGCCTACCATCTACAAGAATTAGTTAATTACTTTAAAATTAGTGCAGTGACACAAAAATCATAATTAATAGCGAACATAATTAAAAAATAACACAGGTTAGCTGCCTGTGTTATTTCTATAGCAAATATTATGATGTCACTTTTTCGGGTTCTACTGGAACAATGTTTTCTGACGGATAACAGCCAAGAATTTTAATAGAACGGGTGATTTCAGCCAGTTCTTTTAATGCTTGTTGCATATTATCTGAACGTAAGTTGGCGTGCACATCCACATAAAACATCTCTTCCCAAGGTTTACCATTAATTGGGCGTGATTCTAATTTACTCATCACTATTTTATTATTTTTCAAAATAATTAAAGCATCGACTAATGCACCTGCTTGCTGCCCCGTTGTAATTAACAGCGTGGTTTTTGCTGGAACTTGCTCAGTGACTTCAATTGCTCGGGGGGCTACAACAATAAAGCGCGTCATATTAATCTGCTGATTCGCTAAATTATGTTCTAACACATTTAAGCCATATAATGCGCCGCCCGCTTCACTTCCTAGTGCGGCAACATTTGGAGAGTTATGTTCCGCGACTTTTTGCATTGCAGTGGATGTGCTATCGCAATATTCAATTTTCCAATGAGGGAACTGAGATAAATATTGGCTACATTGCTGGAATGGTTGAGGGTGACTGTATACCGTTTCAATCTGACTTAGATCGCTACCCGTTATGGTTAGTAGGCAATGGTTAATAGGTAAACGGATTTCACCGACAATTGAGAGTGATGTATTTTGCAGTAAATCATAAACATCATTGATTGCACCAGAGCTTGTATTTTCGATCGGTAAAATACCGTAATCTGCTTGACCGCTTTCAACCAGTGAAAAAATATCTTGGAATTTATGACAGCTACATTCAACGAGCTGATCAAAATGGCGTGCAGAATATTGGCGAGCGGCAACATGAGAATAAGAGCCTTTAGGACCTAAAAATGCAAATCGAGCAGTATCACTTGGTGTCAGATTTAAATGTTTCTGAAGAATAGCTTGCTGGGTAAGAACTGAATCTTCAATGATCATCTGAAATAAACGGGTGATATAAAACCCATCAAGACCAAGCGGTTTACCTTTATTAATTAATACATCGAGTAATTGGCGTTCGCGTTCTTTATCACGAATTGGGCGGTTATCATCAATTTTGGTTTCCGCGACTTCAATTGCATAGCCTCGACGTTTCGCAAGAAGCCCAAGGAGTTCACTGTCTAACTGGCTAATTTTCTCACGTACTTTCAGTAAATTAGTGCTATTTTCCATTCTGCGACCCTATCAAACATCAGTGAATAAAAAAGCCCCCTAGGTAGGAGGCTTTAAAATATTGTCTTCTTTTTTTTCTCGAACGACAAAAGCCCCTTAATGTGAGTGGCTAAAGAAGAAAAAGAAAACAGCATTTAGTTTCATGGTAAATCCTTACAATTGAAGTTATTCAAATAGACATGATAGTGAGCGAGAAGTCAACAAAAAACAGTGCATAACGTAAAAACGCGCCCATGATGAGCGCGTTTGGAAGGTTTCAAGATAAGTGGATTGATAATATAAAAATATAACGTAACTACTTAAACGTAACTGATTACAACGTCTCTAGATTCGCTTCTTTTACACTATTTGTTGCCCTTCTTGATTCTCCTTTATGTTGCACTTTATTTAACTGTCTTTCGAGTTTGTTGATAAGTTCATTTATTGCAACGTACATGTCTTCATGTTTAGAGCTTGCTACCAACTGTCCGGTAGCGGTTTTTATGTTGGCATCAACCATAAAACCTTGAGGTTCTTTTGACAGCACCACGTGAGGACTAATCAAGGTAACTTGCCATTTATCGAGTTTTGCTAGACGGCTTTCAATGTGTTCACGAATTGCGGGTGTGATGTCCATTTGTTTGCTAGTAATGTTAACAATCATATAGTTACCTCTCATTGTTTCCGTCTTTGATGAATTCAGAATACCGATATCTAAGAATAAAAAAATGATTTAGATCACACTTAAATTATGGAAGGTGAGGCACCCACGTGAAGTGTGATTTTGGCTAAAAAAGGGGGGTAAAAGGATTGCCAAAGTAACGATATTGAGGGAAACTGGAAAAGTTGGCTATCGACACGGTAAATAGCCGGTACTTTTTTTGGGTAAAATTTTAGGTTATGAATGTTAAAAGAAAATATTGAAAAGTATCCGCTTAATGTCCTTTAAAATCTCGTCTGAGATATCCAAAAAAAACAGCAGCCGAAGCTGCCGTTTTTATCTTAAAACATCACGTTAGAAAATAATTTATTGGTTGGCAGCAATGATGCTACCGACTTTGTTGGCTTCTTTATCTAAGCCCATCTCTTTATACGCGATTTCCATATATGCTAATGCTTGACGCGTAGCCTCTGTGTCTGGATAGTCTCTCAACATTTGTTGGACACGATTAACAACCGCGACATAAGCACCACGTTTGTTGTAATATTCAACGACAGAGAGATCAAATTTTGCCAGACGATCTTTTAAGTAGACTAAACGCTTACTCGCATCGTTGGAATATGGGCTATTCGGATAATAACGAACTAGCTGGCTTAAATCTTTGAATGCAACTAATGCATGCTGTGGATCACGGTCAGAGCGGTCGATACCAAAGAAACCTTGTAACATGCTGTCATCTAACGCCATTGCCGTTAAGCCACGCATGTAAAGAACGTAGTCAATATTGGGATGAGTTGGATTTAAACGCATGAAACGGTCAATTGAAGCTATCGCCATTGGTAGCTCAGCTGATTTATAATAAGCATAAATCAGGTCTAACTGTACTTGCTGCGAATATGGACCAAACGGGTAGCGGTTATCCAACGCTTCAAACTGTTTAATTGCCGCGTTATAGTTACCGTCCTGTAATTTTTGCTGACCCGTACTATAAATCTCAGCTGGGGAACTATCGGGGCTGACTTCGTTATTGCTGGAGCATCCGGCGAGAGCCAGGCTCAACGTGGCAGCTGCCACCAGATATTTCATACGTCTCATCACGTGTTGGTTATCCTCTGACTGTATCGAGGGAGTCTATCCGTAAGGCTCCCGGCAAAATTCGAGTTACAATAGCATACATTTTAAATGAAACGGCAGCGCCGTCAAAACACAAACACCAAAAAGTAGATTAATTTATGGCTCAACAAGTACAATTAAGTGCAACTATCGCTGAATCACAGCTTGGTCAACGTTTAGATCAAGCTTTGGCTGAATTGTTCCCTGATTATTCACGTTCTCGAATAAAAGAATGGATTTTAGACGATAGAGTGCAGGTTAACGGCAAAGTTATCAATAAGGCAAAAGAAAAAGTTTTAGGTGGTGAACAAATTTCCATCGATGCCCTGATTGAAGAAGATACCCGTTGGGAACCTCAAGATATTCCACTTGATGTTGTTTATGAAGATGAAGATATCCTAATTATTAATAAACCGCGTGATTTAGTTGTTCATCCTGGTGCTGGCAATCCAGATGGGACGATCTTAAACGCATTATTATATCGCTATCCTGAAATTGCGGATGTCCCACGAGCGGGGATTGTTCACCGTTTAGATAAAGACACCACTGGCTTAATGGTTGTCGCAAAAACAGTGCCAGCACAAACTCACTTAGTGGAAGCTCTACAACGTCGTGAAATTACGCGTGAATACGAAGCTGTAGCGGTAGGACGTATGACTGCAGGCGGTATGGTTGAAGAGCCTATTTCTCGCCATCCAACCAAAAGAACGCATATGGCAGTGCATCCAATGGGAAAACCTGCTGTCACACATTACCGTGTCATGGAACATTTCCGTGCGCATACACGTTTACGCCTACGTTTAGAAACGGGACGAACTCACCAAATCCGTGTTCATATGGCACATATTAATCATCCATTAATTGGTGATCAATTGTATGGCGGACGTCCTCGCCCATTAAAAGGGGCAACGGAGGAGTTCCTTGAAGTTATGCGTAAGTTTGATAGACAAGCGCTGCACGCAACGATGTTACGTTTATATCACCCAATCACAGGCATTCAAATGGAATGGCATGCGCCATTGCCGGATGATATGGTGGAGTTAATCGAGGCGCTGAAAGCTGACACTGAACTTCACAAAGACGATATGGACTGGTAATGAATACTTTGATTTTCCCTGAATGGCCGCAACCTAAAAATGTTTCAACATGCAGTACAACGCGTATTGGTGGAGTGAGCCATCCACCTTTTGATAGCTTAAATTTAGGTGATCATGTTGAGGATTTGCCTGAGGCAGTCAGGGAAAATCGCCATCGTCTCGAAGAGCTTGCTCAATTGCCACAACAACCTGTGTGGCTTGAGCAAGTACATGGTACCCATGTTCTACATTTAACTGGGAATCAGATTAAAAATCGTCAGGCTGATGCTGTATATACCAACCAAGTAGGTCAAGTGTGCGCGATTATGACCGCAGACTGCTTACCTGTATTGTTTTGTAGTCGTGATGGGCAGGAAGTTGCGGCTGCCCATGCAGGGTGGCGGGGGCTGTGCAATGGCGTGCTGGAAAACACACTTGCACAATTTAAAGCGCAATCTAGTGATATTATCGCATGGATGGGACCCGCGATTGGTCCTAATAAATTTGAAGTTGGTGCTGAGGTTAAACAGGCGTTTGTTAGCCAATCAGCGGATTTAGCTGAAGCATTTGTATCTCAGAATGATAAATTTCTCGCAAACATCTATTTACTCGCCCGTAAAAAACTATTGAAAGCGGGGGTTTCTGCGGTTTATGGCGGAGAATTTTGTACAGTAAGTGATGAAAACAGATTTTTTTCCTATCGACGAGAGGGTAAAACAGGAAGAATGGCATCCCTTATATGGATAAATAACTAGTTATCGGAATAATGTTCCAAATTAAAAGATATTGAAGAAATAATCCCGCCTAAAACTTGAATATAAAAAAATAGACCGCATCTTATTTCCAGTAGCAAGTTTAATCTTATTCTATTGGAGGTGTTATGCGTCTGGACCGTTTAACGAATAAATTCCAGCAAGCTCTCGCTGACGCCCAGTCATTAGCCCTTGGGCGCGAAAATCAGTTTATTGAACCAATTCATTTACTCAGTGCTTTGTTTAATCAAGAAAGTGGTACAGTGCGTCCGTTATTGACGACGCTCGGCGTGAACGCAATTGCGTTCCAAAACAAAATTGAAGATGCATTGGCTCGACTCCCTCAAGTGCAAGGTGTCGCTGGGGATGTACAACCATCAAGTGACTTAATGCGTCATTTGAACTTATGTGACCAATTGGCACAAAAGCACGGAGATGACTTTATCTCCTCAGAATTATTTCTGCTCGCAGCTTTAGAAGCCAATACAACGCTCGCTGATATGTTAAAAGCGGCGGGTGTCAATAAAGACAATTTGAAAAAGGCAATAGAACAGATGCGTGGTGGCGAAAAAGTGAATGACCAAAGCGCTGAAGACCAGCGCCAAGCTTTGAAAAAATATACCGTTGATTTAACTGAACGTGCAGAACAAGGTAAGTTAGACCCTGTAATTGGTCGTGATGAAGAAATTCGTCGTACTATTCAAGTGTTGCAACGCCGTACTAAAAATAACCCAGTCTTAATCGGTGAACCTGGTGTGGGTAAAACGGCGATTGTTGAAGGTTTAGCACAACGTATTGTCAATGGTGAAGTTCCTGAAGGACTGAAAAACAAACGTGTTTTATCACTGGATATGGGCGCTCTAATTGCAGGGGCGAAATATCGTGGTGAATTTGAAGAGCGTTTGAAAGGTGTATTGAATGACCTTGCGAAACAAGAAGGTAATGTCATTCTGTTTATTGATGAATTGCATACCATGGTTGGCGCAGGTAAAGCTGACGGAGCAATGGATGCAGGTAACATGTTAAAACCTGCTTTGGCTCGTGGTGAGCTGCACTGTGTAGGGGCAACAACGCTTGACGAATATCGTCAATATATAGAGAAAGACCCTGCGTTAGAACGTCGTTTCCAAAAAGTGTATGTTGCAGAGCCATCAGTAGAAGACACCATTGCTATTTTACGTGGCTTGAAAGAGCGTTATGAATTGCACCATCATGTGCAAATTACAGACCCTGCGATTGTTGCTGCGGCGACATTATCGCACCGTTATATTACTGACCGTATGCTGCCAGATAAAGCCATCGACTTAATTGATGAAGCTGGTGCAAGCTTACGTATGCAGATGGATTCAAAACCAGAATCTTTAGATAGATTAGAAAGACGTATTATCCAATTAAAACTGGAACAACAGGCATTGAAAAAAGAGTCTGACGATGCCAGTAAGAAACGCCTAGAAATGCTAGAAGAAGAGCTGGCGGAAAAAGAACGTGAATATTCTGCGTTAGAAGAAGAGTGGAAAGCTGAAAAAGCCTCGCTAACGGGAACTCAGCACATTAAAGCTGAATTAGAAAATACGCGTATTGAGATGGAAAAAGCGCGTCGTAATGGTGATTTAGCGAAAATGTCTGAGTTGCAGTATGGGCGTATTCCTGAATTGGAAAAACAGCTTGAAGCCGCGACGAAAGCAGAAGGTAAAAGCATGAAGCTTTTACGTAACAAAGTCACAGATGTGGAAATCGCAGAAATCTTAGCGCGTTGGACTGGTATTCCAGTTTCAAGAATGCTTGAAAGTGAAAGAGAAAAATTGTTACGGATGGAGCAACAGTTACATCAACGTGTTATTGGACAAGATGAAGCCGTTGTTGCTGTGTCGAATGCGATTCGTCGTAGCCGTGCTGGGTTATCGGATCCAAACCGTCCAATTGGCTCATTTATGTTCTTAGGTCCAACTGGGGTGGGTAAAACCGAATTATGTAAAGCATTGGCAAACTTTATGTTTGATAGCGACGACGCCATGGTTCGTATCGATATGTCCGAGTTTATGGAGAAACACTCTGTATCTCGTTTAGTCGGTGCTCCTCCAGGATATGTGGGATATGAAGAAGGTGGTTATTTAACTGAAGCCGTAAGACGCCGCCCATATTCAGTGATCCTGCTGGATGAAGTTGAAAAAGCGCACCCTGATGTATTTAACATTTTGCTGCAAGTGTTAGACGATGGTCGTCTGACCGATGGTCAAGGTAGAACGGTAGATTTCCGTAATACGGTGATCATCATGACTTCAAACTTAGGTTCCGACCTTATCCAAGAACGTTTTGGTATGATCGGTTACTCAGAAATGAAAGATATGGTGATGGAAGTTGTTGCCCATAACTTTAGACCTGAGTTTATTAACCGTATTGATGAAGTTGTTGTATTCCATCCATTAGGTAAAGAGCAAATTACGAATATTGCGAATATTCAATTGGCTCGTTTATATAAACGTTTGGAAGAACACGGTTATGAAGTAACAGCAACGGCAGCTGCACTAGAAAAAATTGGTGAAGCTGGTTTCGATCCAATCTTTGGTGCTCGTCCGTTAAAACGTGCGATTCAGCAAGAGATTGAAAACCCACTGGCACAAGAAATACTGTCAGGCAAATTAATTCCGGGTAAACCAATTACTTTGGATGTTGAAAATGATGAAATCGTAGCAAAACAATAAGTCAGCTAAAGGAAATCATTTAAAGGTAAGGAAAAAGGCGACCGAATGGTCGCCTTTTTTATGCGAATATCGTGAGAAAAGGTGTTTTTTGGTGAAAAAATGCCCGTGAAGTATAAAAGATAATCAGTTGGAAATTATTTTTCAAAAAAACACTTGCCAGATTTTTCTGACTCCCTATAATGCGCC
>NZ_JAMPNS010000002.1:0-15778 GCF_028479465.1 Providencia sp. PROV208 | reverse complement strand
CACAAAAGGTAAGGCGGCGGTACTTTAGGGTGAGAATGGTAGGGATTTGACCCTCCCCTCCCCTTGAGTGTTTACGCTTGTATGGTGGCTATCTTCTGGTTCGCTCACTTGCCGTCTTGCTTCTATGGCATGACCAGCACAGTGATTGCAGATTACTATCGTCATCGGTACCACCATGCGCCTTGGGTTTGATGTGGTCTACTGTCTTGGCTTCAGTTGGTCTTCCTGACTTCAAACACTCCAGGCACAGATGCTTATCACGATTAAGAATACGAGCACGTATCTTGTCCCACTTAGAGCCATAACCGCGCTCATGGCGACTCTTGCCTTGCTGGTGGCTTTCCCATCCTGTATTCATGTGCTCTTGACAGTAACCACTACGGTCAGTGGTTGTCTTGCTGCAGCCATGCTTTCTACAAGCACGAGGGATACGAGGTGGCATAATTTTCTCCACAAATAAAAATCACCAATAATTAGCTGATAGCTATGAATACTTATGAAACTTTTATATGATTACACATCAAACATTAACACTATTAATGGATTTCATGATGAAAACAATAACACGCAGTGAACTATTTTGGTCGATTTTCATTGTTATTACTATTTCTTATGCACTGATATTTATATTAATTGAACAACATAGAGGCTTTATAGATCATGCACTTAACATTGCTAATGCTCTAATAATTATTCAATTTATTATTTTACTCAGATATCCTACAAATAGAATACAATTCAAAATAGAGATAATGGATAAAATAATATCCTTTATGACTAAATTTAATCTAGCATTCTCTTCATTGGTCACCCTTATTATATGGGATATTGCCAATGAAAAACAGACTTCTATTTTAACAACGATTGCTGATTATGATTATTTCTATTATTTATCTGTTATATTTGTAGCTCTAAACTCTATATACTCACTTTTTAAAAATTATTTATTGAAAACTTATAGTAAAAATAAAATTCAATATGATTACGATTGATACCAAATATATATTTACCTATCATTATAGATAATCATTCTTACACTGCCTCTAAACTGGGGCATTCTTTTGTTGTTAATGTATATTTCTTCATTTTACACCTAATAAAAAACCCGCTATAGCGGGTCATTGTCTTTCGTCAAAACCTTTAAAATGACTGAATGCTAGAGTTTTACATAATGCATCTAAATCTCCATAGATAACCTTATCTGTAATACCAAGTTGTATTAATTGCCATTTTATAGAGTCTATACAATCAACAGGGATTCTATATTTTTGTAAATTTGGGTTATTAAATTCTTCTTCAAACCGCTTATGAAATGTAAAAACACCTTGCTGATTTTTGAGTCTTGGTGTTAGGTGCTTAGACTGGTAAACAAAAACATCCTCTTCTTCATTTTCATCTACACTTTTTGATATATCATCTTCTGTAGCCCATCTCATAGAACCTGTTCTAAAACTATAGAGTGATGCATCAGTTCCTTTATTTTCATTTACTGCAAAATATAAAGCGACAAGAGGAGAAAGAGACCAATCTAGCAGCCTTGTCGGTAATCCATGATGCTGAGCTATCGCCATAAGCTCAAATTTACCATTTACATGGTTTTTGTGATATTGAGGAAGTTCAGAGTTAAATATCTGCAATGAGTATTTTTCGTTGCCCAGAAGATCGTATCCATTTATTGCTGCTCTATCTGAATATCTGGCAAGAGATGGCTTCAATTTATATTCAAAGTCGCTCTCCCCTCTATATAAATACCCTAAAGAAGAGTTACCATCAACAATACTGACTAACTCCTGAACGCAAGTAATTTGCACTTTATTATTCCTCTTTATATAAAAACTTAAAGATACTATCAACAATAAAAAAATAACATAATTAATTAAACTGAAGTTTAAATAAAGTGACCAAGAGCATAAATCAATCGTAACTATCATAATTACGTTACTCTGCTCAATTAAGGCTTACCCGTCAGCAAGAAGGAGCATCTTCTGTAACCTTGTCTGGGTTATTCTTTAAAAGCGCGCTCAAAGCGAAGAGAAAGAGCTTCCGAGTGACCGCTAGTGTGACCTAATAACTCTTGGCCACGATATTCTAATTTTTACAGATATCACCCTTAATGAAGGCTGCTAACTTTATGATTTTGTCGTCTAACTCTATTTTTTCATTGACTACTCGTTGTTGATGTAGCTGTATTTTACGCTTCTATAGATGTTAAAAATCCCGCTATTTTGCGAGGCTCAAATTTGTAATATTTGCTTGAGATTACTACTTTTTTAATGTTGTTGTCATTCACGATTAACGTATAGTGACGTTACATTCATGAACTATTATTCTCTACTTAGCCCCGATATCTGGGGCATTTTTATTTCTAATTACCTCAATTTCTCGAATGGCTTCAAACTGCTCATTCGCCTTCTCTATCGTTCCTAGCAATAATCTATTCCACAATACAGACGCTTTGAATGATAGTGTTTTACCGTCACTATCAGGTGGCAAAGGCGGTACCACAGAATTAGTTAGCGTCGATGGAATTGGAACGCATTGCGCGCTCTCGTAGCTCGTTTGTGTACTCGAACAAGCCATCAGTAACAAGCTGAGGCACAAGAGAATCACAAGAAGACTCTGCTTTGAGTATCGTTTTATATTCAATGATTTTCTCCTGCGCTTTCGCATCAGCTTGAATGCCGTTCCGGTATGCTGTTGTTGCTATCTGATTGAAGCGATTGAATTGAAATGACTGACGGGCAATGACTGCACTTTGTTTGATGTTATCTTGCTTTAACTTGTCGTTGTCACTCTTAACTGCAGTGTTGTTATCATAAAGCGTTAATGCCAACCAACTAACAGCAACTAACATTAAAAAAAGCCAAAACGAGTTATCTATCTTCATAAGTTAACCTGCCGGGCTTTGTTGTAATTAACCGCACTTTGGCAGCGTTTTTCTACACTTATCTTGTCAGTGCCACCACAGGTATTGTCATTGAGTGCGTATACGCCAACTGCCAAACAGACGGGGATTCCGATAATGAAAGCGGATAAGCATAAACAAACTCGCCATGGCATACAGCCTCTTCCACTTCGCGCCTTGTCATTAACCCTTTCCATTTCACACCCCCAGCATAAATCCAACGTTTAAGTTCATTGCAAGCACCAATGAGGTCACCTGCGTTGAGTTTTTTGAGTAACGTAGAACGCGAGAAAGCACCGGTTCCGACGTTATAAGTAAATGAATAAAGTGCCGCTCTGGTGTAATCAGGAATATTGACTTTAATTAGTGGATTTACCGCTTTAGCGACGATAGCTAAGTCTTTTTCTAGTAGCGCTTTACACTCAGCTTCGGTATAGGTCTTTGTGGGAATAATGTCAGAGCCAGTATGTCCATAGCACACAGTCAATATTCCTACCGGATCCAAATATGGCTTGGGCTTGTACCCTTCAAACTCAGTAACCATTGCAACAGTTAATGTCATCAATCCACCAGCTGCAGCGGCCATTTTTATTTTATTTGGTATCTTTGGCATGAGCCGCCTCTTTGCGCTTATCTTCTTTTCGCTTGAAATACAGGTTTGTCAGAAATGTAGCTAGACCCAAAAGCAGGCTTCCCAGCACACCAATCGCTGCCCATTGTTCCGATGAAAAACCATCCAATAATTGCTTTAACCAGTAAAATGTTGAACCTGTCGAAGCAGCATAGGAGGCGCCAGTCGTTAATTTATCCATACGCATATACCACCCCCTACGGAGGGCCCGAAATTTAGTTAATAGAAAGCCACAAGCAATAGCAGCTAGATTTAGATTAATGAATTTAATCAGTATTTGAGATAAGTTAGAGGTTCAGCCCTATGTGACTTACCGAAGGGATGGCTGATTAACTTCGGAAAAGGAAATATTATGTCAGAAAAGTTACCCCACCCTGAATATGAGCCTGCAGAGGCTGCGTATCGCCTGGTGGTTGAGTTAATTAGAGCTGGTGAATATAGCCGTATCAGTACTGATTCCATGCCTGCGGCTATAAATAAGGCATTTGACGCATTTAAAACTCACTTCGAAGCAAGTGAGAAAACGCTTAACCTTGATGATATAAACCAATAAATGCATTTTTAATATCCTGAGCCAATCTCTCCATTGGCTCTTTTTCCATATAGGGCCGCTCCATAATTAATCGAGACAAGCAATTTGCAGCAACTAATTGAATGTCATTGGGTAAATCTTCAAATTTCATAACTACCTCTCTTAAATAGAAAAAGGCCACGCAATGCGTAGCCATTATATTCAGATTTACAAATATTGTTATCTAACACCTAACATCCCATAAGAATTCAGGTAAGCTGAAAAAAAGTTCACCGTCGATAATTTCATAACTAACTACAGCATCCACGTCATGCCTTTTATTCATATCTGAACAGCCTGCATGATAAGAAACCATTGCAGAAAATGTAAAGCTATCAGCATCAATATTATCAACAGTCAATGAACCATCACAGTATTCATATCTATCACTATCTGCCAAATATCTACTCAATACAAATTCTTTAAATTCACGTTCATTCCGCTCGATTAATTTACTAATGCTAACTAAATCATTTTGATCAATATCACCTAATAAAATACTATGTTCTGTATACATGGTTGCCTCTTGTTAAATTGCGACATACCAATTTATATCATTTATAAAATTGCAATTCCTTTACTATTCTTTGATTTTCATGAATGCCTGATTTAGCTCAGGCAAGCTGTTGTAAGCCACTACAACTATTGACGCTGTTTATTCTGCTAATCTCTAACTTTGTTTGTTCGAAACGGTCTGTTTCTAGCTCAACACCGATAACACGACGATTAAGTTTCAGTGCCGCTTTTATTGTGGCGCCAGACCCCATGAAAAAATCAGCAACAACATCGCCCTCTCGGCTACTGCTATTAATAATGTGTTCCATCATCACAGCAGGTTTTTCACATGGATGTTTACCGGGGTAATACTGCACTGGTGGATAGGTCCAAACGTCAATATAAGGCACATCAACGGTCACAGAGAATGGACGCCGTAATAATTTGTATTGCGCTGCTAATTCATTATATTCACGCCTTAACGCGCCTTGTTCACTCGCTAGATCGGCATGCTCGCGATTTAATGGGTTATGGCTTAACTTTTCCTCAGCGACGCGCTTGAATAGCTCTTGAAGCTTCAAATAATCCGTTTCACTTGGTAATTGCCATTGACTATAACCAAACCAATGGGAAGCCATTTGCTTACCCGTTGCGCTATGAATTTCTTTTGCTGTGATGCCTAAAGAGTCTCGAGCCTGCTTAAAATATTCAATCAAAGGCTTAAGCACGTTTTCTTTTAGTTCACGGCATTGCTGCAAATACTCACTGCTTTTCCCCTTGTAAGGGTTTTGATAGTGATCGGCAAAAATAATACGTTCCGTTGCAGGAAAATAACTTCTTAAGCTTTCTTTGTTTTGTCGGCGCCATGGCCCTGACGGTTTAGACCAAATAATATGGTTTAAAACGTTGAACCGCTCACGCACTAATATTTCCGTATCAGCCGCCAGCTTTGAGCCACAAAACATATAAAGACTACCAGTTGGCTTTAACACCCGCCAAAACTCAGCCAGCATTTCATCAAGCCAAGATAAATACGAAGTGGTGTTTTCCCACTGATTATCCCAGCTACAGCTTTTAACTTGAAAATATGGTGGGTCGGTTGCAATTAGGTCAATACAATTATCTGGAAGGGTTTTTATATAGTTAAGTGAGTCGTCATTAACCAAATTTATACTGTTTAAATTTACAGTGTTTTTCATAGATCAGGAGAACCTTTTTTGATAAGCTCACCTAGCTTTACGCGTATAAGCAGTGGGCCTTGGTTTGTCCGTGACCTCTTACAACGGGCAGATGGCTGGTGGAGTGCGTCAACACCCACCAGCCGCCCATTTTCACAGATGGATATTTTGAAATGTGTTTTCTTTGGTATTTTCTTTAACTAACCCAGCCATTGCCAACTGCGTCAATATCAGTTGGCAGCGTGGCTGTGCTAGTCCTGTCAATTGGGAAACTTCCCCCGCCGTTACCGCTTCAGAATATGGGGTAGCCTCAAAAATAATTCTTGCTTCTTGTGTTATATCACTCTGTTTTAACATGATATTTTTAAACCTTCGGTCAGTTGTTGTGCATAACTACACATGTAACTCTGACCAAACGTAACAGCAAGTCTTATGTGAATTTGAGGCATAAAAAAACCCCGCATTGCGAGGTTTTGAATTGGTTTAATGCGACTAGGTATAGAATGTCCATTATTAGAAGATAATAAGCCAGTTTCGGACAAAATTCAATAGCTGACAAATGTACAAATTTAATAAAAATCTCCCCACCGATCACATAAATAAAATTAATATATTATTTAGTTATTTTGCTTATGTTAGTATCCGATTTGTTATTAACCATGTAATTATACAAAAGAGGTATCTATGTTTGGAGAAAGTGCGGCAGTACAATATGATGATTGGAAAGGAACTATAGCTTTAGATCAAAACGATCAAAAAAGTATTACTGATTGGGCCAGAAATCAAAATATAATCAACGGTAATGATAATATTTTTGGATTTGGTATCTGGTTTTCTGAAGTATCAAAAACCTTTACTATCAAATTTAAAACATCCGTAAGTTCATACGATGAGATAAATAAATCAAAAAACCCTGAATCATGTTTTATTGATAAAGAAACAACCTTAGAACCACATCAATTTATTGAGTTATTAGCGAATCATTTTAAAAGAATTAATATTATTGCCTCTGTTAAAGGCTTTGAATAATTTATGCAATTCGCTAATTATAAAAGATATTTATTATGGGCAATAAATGCCCATTTTTGTTTAACATAACGCACTAACGAGTTATACAGCTAAAAGCTTGTTCCGCTATACTCTCTTCAATAAAACACTTGCTTGTTAATTTTTCATAGAACGGCTTCCAATTTCTACGCCATGTTCTTTCGTTAAGGTCAGGTACTAAATGTCTAATTGCATTATACGCTACAGACGACGGTACACGATTGAAACCTTTACCTGCGCAACGAGAGCAATCTTTAAATACTGGCGCTCCTTGTAATTCGGTCTGTACCTCATCTAATACTTTACCACGCCCTTTACAGCGACAACGGTGTGCTATTTGACCTTTACCATTACAAGGAACACATAACTCACCTACCTTCTCTTTTTCAACCCATGGCTCAATAACCACGGTTCCATCTAGTTTCATTATACCAGGATGCTTAGTGACATCCTTGCGACTATAAATAAGACCTTTACCATTACACGCTGAACATGGGAAAACCGCGCCAGCTGAACGGGCATAATCTTCAAATGCCATTCTGGACAGAATAATTAAGCAATAACCCAGTTTTTTACCCGCTGCTTTAGCCACCAGCTTTGGTGTGATTTTCTTAGCGTATTGGGTTAAGGATTCCACCGTAGAAAACTTATCTTCTTCGCTAACATCATTTTTTGCCAAAAAGGCTGCCATACCAAATTCAGCTTTTGATTCCGCCATACCCATAGCCGCCATGATATCCGTACCTGTAATTCTGTCAGGTGATGTGCAGCCAGCTACATTGCCGAATGTAGGTGACTTAGGGTGAAAGTTTTTAAGTGCATTTTCTAATTTCATAATATCCGCCTCTACCAACCCAATACGCCCAGACCGATAGAGCGATCTAGAAATTTAAATAACAAAACTAACTGGCTACCGTTTTCTTGTTCCCACTGCTTTGGATCTTTGTGTAACTCGCTGTGGTGAACTCGACATAATGGGATAGTGAACAAGTCATGGGCTTTTGTGCCTATGCCACCTTGCCCGTAGCCGATAATATGATGTGGGTCGTCAGCCGTAGCACCACACACGCAACACGGTTGTGATTTAACCCATTTCAGATAATCGTTACTAGTCCAGCGCTGGAGCTTCGGAAACTTCATAAAGCTTGCTGGTGGCTCGGCGTCTACAGCTAAGTTCATTACTGGCGTTAATGCATCAAGCTCATTCAACTTGTCGCTGAGGTATTGCTGAGAAAGAGAGATAAGCCCCGATGGTTTATGCTTTAATTCTGCAGGCAAAGTCATCAGCAACATTCTTCCGCTGAATGTATTCATGTGCATACCTGGCTTAAAAATCACAGCGCCAATTTCTGGTACCAATATTGGCGTTAGTATCCATTGATAACTCATGCTATTCCCCCATCTACGCAACCGCACTTGCGCTCTCATGCAAACTGATTGTTATTTCAAAACGACCGCCTTTGACAACTTCACACCACTCCATTTCCACCCTCTTCACTTGGTCATCGTCTTTCCAAATATTGGCATGTGTTAATGCGTCAAACGGTGCTTTTAAATAGTTATCAATGTCTCGCTTGTGATTTGTTGGCGGATACATTTTCACCTTTACAGAAACGGGCTGAGTTATCGCTATCGGTTTACGCTTCAATTGTTCATAAATAGCAACAATGGCACTCCCCCGAAATTTACGTCCCTTTTCACTAATTAGTGTTCTGCCATTCACATTACGCCAACACGCATTTACGCTTGGTGGAAATGGCAATACGAGTGATATACTCATCCTCTGACTCCAGCCAGTAGTGCATCAAATTTCCGAACTAAAGCGAATAAAGCAGATTCAGCAGCAATCCCGTTTGCACTCGCAGAGGAATCATGAGAACGAAACTTCCCCTCTTTTAGCATGTGCTCACAATTAGCAGATACACGATAAAGCCCGTCCTGATCTTGATAAATCAATCCATAGTTCAATAAAGATTTGATAATAGCTGTCGCTCCAGCCCGTTTTTTCATGTTGAATTCACTGAAAAGATCATCGCGGCAAAAAGTCCTACCGTTGAAATGTGTTGTGTACTCAATATACCGACGCTTTTGTGCTGAAATCATGCTGTCACCTCTCTCGCTGCTTGTTCTGCTGCCTGTTGCCAAATACCTGCCCATGCCTTGCGTCCAACAAAATCGCTCATTCGACGCACACCTGATTTACCCGCTAGCTCTGCCGCAATTTCTTCGATGCGATTTCGAGGTTTAGAATGTGAGCCGATAATGCGAGTGAATGATTCATCACGCTGAACTTGGTCGATGGAAACCTTTTGCTCACCTGCTAAACGGAGGGTTAAATCATCCCACTGGGTACGTAGCGTTCTTGGGCACTGAACATTTTTCTTCCAGAACTCATCCTGGCTAACGCGTTTGTAGAATTGGCAAATCTCTTTGTGGGTGCGACCGTCTTGACTCACCATCAGGCGAACATCATTAGCCCACTCAGTGAAGTTTGGCTCTTTCGGCTCTTGCAGCCCAAGCTCTTTGAAAACTTCACACTTGCGGCTAAACAGCCATTCCGCACATTTGAGGTCATCCGCGGATCCCCATCTCTGGAAGTTGGCGCTGTAAATCACCGCCTCTGGGTAACGATTTAAAAAATCAATTTTAGGCTTGTCGCTGGATTCGCTAGAATTCTGCGACGAAGAGTTAGTTACTGATGGATCTTGTTTTGAAGTTACTGACGGATCGCCCCCAGATTCTGACGGGTCAAAACGATTATCTTTGCTTGATTCTGACGGGACAGATTTTGATGCAACAGATTTTGACGCGTCAGGATTTGACGTATCAGATTCTGCTGGTTGAGGTAATGCGGCTCTCGCTGCTGAAGCTAATTTATTAACATTAAGCTGATAGATATTGCTCGCATTACGGTTGCCTTTACGGCGCTTTTCTCTTGATAACCAACCGTCTTTTTCTAAATCTTTGATAGCGGTACGTACTGTGCTTTCACCTGCACCGATTTGACGAGCAATTGTCGGTACCGATGGCCAGCACACTCCCTCATCGTTTGAGAAGTCAGCGAGACGAGCCATGATAGCAACCGAGGTTATCTTCAAACCTGCTGGCGCACAGCCATCCCAAACATAACTTGATAGTTTTACGCTCATAGTTGCTACCTACTCGACTCTTCTGAATTCATCTTTAAATTTGTATAACGGAGCAAAACATTCATGCTCATAGCCTTCTCGCATGTAAATGACCCACATCTTTTCCCGGTCATAACAAACAACACGGACAGGAATGCCGCGCTTGTCGAGATAAATGCGATTGAGATTATTTGGATCTTCATCAGTCATGTGCCTCGCCTTTGCTGTTGAAGTAAAAGTTAGCCCAGTCACTTCTCAACTCAGCGATATCTACCAATTTCTCATTTCTCCGGTAGTTGCCCGACTCATCTGCTGACGTTATGATTTCTACATATTGAAGCGAACCTTGTTTCGAGACTGGTAAGCATCTAAATTGCTTTATTGGTTGAATTTGGCATACACTGTTCATGCTAGTAGTTGCTCCACAAAAGTTGTTATTAGCACCGACGCTCGGGACCGCATATCCTGAGCGTCAACCTTCCTAAAGTTGGTCATTACGCTTTAACCCCATAAACAACAGGTAGTGAATCAATAAAGTGCTTTGCATAAGCAAAAACCTTTTGAGATTTTTTGTTTATCGCAGTGATTTCATCGCCAGTTAAAATGCCATCAGCTATGCTTTCTTGAATTAAAACGGCAAGCGCGCCCTGCATTGCACCTAACTTCATTCGAATATCAAACAACTCAACCTGATCGAGTTTTTCAGCTTCAATGGGTTCCATCCCTGTCATGCCATGGCGATCTAGGTGATACTCCACCAGCAACTTAGTTCCCGACAGTTCTTCTATTGCCTCTAATTCGTCATGCTCAAAGAATCGACAACCATTCTTTTCATACAGCTTATTGTTGAAAGTGGTTTCTGATATCCCCAAAGCCCCCGCCATCGCTGAACGACCACCAGGGAATGCTTTGCACATTTCTTTCACGACTTCTTTTAGTGTTTGTTTGCACATATCTACAATTCCGTTGTTTAGTTGGTAGTTAACTCAATTAGTTAGTTTTGTTATTGTTTTCCCGTTCCAATTAATTCATACAAATCTGGTCTTATTTCATGAGGCGTAACCTCATTATTAGTGGCTTTCACGATGGACATAACCAATCTCGCATCTACACCACCACCGTGAAGCCAGCGCCATACAGTAGGCTGACTAACACCGCATAGGTCTGCGAGCTTTTTTTGTCCTCCTGCGATATCAATTGCTTTTTGAATTGCCATACTTTTCATTTTCTAACCCTTTAAGTATTGTCGTGAGACAAATAATAGCAATGAGTATTAATTTATACAATAGCAATGAGGATTTGATTTTTAATACGCATGCCTATAAATTCGCATTCATGAAAACGACGCTATCAGAACGCCTTCAAGAGGCTATGAAATATAGAGACAATATGACTCAGGGTGCTTTAGCAGAAGCATCAGGAGTTGCTCAGCCTACTATTTGGCGCCTAGTCAATGGAAAAGCTAAAGGCTCGGTTAAATTGGTTGACATAGCTAATGCGCTAGGTGTGAACGTTGACTGGCTAGCGAATGGCATTGGCGAAATGGAAGGTCCCAACAATGATCAGAAGTTTAGGCTGGATAAGTCGCTTAATATTTCAGTTTGGGATGAGTCTGGTGAAACCGATGATTTCGTTATATCTCCGGTAGGTAAACCTTTAGCATCTTATCGGGCATATGTCCTAAATCGCAATACTGGGTGCGCAGAAGCACCAAGTGGAAGTATTGCCATAGTGGATACAGAGATAACTCCAGGAACAGGCGATCTAGTGATAGCACAGGTAAATAATTCTATATCTGTATATAAATTTCTAGATGGCGGTAATCATGGCTTCCTATCCGTTGATGATAATAGAGTCCCATTGGTTGAATTATCCTCTGCTCTATTTATCGGCGTAGTTGTTTTTCTTGTTCGCGATTTTAGAAGGTAGCTTGTTGTTGTCCTTAGACTAACAAGCACCTCTCTATATTCACCAACCCCATCCCTCACCAAAACTATCACCATCGTCTCATTCCTCTCGAATATAACATTATAGCTTTTGGTCCATTACTGTGTATTTATACAGTAAATTGTTTTATACTTTATATTCTCAACTAAAATTTGCAAGAATTATTCCTCGTAAATTTCAATAGCCTTTCGTATTTTTATAGAGGATGAAATATAATTCCTTTATTTTCATGTCGATACAAGATTCTATAAAATAAACAAAATATACCCATTGCTATATTTAATACTCATTGCTATATTTGATTCATCGAGATAACTACTAGGTGAATACAATGCAAGCCAACCAAAATGAACCAATCGTAACCTTTAGCGTGCCAATGTCGCAGGAAGATGCGCAGGCATGGATCCTTCAAAAGGCCGCTGAATTTAAAACGCTAGATTCGCTTAAGGCTAAACAGGCTCTGTACGAGCAAGAAAAAGAAGATCTGCAGCGCAAGATAGAAAAACTCGATGATGAAATTTTCGAGCAGACCGAACGCTGTAAAGTCACTATTAGTGCATAGTTAATTTGATTTTGCGAGGTGATTAGCATGTCCAGAGTAACAAATGAAAGCGCTGGCAATATTATTGAGCTAAAAGTCAATGGCGCCGCGGTGTGTTACTTAAACACTAATGGTGCGGTCGCTGCTGATTACTTATCATTTATCGCTAAAACTACTGAAACCTTAATGTTGGATAGAAATTCGCTAGAACAAGAAGCTAATGCGTTCGGAAAAACCACCCAACATCAATATGGCGCATTTTCCGCAATTAAAGATCCCAAAGGTCTTTAATAAAAGAATCAACACGTATTTGGGAACTACCTTTTGAGAGATCTAGAAAGCGATTAGCAACATCATCAGACAATTCGGTGTTCCATTTATCAAAAGAATGCTTTGGAAAATACTCAGTAAAAATACTTTGCACCGCATATTCACCACCTTTTACGTCAGTGATCATATTGCATTGATAAAGACATTTAGAAATTAAGGTTGATTTTAGCATTTCAAATTCTCTTGGTTGTGTAGGGCTACCAAGAATACCACAGCCGCCTGATGTGGCTAAGTTAGTTCAGGTTCTCATTATCATCTCTATTGGTGTTTTAGTTATTGATAATTTTTGGTGGTGCCATCCCGCCTCTTTTTCTAAATATAAATAAGACCATTGGCATCAGTCCATACGGGTAAATATGTGCTTAATTACTGTCAGTGGTCTTATTTATATTGTGGCTAAAATATACTTAATCTGTATGCGGCAGAATGTGGAGGTAATTATGCAAATGCTTACTTTGGAGGAATGGGCGAGCGAACGTTATAGAAGTCGCCCTCCTCGACTGGGGACATTACAACGCTATGCTAGGAGTGGCTTGTTCTATCCACCAGCACAAAAAGAAGGTGGTATTTGGCGCGTGAGAGAAGATGCCGACTTAGTCGGTAATTTGACATCACCGGTTATCAATAAGAGTGATAACCCAAAATTACAAAGGATTTTAAACGATGGCTGCCCGTCCACGTAAAAATAACGTCAATATCCCTAATCTCTACCCACTATTTAGCAGAAAAGCTAACAAGGTTTATTGGCGTTATCGCCACCCTATAACTGGAAAATATCATGCCCTCGGTGACAATGAGGCTGAAGCTCGTGAAATTGCTATTGAAGCTAATAACCGATTAGCGGAACAACGCAGCCGTCAAGTCATGGCGATCAGTGATAGAGTAGCAAGAATTAAAGGTAAAGAGATCACCGTAAACACTTGGCTAGATCGCTACTGGGTAATACAAGAAGAGCGCCTTGCTGACGGTGATATAAAACAAAACACATATAAGCAAAAAAGAAAACCTGTGGACCTAATGCGCCACTCTCTCGCAATGAAGCCTTTGCCAGCAGTTGATGCGAGAGATATCGCATCAATACTTGATGAATATAAATCTAATGGCCAACATCGCATGGCTCAAGTTATTCGGTCTGTATTAATCGATGTGTTTAGAGAGGCTCAGCATGCTGGTGAAGTTCCACCAGGGTATAACCCTGCACTCGCCACTAAGCAGCCAAAACGACGGATCACCCGCCAGCGCTTAAACTTGGAAGAGTGGCAAAAAATATTTGATATTGCTAATAAACAGCATAAGTATTTAGGTAATGCGATGCTATTAGCGGTAATTACTGGACAACGACTTGGCGATATTTCAGCAATGAAGTTTAGTGATATTTGGGATGACCATTTACATATCACACAAGAAAAGACTGGGAGTAAATTAGCTATTCCATTAGCGCTAAAATCTGATGCATTGAATATGTCATTGAGAGAAGTTATTTCAAGATGTCGTGACCGCGTTGTCAGTCAGTATCTGATCCATTATTTCCATACAACCTCTCAAGCAAATCGTGGTGAGCAAGTCACAGCAAATACAATAACAACAAATTTTAAAAAGGCGCGAAATAAAACTGATATTGATTGGGGTGAAGGAACGCCAGCTTCTTTTCATGAACAGCGTTCTTTGTCTGAAAGGCTGTATCGCGAGCAAGGGATAAACACTAAAGATTTGCTGGGTCATAAAAACCAACAGCAAACCGATAGGTATAATGATGATAGAGGTAAAGACTGGTTGCTAGTTAAGCTTTAGGATGGATGCTGCATAGTTTTCATCCAAATCATCAATTAGCGCAAAAATATCATCTATCTCATTGATAGTTAAATATATATTCTTATGCCTGTACTCCTTTCTCTTTAATTGTGCAAAGAAAATAGGATTATCAATTGTACTTTGTGTAGTATCTAGAGCAACCATAGTGACCTCTTGGCAGTATGGTTCTCTTCTAGCTATCTCTGCCAATTTAAATAAGTAAGACTTATATTTACTCCATTTCTCGTCTAAGCTTTGCACATCAATAGTATATTCATCTATGGGGGAAATTGAATATTTGTATTTTTGTTTTGTAGGATATAAATCATCTATGGATTGATGTGTCAACTCATACGAATTGGCTTTCAATTGCATTTGGAAATATTTAATTCCCCTTCCTTGAAGGGTTTCCATAATCAACCGTATCTTTTTCTTTTCCATTCGCAAACCAAAATATATAGACTTTACAGCTCTGAAATCGTAATACTGTTTACCCTCACTTGGAGTGATAATTCTGATTTCTTCTTCATACTGCCATCTCTTAGATTTTACACTTGTTAATTTTTGGAGAGTCTTATTTTGATTTTCTGAGGCAAACATGCTGTCAAAATTCATTACTGGTGGCTTATTTTGATATATGACATCAAAAATAGAATATTTAGTACTTTCAAAGTCGCACAATTTATCTAAATCATATTCAATGCAAAAGCCATAATGGCTATTAGCATAATGTGCCCATAATAGTTCATCAGTAAAAGTTTTGCTTAAAGAGTAAATTCCGGACTTATCTTTAATAGCAATTAAATCTCTAAATGCCTCTTTCACTGAATCAAGTGAAATAAAAGAAGTTTGTTCTGCATTACCAAACACATTATTTAAAACATTTAATTGTTCAAAGACTTGATCTGTTAGTACTAGACCTTCACATGGATCATTTAGATTGCCATAATTAGGAGACCAAAAATAATCCTGTTCTAATGAAGATAAGTCCCTTGAAAACACCTTATCATCCCCACCTCTATACTTAAATACTCTCATACCAAATTCCCTTAGGACGATATCATTAAGATATAAATTATCAGTAGATAATATAGGCTATTTTGATAATTCGTTTTGATAACTTTTTGATAACCATTTCAAATGTGACAATAAAAAACGGGAACTATTAAGTTCCCGTTATTAATCACACTACGTAATAAATTACATGTGTTTGA